>NZ_JBVAYZ010000051.1:0-1038 GCF_055412865.1 Pseudarthrobacter ribosi | reverse complement strand
CCTTGACCGGGACACTACCAGCCACGGTCAGGCGTAGCTGGCGGTGACCGTCTTGGCTTTTCCGTTGAGTTGGATTCGACCGCCGTAGGGGAGGATCCACTGCGGCCGGGTGTGCCCGAAGGGGACTCCGATGCAAACGACGGCGTCCGGGTTGTATCGTCCGATTTCGGCGCTGACCACATCCCGCTGTGCCGCACGCAGCCGAGCCCGTTCGGCGGCAGGCGGAACCTGCCCGTGGCTGCTGACGGGAGGCCGGGCGACCATCACACCATCGACCGCCCCAAGGACGCCTCGCTCGCCCAGTGCTCGAACCCATCGCTTAATCCACTCTGCGGGAGCGAGAAGTTCGCTGGTTTCTAGGATCAAGATGGCGCCCCGGAGCGCGTCGACGGTGGGCAGCCTGTCGGCGAGGGCGAGTTGGTCAATGACTTCGAGGCAGCCACCCCACGTGGGACCGGAGACAGTCCTTGCGGGACCTGTCCACGCCCAGGGCTCGGTGGGTTCGCGGTCGCCGTATTCGGCGAGGGCCCGCGGTTCGAGCCAATCAGGCCCGAAGTCCTCTGACTCCCCGGGATCGGTGACTTCGAGTTCGCCTCCGGTGAGCAGCGCAGCCCGCAGGGAAGCGAGGTGGACGTCATCCGCACCCGGCCCGGCGCCAAGGTGGACTTGGGTCGAACCGCCGTAATATGCGGGAATCCCGAGGGACCACAGCCAGTTGAGCAGGTTGGTGTTATCGCTGTATCCGATGAAGATCTTGGGATCGGCTGCGGCCGCCGCCTCGTCGAGATGAGGTATGACCGTGACCTGGTCATCGCCGCCGATGGTGGCGACAATCGCGCGGATGCTGGGATCGGCGAACGCCGCATTAATGTCAGCCGCCCGTTCCTGGGGACTGGATCCGAGCTTGCGGGTCGTCGGGAACTCCACCGGGATCAACCCGGTAGCCGCGGTGAGCCGCCGCATCGCCTGTTCATGCACGGCAGGGGCGAGTCCAGGCGCCGCGAACGACGGGGAGAGAACCGCGACCCGATCGCCCGT
>NZ_JBVAYZ010000050.1:0-1073 GCF_055412865.1 Pseudarthrobacter ribosi | reverse complement strand
TGTACTGTGCCGGGACGTTGTTGACACGTAGGGCTTGAAAACGAGGAGGACCTCCGGGCTAAGTGGAGCTGTCTAGTTCACACACTTTGCACACGGAGGTCCTCATGTCCCACGTTAATGCCCGGTTGACTGTTCATGGAAGACGCTTGATCGTAGACCGCGTGGCCGCCGGCCGCCCGGTTGCTCATATCGCTGCGGAGCTGGGCGTGTCCCGGCAGACCGCGTACCGGTGGGTCAGGCGGTTCCGGACCGAGGGCGGGGCCGGGCTGGCGGACCGCTCGAGCCGGCCCAGGTCGACACCGACCCGGACGAGCACTGATCGTGAACAGGCCGTCCTGGACGCCCGACGGTCCTCCCGGTTCGGTCCGCTGCGGGTTGCGGCACTGACTGGGGTTCCGGCGCGGACGGTGGCCCGGATCCTGCACCGGCACGGGGTCCCGCGGCTGGCGGACTGCGACCCTCTGACGGGTGTGCCGATCCGCGCGGCCCGGGCCACCGCCAACCGGTATGAGCGGGACCGGCCCGGGGAGCTCGTCCATCTGGACGTGAAAAAGCTCGGACGCATCCCGGAAGGAGGCGGCTGGCGGGCCCATGGCCGCTCGGAGCAGGTCAAGGGACGCGGGATCGGTTACGACTACGTCCACGTCGCGATCGATGACCACACCCGCATCGGCTACGCCGAGGTCCTCCCGGACGAGAAGGGTGCCACCGCGGCCGGGTTCCTCACCCGCGCCGCAGGCTACTTCGCCGCCCACGGCATCCACCGGATCGAACGCATCATCACCGACAACGCCTTCGCCTACCGCAACTCCGCCGCGTTCCGTCAGGCCGTGACGGACCTCGGAGCAGTTCAGCGCTTCATCAAGCCCCACTGCCCCTGGACCAACGGCAAAGCCGAACGCTTCAACCGGACTCTGCAAACCGAATGGGCCTACCGCCAGGTCTTCACCAGCAGTAACCACCGCCAAGCAGCACTTGCGCCCTGGCTCCAGCACTACAACACTGAACGAATCCACACCGGCATCGGAACCACACCCATCACCCGAGTGTCACCAACCTAATGGCGCAGTACA
>NZ_JBVAYZ010000049.1:0-1445 GCF_055412865.1 Pseudarthrobacter ribosi | reverse complement strand
GAGCGCGGGACGTAGAATTTCGGTATGTCCGCGACACGCGTTGTTGAGATCGAACGGAAGTTTGATGTCGAGGAGGAGGCCCTTCTTCCTTCGCCTCAGGATTTGCCCGGCGTTGCCCGGGTGGACCGGCCTGTGGAGCACCGGCTGGAGGCCGAGTACTTCGACACCGAGGACCTGCGCCTGGCGTCCGCGCGGATCACCCTGCGCCGCAGAACCGGGGGTGAGGACGCCGGATGGCACCTGAAGCTGCCCGCTGGAGCGGACGAACGGACGGAATTCCGCGAACCGCTCGGAGAACAGGCCGACGGCGTCCCCGGCGCTCTCCTTCAGCTGGTCCGTGTGCACAACAGAGACCGCGCGCTGCTACCGGTGGCCCGGCTGAAGACGAGGCGCGTCGTGTACCGGCTCAGGGACAAGGACAACGCCGTTCTTGCGGAGTTCTGTGACGACCGGGTGCAGGCTGAGACCCTGGGGCCGAAACCAGGCACCCTGCGCTGGCGGGAGTGGGAGATTGAACTCGTTGCCGGTTCCCGGCCCCTGCTCGAGGCCGTGCAGGACCGGCTCGCCGGAGCCGGCGTCCGGCCCTCCGCCTACCCGTCCAAACTCGCGCGCGCCCTGAACCTGGAACCTGCCTCCACAGAGCCGGCGCCCAAGCGCAAGGGACCCGCCGGCGATGTCGTGCTCGCCTACCTCAGGCAACAGGTGAAGGAACTCAAAGACCAGGATCCCCGCGTGCGGCAGGACGCCCACGATGCGGTCCACAAGATGAGGGTTGCCACCCGGCGCATGCGCTCGGCGCTGGCGACCTACAGGAAACTGCTGGACGACGCCGAGACAGTGGGTTTCCTGCGGAACGAATTGAAATGGCTCGCCGGCGTGCTCGGTCAGGCCCGCGACGCGGAGGTCATGCATGCACGCCTGAAGGACATGGTCGCCGAGGAACCCGGCGAGCTGGTGATGGGACCCGTCACCCGTAGGGTCGATCTTGAACTCGGCGGCGCCTACCAGGAAGCCCACGCCAGGGCACTGGAAGCCTTGGACGGGCAGCGCTATTTCCGGCTGCTCGACGCCCTCGAGGCCATGATCGCCGCCCCGCCCCTCTCGCCGCTGGCCTCCAAACCAGCGGTCAAAGTCATCCCCCGGCTGGTCAAACGCGACGTCAGGCGGTTGCGCACCGCGGCCCGGGAAGCCAAACGGCATGCCGCCGGCACCGGAGACCACCCGGCCCTGCACGAGGCCCGGAAAGACGGGAAACGGCTGCGGTATGCAGCCGAAGCCGCCGCCCCCGTCAACCCCAAGCACGCAGCCCGTCTGGCCGACGCCGCCCACGACGTCCAGAAAGTCCTCGGTGACCACCAGGACAGCGTCGTTACCCGCGAGCTTCTTCGCAGACTCGGAGCCGAGGCATTCGTCCTGGGCGAGAACGGGTTCAGCTACGGGCGGCT
>NZ_JBVAYZ010000048.1:0-1480 GCF_055412865.1 Pseudarthrobacter ribosi | reverse complement strand
GGGGCGGCTTAGCTAATATCTGAAATCCACAACTTCGGCGGTGTACTTGAGCCCCGCTACATTGTCGGCGCGGAATCACTTGACCAGTGAGCTATTACGCACTCTTTTAAGGATGGCTGCTTCTAAGCCAACCTCCTGGTTGTCTTCGCAACTCCACATCCTTTCCCACTTAGCACACGCTTAGGGGCCTTAGTTGGTGGTCTGGGCTGTTTCCCTCTCGACTATGAAGCTTATCCCCCACAGTCTCACTGCTGCGCTCTCACTTACCGGCATTCGGAGTTTGGCTGACGTCAGTAACCTTGTAGGGCCCATTAGCCATCCAGTAGCTCTACCTCCGGTAAGAAACACGCAACGCTGCACCTAAATGCATTTCGGGGAGAACCAGCTATCACGAAGTTTGATTGGCCTTTCACCCCTACCCACAGCTCATCCCCTCCATTTTCAACTGAAGTGGGTTCGGTCCTCCACGACGTCTTACCGTCGCTTCAACCTGGCCATGGGTAGATCACTTCGCTTCGGGTCTAGATCACGCCACTGCAACGCCCTATTCAGACTCGCTTTCGCTACGGCTTCCCCACACGGGTTAACCTCGCGACGTAACACTAACTCGCAGGCTCATTCTTCAAAAGGCACGCCGTCACAACTACAAGGTTGCTCCGACGGATTGTAAGCACACGGTTTCAGGTACTGTTTCACTCCCCTCCCGGGGTACTTTTCACCTTTCCCTCACGGTACTGGTCCGCTATCGGTCATTAGGGAGTATTTAGGCTTATCAGGTGGTCCTGACAGATTCACACGGGATTTCTCGGGCCCCGTGCTACTTGGGATACTCCCCGGGCGGTACACAACATTTCGGTTACGGGGCTCACACCCTCTCTGGCCGGCCTTTCAAGACCGTTCACCTATGCCTGTACTACACACCCCACTGTCCCGGCAGAGACAGAATGGGAAGTCCCACAACCCCGACCATGCAACGCCCGCCGGCTATCACACATGGAACGGTTTAGCCTGATCCGCGTTCGCTCGCCACTACTGACGGAATCACTATTGTTTTCTCTTCCTGCGGGTACTGAGATGTTTCACTTCCCCGCGTTCCCTCCACGCACCCTATGTGTTCAGATGCGGGTCACCAGGCAGCTCGCGCCCCTGGCGGGGTTTCCCCATTCGGACACCCTGGGATCACAGTCCGGTTATCGACTCCCCCAGGCTTATCGCAGATTCCTACGTCCTTCTTCGGCTCCTAATGCCAAGGCATCCACCGTGTGCTCTTAAAAACTTGACCACAAAAGATCAATAAAACGCTATTCTTTCGAGAGAACCACGGAAACCACCACCACCGCCGGACCGCACCCCGAAAGGCACAACCAGACAACAGCGACAGATCCAGGTTCATATATCTTGGAAATTGCTTCTTATAAAAGATGCTCGCGTCCACTATGTAGTTCTCAAACAACAACCCCGTACCACACACCCCACACAC
>NZ_JBVAYZ010000047.1:0-1581 GCF_055412865.1 Pseudarthrobacter ribosi | reverse complement strand
GGGTTTTGGTGGAGCGCGGGACCTGATCCTGGGAGGCAAGCGTATTAACAGGTGTGACGCAGGAAGGTAGCCGAGCCGGGCGATGGTTGTCCCGGTCTAAGGATGTAGGGCGAACGGTAGGCAAATCCGCCGTTCATGATGCCTGAGACCCGATGGGACTCCCGTAAGGGGGGATTCGGTGATCCTATGCTGCCGAGAAAAGCATCGACGCGAGGTTTTAGCCGCCCGTACCCCAAACCGACACAGGTGATCAGGTAGAGAATACTAAGGCGATCGAGAGAATTATGGTTAAGGAACTCGGCAAAATGCCCCCGTAACTTCGGGAGAAGGGGGGCCCCCATCGTGATGGACACAAGCTGTCCGGAGCGTGCAGGGGCCGCAGAGACCAGGGGGAAGCGACTGTTTACTAAAAACACAGGTCCGTGCGAAGTCGCAAGACGATGTATACGGACTGACTCCTGCCCGGTGCTGGAAGGTTAAGAGGACCGGTTAGCCGCAAGGCGAAGCTGAGAATTCAAGCCCCAGTAAACGGCGGTGGTAACTATAACCATCCTAAGGTAGCGAAATTCCTTGTCGGGTAAGTTCCGACCTGCACGAATGGAGTAACGACTTCCCCGCTGTCTCAACCATAAACTCGGCGAAATTGCAGTACGAGTAAAGATGCTCGTTACGCGCAGCAGGACGGAAAGACCCCGAGACCTTTACTATAGTTTGGTATTGGTGTTCGGAGTGGCTTGTGTAGGATAGGTGGGAGACGTTGAAGCCCGGACGCCAGTTCGGGTGGAGTCATCGTTGAAATACCACTCTGGTCACTTTGGACATCTAACTTCGGCCCGTAATCCGGGTCAGGGACAGTGCCTGATGGGTAGTTTAACTGGGGCGGTTGCCTCCTAAAAAGTAACGGAGGCGCCCAAAGGTTCCCTCAGCCTGGTTGGCAATCAGGTGTCGAGTGTAAGTGCACAAGGGAGCTTGACTGTGAGAGAGACATCTCGAGCAGGGACGAAAGTCGGGACTAGTGATCCGGCGGTACATTGTGGAATGGCCGTCGCTCAACGGATAAAAGGTACCTCGGGGATAACAGGCTGATCTTGCCCAAGAGTCCATATCGACGGCATGGTTTGGCACCTCGATGTCGGCTCGTCGCATCCTGGGGCTGGAGTAGGTCCCAAGGGTTGGGCTGTTCGCCCATTAAAGCGGTACGCGAGCTGGGTTTAGAACGTCGTGAGACAGTTCGGTCCCTATCCGCTGCGCGCGCAGGAAATTTGAGAAGGGCTGTCCTTAGTACGAGAGGACCGGGACGGACGAACCTCTGGTGTGTCAGTTGTACTGCCAAGTGCACCGCTGATTAGCTACGTTCGGATGGGATAACCGCTGAAAGCATCTAAGCGGGAAGCTCGCTTCGAGATGAGATTTCCATACACCTTGTGTGTGAGAGGCCCCCAGCCAGACCACTGGGTTGATAGGCCGGATGTGGAAGCGAGGACTAACGACTCGTGAAGCTGACCGGTACTAATAGGCCGATAACTTACACCACACACTCTCTTCGTGAACGGATTCAAAAGACGTTCACACCATGAAGAG
>NZ_JBVAYZ010000046.1:0-1746 GCF_055412865.1 Pseudarthrobacter ribosi | reverse complement strand
TGTGTCTGTTGTTTGAGAACTCAATAGTGTGCCAAGTTTGTTGATACCAATTTATTGTATTGAATTGGTTGAATTGACCGGATCCGCCACCCCGTGGTGTGGTCTGGTTTTTACAGCTGGTTTCAAATTTTGTGCAGCCGGCACGTCCCGTTTTCCCGGGGGTGTTGGTTGTGTCTGTTTTACTTCAACGGAGAGTTTGATCCTGGCTCAGGATGAACGCTGGCGGCGTGCTTAACACATGCAAGTCGAACGATGATCCCAGCTTGCTGGGGGATTAGTGGCGAACGGGTGAGTAACACGTGAGTAACCTGCCCTTAACTCTGGGATAAGCCTGGGAAACTGGGTCTAATACCGGATATGACTCCTCATCGCATGGTGGGGGGTGGAAAGCTTTATTGTGGTTTTGGATGGACTCGCGGCCTATCAGCTTGTTGGTGAGGTAATGGCTCACCAAGGCGACGACGGGTAGCCGGCCTGAGAGGGTGACCGGCCACACTGGGACTGAGACACGGCCCAGACTCCTACGGGAGGCAGCAGTGGGGAATATTGCACAATGGGCGAAAGCCTGATGCAGCGACGCCGCGTGAGGGATGACGGCCTTCGGGTTGTAAACCTCTTTCAGTAGGGAAGAAGCGAAAGTGACGGTACCTGCAGAAGAAGCGCCGGCTAACTACGTGCCAGCAGCCGCGGTAATACGTAGGGCGCAAGCGTTATCCGGAATTATTGGGCGTAAAGAGCTCGTAGGCGGTTTGTCGCGTCTGCCGTGAAAGTCCGGGGCTCAACTCCGGATCTGCGGTGGGTACGGGCAGACTAGAGTGATGTAGGGGAGACTGGAATTCCTGGTGTAGCGGTGAAATGCGCAGATATCAGGAGGAACACCGATGGCGAAGGCAGGTCTCTGGGCATTAACTGACGCTGAGGAGCGAAAGCATGGGGAGCGAACAGGATTAGATACCCTGGTAGTCCATGCCGTAAACGTTGGGCACTAGGTGTGGGGGACATTCCACGTTTTCCGCGCCGTAGCTAACGCATTAAGTGCCCCGCCTGGGGAGTACGGCCGCAAGGCTAAAACTCAAAGGAATTGACGGGGGCCCGCACAAGCGGCGGAGCATGCGGATTAATTCGATGCAACGCGAAGAACCTTACCAAGGCTTGACATGAACCGGAAACACCTGGAAACAGGTGCCCCGCTTGCGGTCGGTTTACAGGTGGTGCATGGTTGTCGTCAGCTCGTGTCGTGAGATGTTGGGTTAAGTCCCGCAACGAGCGCAACCCTCGTTCTATGTTGCCAGCGCGTTATGGCGGGGACTCATAGGAGACTGCCGGGGTCAACTCGGAGGAAGGTGGGGACGACGTCAAATCATCATGCCCCTTATGTCTTGGGCTTCACGCATGCTACAATGGCCGGTACAAAGGGTTGCGATACTGTGAGGTGGAGCTAATCCCAAAAAGCCGGTCTCAGTTCGGATTGGGGTCTGCAACTCGACCCCATGAAGTCGGAGTCGCTAGTAATCGCAGATCAGCAACGCTGCGGTGAATACGTTCCCGGGCCTTGTACACACCGCCCGTCAAGTCACGAAAGTTGGTAACACCCGAAGCCGGTGGCCTAACCCCTTGTGGGAGGGAGCTGTCGAAGGTGGGACTGGCGATTGGGACTAAGTCGTAACAAGGTAGCCGTACCGGAAGGTGCGGCTGGATCACCTCCTTTCTAAGGAGCACCTACAGTCACCTTGCCCCGTGTATGCG
>NZ_JBVAYZ010000045.1:0-2239 GCF_055412865.1 Pseudarthrobacter ribosi | reverse complement strand
TTGCGCCCTGGCTCCAGCACTACAACACTGAACGAATCCACACCGGCATCGGAACCACACCCATCACCCGAGTGTCACCAACCTAATGGCGCAGTACACCTAGGCCAGATCTCAAGTGGCCTGGAGCTGAAGCGCAGCCCGGGGGGCTGCGCTTCAGCCGCTCCCGGCCCATTGGTCCGTTCGCGGCCCCTGTCTCTGCCGGCCAAACCGGCCGGAAAATCTGTTGACACCCACCGGAGGGGATAGCATACTTGAATCACGAAACTAATATATCAACAGGATATTAGATAGCAGACTTAGGAGAAATGATGGTCGACGTTCTGACCCGCTCGCTCGCAGAGACCGATCCGCTGATCCACGCCGCTATTCAGCAGGAGCTCCTGCGCCAGCAGGGCACCCTGGAGATGATCGCCTCGGAAAACTTCGCACCGACTGCTGTTATGGAAGCGCAGGGATCTGTGCTGACCAACAAGTATGCCGAGGGTTACCCCGGCAAGCGCTACTACGGCGGCTGCGAGCACGTCGACGTCGTGGAGCAGTTGGCCATCGACCGCCTCAAGTCACTCTTCGGTTCCGAATTCGCTAACGTCCAGCCCCACTCCGGCGCGCAGGCCAATGCATCGGCTATGTTCGCACTCATCCAGCCCGGTGACACCATCCTGGGGCTGAATCTCGCGCACGGCGGCCACCTGACTCACGGCATGCGGATCAACTTCTCGGGGAAGCTGTACAAAGTTGTCCCCTATGGCGTTCGCGAGGACACCATGCAGATCGACATGGCCGAGGTGGAGCGCCTCGCCGTTGAGAACAAGCCGCGTCTCATCGTGGCCGGCTGGTCCGCCTACTCCCGCCAGCTGGACTTCGCGGAGTTCCGCCGGATCGCGGACCTGGTCGGCGCGTACCTGATGGTGGACATGGCGCATTTCGCCGGTCTGGTGGCAGCCGGGCTGCACCCGAACCCGGTGCCGCACGCCCACATCGTCACGAGCACCACGCACAAGACCCTTGGCGGTCCTCGTGGTGGTGTGATTCTGACTAATGACGCCGACATCGCCAAGAAGGTTAACTCCGCGGTTTTCCCCGGCCAGCAGGGTGGACCGCTGGAACATGTGATCGCGGCGAAGGCTGTCGCTTTCAAACTCGCGGCGGAGCCCGAATTCCGGGAACGCCAGGAACGCACGCTGGAAGGTGCCAGCATCATCGCCGAACGCCTGTTGGCGGCAGACGTCGCCGCATCCGGCGCGACCGTAGTTAGTGGGGGCACCGATGTGCACCTGGTCCTGGTGGACCTGCGAAACTCGGACCTGGACGGCCAGCAGGGCGAAGACCGCCTGCACCGCATCGGCATCACGGTCAACCGCAATGCCGTCCCGTTTGACCCCCGCCCGCCCATGGTCTCTTCCGGTCTTCGAATCGGCACCCCGGCCCTTGCCACGCGTGGCTTTGGCAAAGCCGAGTTCACCGAAGTGGCCGACATTATTGCCGCAGCCCTCAAACGCGAGTTCAGCGAGGAGACGGCAGCAGAACTTCGGCAACGGGTTGAAAACCTGGCAGAAAAGTTCCCCCTGTACCCGAACCTCTCCGCTGACAAGAACGGGGCAGCACAATGAGCGCGGAACAGCTTCCGGAACACCCGGAATTCCTCTGGCACAATCCGGACCCGAAGAAGAGCTATGACGCCGTGNCTACCTCTGGGACGAGAGCGCGGCGATCTACGAGCACGCCCTGAAGCTCTGGGAGATCCTGCCGGAGGAACTCGAGTACGACTTCCTGTTCAGCCAGCGCGGGGTCATGAACCTCGCCCACACCCTGGGCGACGTCCGGGAAAGTGTCCGCCGGGTCGGGGCCAACAAGCTCAACGGCGTCGACGCCGAGTGGCTGGACCCGCAACAGGTCAAGGAACTCTGCCCCATCCTGAACATCAACGACAACATCCGCTACCCGGTCATGGGCGCCACCTACCAGCCGCGCGCCGGCATCGCCAAGCACGACCACGTCGCCTGGGCGTTCGCCCGCAAGTGCGATGAGCTCGGCGTGGATATCATCCAGAACTGCGAAGTCACCGGCTTCCTCAAGGACGGAAACAAGGTGGTGGGGGTCAAGACCAACCGCGGCACCATCAACACCGAAAAAGTGGGCCTCTGCGCCGCCGGGCACAGCTCGGTCCTCGCGGAAATGGCCGGGTTCCGGCTCCCCATCCAGTCCCACCCGCTCCAGGCGCTCGTGTCCGAACTCCACG
>NZ_JBVAYZ010000044.1:0-5770 GCF_055412865.1 Pseudarthrobacter ribosi | reverse complement strand
GATAATTCAACCGCCCCACCGCATTCTTCGACTTCGACACCACCCACACCCCACCATCGTTCAACTCCACCTCAGTGGTCTTAAACCCCGGATAGATGATGGCCGCGGTGACCAGCACCGCGGCAGCGGAGACGGAGGCGGTGACGGCGATAAACTTGTTGCGCCGTTTGTGTGACCCCGGATGATCGAAGCCCGGCTTCCTGGACCCCAGCGTGGCGAAAAAACGTGTCACAGCTTCAGATTTCCTTCAAGATGGCGTAGTGATTCCCCTGACGGGCCCGAGACCAGGCCCTCACTTCCCGCGACAGCCTACCGAACATGCCGGGAGCGTGCGATGGGGAGGACTTCCCTGCCGCGCTCAGGGAAGTCCTGCTTCGCCCTCCACCAGTCAGCCGCATTGCGGGATCCCATGCCCCTCGGGCTCACCCACAGTGGTGTTGCCGACCTGGATGGTCCGGCCCACAAAGCGGCCGTCGGAATGCGAGTTGATGCGGTACCACTTGTAGGTGCCGCGGGCATCCGGCACGGTGCGCCACATGAAGCAGTTGACGGTGAAGGACCCGTCGGAGCCGTAGGCCCACGGATAGTCCCGGATCACGCCATCGCAGGTGTGTTCCGCACCAATCGGCGACCGCCACGAGGTCTGTCCGGAGGCAGGCGCGTCCGTGCACGTGCGGTAGCCGTTGACCGCGGCGTCCCAGGTCGTTTTGGCTGGTCCGGACTGCGCCGTGGCCGTGGCAACGGCCCCGCCGGTTCCGATGGAGTTGACGGTCTGGACCTGGATTTGGTGCCGTTCGTCGAAGCCGCCGGTGTTCACCGTCCGGCTTCCTGATGCGGCGACGTTTTCCCAACCCCGTCCGTCGATGTTGATCTGCGTGAAGGCGACGTCGTTGGTCGAGGTCGACGGCGAGCTCCAGCTGAAACTGAGTGACTTCTGGTTCTGTCCGCCGTTCTGGCCGGACGCCGAGGGGGTCCCGGGCGCGCCGTACGGCCTGACGGGGGCCCCGGCACTGGCGTCCGAGCTTGGCGCCACTGTGGAGTTCGCGGTCACGGTGATGGTCGTGGCCGCCCCGTTCGTGAACCCGGCCACGGTCTGCCCGGGCCGGATGGGGCCGGACTGGCCGGTGCTGGCCCTGTACGTGTAGCTGACCTCATTGGGCGCCGATCCGTTGCGCTCCGCGTTCGTGAGTTCCCGGAAGTTGATCGTCACGGCCCTACCCGCACCGCCGGTGTTGGCCGCGGTGGCGCTCACGCCGGAGACCGTCGAGAGTTTGCCGGTGGCGCGGCGCGGCGCGGATGAGGCGCTGACGGCGCCCTTGCCGGCCTTGTTCTCGGCCTGGACGGTGAACGTGTAGGACGCCTCGGAGTTGTTCGCGGTGAAGTTCGCGGTCCGGACCGTCCCGGCCACCATTTGGGTCTGGGCGGCCCCGCCGCCGCCGCTCATGGTGACGTAGTAGTTTTTGATCGCGTCGCCGTTGGTGTTCGGTTCGGCCCAGTTCACCTTGAGCTGGTTGGAGGTGCCCACGGCGGAGGCCACCGCCGTCGTCGGTGCCGCCGGGGCCGCCGGGACACCGGCCGGGTTGTCCTCGGCGGAGTAGATCCCCCACTCGGACGGGCCAAGCTCATTGACTGCCTGGGCACGCACCTTGTACCGCACGCCGTTGGTCAGTCCCGGCCAGGTGTAGTTCAGGCCTGTGATGCCGTTCTTCACGCCAATCCCGGTGGCCGGCGGCGGGGAGATCTCCAGGTTGTAGCTCTTGACGGCCGAGCCCTCGGTCTTGGCCGGGGCCCAGTTAATCACCATGTTCTTGTCGCCGGCCTTAACCGTCGGGGCCTCCGGCGGGGACGGCTTCTCATCGGGCCGGATTTCGTTGGACGCCGCCGAGGGCACTGACTCCCCCACCTCATTGGTGGCGGTGACGGTGAAGACGTACTTGACGTCGTTGGTCAGGCCGCTGAGCGTGCACGTGGTGGTGGCACAGTCCTGGCTGAAGCCGCTGGAGCTGACGGTGTACTTGCTGATGGCAGCGCCGTTGTCCGAGGGCGGTGCCCACTTGAGCACGGCGGTGCGGCTGCGGACGTCCGTCGCGGACGGCGCCGAGGGGGCATCCGGTTTGTCCCGGACCGTGATGCGCACCCGGCCGCTCGCCTGACGCGTGGGGTCCTCGGTCTTGTCCAGCACGGTGTAGCGGATCACCATAACGCCCTTGGAGCCCTCGGCGGGAGTGACCGTGATTGAGTCCCCGTTCACGGCCGGGGCGCCGGCGGCGGAGCCGGTTTCAACCGTCGCCGAGATAATCTTCAGCGGGGTCTCGCCGAAGGGGTTGAAGTCGTTGGCCAGGACGTTGATGGTCTCGGTCCTGCCCGCATTGGCCCCCTCGATAGCGTCCTCGTTGGCCGTCGGGAGGGGCCGGTTGGAGGCGACGACGGTGGCGGCCACCGTGGCCGTGACCGGTTCGGAGCGGCCGTCGGTGACCTTCAGCGGGATGGTCCCCGTCCGTCCCGCGGCGAGGGTGGCTTCCGCGGTGACCTTGAGGGTCTGGCCCTCGATCGTTGCCTTGAACCCGTCCGGCAGGGTGCCGTCGAGCTCGAACTTGAGCTTCTCTTGGTCCCCGGAGTCCACGTCCTTGGCGAGGTTGCCGAGCTCCAGGCTGACGGATTCGGCCTTCGGCACCTCGAGATCGGTGCCGCTGAAGGTGGGCTGGTGGTTGGCGTTCGGGTCCGGAAGGACCTTGGTGATGATGCTCAGGGTCGAGGTGAGGCCCTGCGGATCGTCGGGGCCGGTGCCGTCGGTGACTTCGAAGGTCACGGAGCCGGGGCCGACGTAGTCCTCGAGCGCGGCGTAGCGCAGCGCCGAGCCGTTCCCGGCCACGACGTTCTCGGTCGCGGCCCCCTGCACCCGGACCTTGTCCACCTGCGTAATGCGCGGGGTGCGCCCGTCCCGAACCCGGACGTATTCGTTCAGGTCGAGGGTGATTTCCTGGCCGGCCATCACTTCCACGACGTCGGTGCGCGCCAGGCTGGGGTGTTGCTCGCCCTGCCCGGGAACCCAGATGACCGCCGTCGCGCTTTGACCGTCGACGTCGGTGACGGTGTACGGGACCAGCTGGTCCTTCGGGACCAGTGCCACGACGACGTTGCCGTCGCCTCCGACGCGCGCATTCGGGTTGCCGTCGGGCAGGGAGACCTTGAGTTCGGAGGCGACGCCGTCGGGGTCCGAGTCGTTCTTGAGGACCGGGACGTCGACGGCGGACTTCCCGAGCGTCTCCGCGGGCGTGACGACGTCGTCCTTGGCAACCGGGAGCTTGAGGGCTGCGTCGGGGCTGATCCGGACGCGGATCACGGCGCTGCCCTGGGCCTTTTTGTCGTCCTGGATCTTGTAGCTGACGCTCTCGTTGCCGGCGGTGCCGGGGGCCGCGAGGAGCACCTTGCCGCCGTCCGCTGCTTCCACCTGGAGTTCGGGGCGGGCTTCGAAGGCGTTGGAGACCAGGCTGATCGGGTCCCCGTCGGGGTCGGAGTCGTTGCTAAGGGCGTCGACGGCGATCTTCCGGCCGGGGCGGACGTCCACGGCATCGTCGATCGCGATGGGTTTCTGGTTGTTGGCTTCCGGCGGGGCGATGCCGACAATCACGGTTCCGGTGTTTTCGGCGCCGATCCGGTCCCGGACGCGGTAGTTGAAGGTGTCGGTGCCGGAGGCGTTGCCGGTGGCGGTGAATTCGAGGTAACCGTCCTTGACCACGGCCGTTCCCATGGCTGGGGCCCTGTCGATGCCGATCAGCTGGACGGAGTCGCCGTCGGAGTCGATGCCGTCCAGCGGCACGGGGATGCGGACCACCATGCCGGCCACGACGCGAGCGGTCAGGTTTTTCGGCTCAGGTCGGGTGTTCCGCTCGTCGTCGCGGGCCTGGATGCGGATGGTGAGCTGCTGGGAGTCCGACTGTCCGGAGTCGTTGGTGACCTTATAAATCGCGTACACGGTTTTGGGCGCTTCACCGGCGATGAAGCGCAGGGTGTTGCCGGAGGGGAAGATGCGGCCGTCGGCGGAGTCGGGCTGCTGCGCGAGGACCGGTTCGAGGGCCAGCTTCCCGCCGTTGGGGTCGGTGTCGTTCTCGAGGACCGGGATGGTGACGACGTCGCCGGCCCGCACGGTCGCTTCGTCCGGTTTGGCCTGCGGGGCCTGGAGTTTGGCGGGGGCCGGGACCACGAGGACGGCGATCTCGCCGCTGGCCGAGGACTTGCCGGTGGAGATGGTGTAGGTGACGTTGAGCTGGCCCTGCGCGCGGATGTCGGTGATCCGGACCACCGAGTGGTCCAGGACGGAGACGCTGACGGGCTGCCCGTCTTCGGCCGTGACGGACTGGACCACCAGCACGCCGCCGGAGGGGTCGGAGTCGTTGCCCAGGACATCCACCAGGACGCTACCGCCGCTGGGGAGTAGGGCAGTGTCCCGCACGGCCACCGGGGCGCCATCGCCGTTGCCGGGCACGACGTCGACCCGGACCAGCTGCTGGGCGCTGGCCGGGCCGTTGGTCACGAGGTAGGTGACGTAGTGGGCGCCCTGGGCGGTGGAGTTGAACGTGAAGGTCTGCTGGTCCGCGCCGATCGTGGCGGTGGAGTTGCCGTCGGGGGTGACCTGGGCGAGGCGCAGCGCTCCGCCCTGGGGATCCGAGTCGTTCTTGAGCGGGGCGATGACGGTGTCCACCCCGGCGACGGCGACGAGGTAGTCCGCGTTGGCGATCGGCGGCAGGGCGCCGGGTGCCCGGACGTCGACGGTGATCTTGCCTTCGGTGCTGGACTGGCCGTCGGAGACCGTGACGGTGACGATCTTGCGGCCGGGCTCGGCGCCGGCTTCCTGGAAGCTGAGCAGGCCGTCGGGACGGGCCTTGACCTGGTCCCGGGGGTCGCTGCTGGTGGCGCTGACGACGTAGAGGTCGTCGCCGTCGGGGTCGATCCAGTCGGGGAGAATGTTCTGGGTGACAAGCTTGCCGGACTGCACCACGAGGGAGGTGTTCCGGTTGGGTTTCTGCCGCGGCGCGGAGTTCTCCCCCGCGGGGATGACGGTGAGCGTGACGTCGGCGGAGGCGGAGAGCCCGCGTCCGTCGTCGGCCGAATATTTGAAGGTCTCCGCGCCGGTCTGGTCTGCCGGGACGCTGACCTGGAAGCCGGTAGAGCCGTAGATCGGCGCCAGGAGCCCGGATTTGACCGGATCGGGGGCCCTGACGGTGAGGATGTCGCCGTCGGGGTCGGTGTCGTTGTCCAGCACGGGAAGGATGGTGGTCTTGCCGGCGCGCACGCCGAAGCTGTCCGGATTGGCCACGGGGGCGCTGTTGGGCTTGGTGCGGTCCGGCAGGACGGTCTGCTGGACCTCGTCGGCGGAGTCTTTGTCCGCGTCGTCGGAGGTCTGCTTGGGCGGGACGACGTCGTCCCAGTTGTTGACCAGCTGCATGTTCTGGTTCACCAGCCACACATTGCCGGAGTTCACGNGTCCCGGTTCACCCGGAACGCATACGACGGCGACGCACTGGCCTTGGGCACATCCACCGTCTTGTCATCGGCATCATTGACGCACTCACGGACATACTTGTTCGCCCCCGACCACGCCGCATGCACACACCCGGCCAGCTGCACCGGCGCCGCCGGCACACCCTGCCCGCCGAACCTCACCGTCTTCGCCGTCGAACCATCCAACGGCTGGTGCAGCAGCGCCTTCGGCGTCGCAACCGCCACCGCGTCCGCCGCCGGACCGGACAGCTGCAGCTTCGCATCCCGC
>NZ_JBVAYZ010000043.1:0-6275 GCF_055412865.1 Pseudarthrobacter ribosi | reverse complement strand
GCAGTGGATCCTCCCCTACGGCGGTCGAATCCAACTCAACGGAAAAGCCAAGACGGTCACCGCCAGCTACGCCTGACCGTGGCTGGTAGTGTCCCGGTCAAGGATGGATAGTGGACACGGATCATGAGGCAAGAAATGCCGGATATGGGACGGAGCCCCAGTGCCGTATCAGGACCCGGTCGTCTACGACTTTTCTTAACTCAAGCTGCTTCACCCACTGGGTAGCCGGTAACTCCGCTGGTGCCTGACCTGCGGTGAGTAGTCTGGCAGGATGTGGTGATGTCGTTCACGCTGCGCCAGCCCGCTCTTCCCGACGCACCACAGATTGCCGAACTGCACGTGGCCACTTGGCGGGAGGCATACTCGCATCTGCTCCCTGAGGACTTCTTTACCGAAGAGCACGCCCAGAGCCGTCACCAGATGTAGAATCACATCCTCGGGAATCCGCGCGAGGATCGGCGCATCAGGATCGCGGAAAGCAACGGGAAGATCATAGGCTTCGCGTTCTCCGGCCCCAGCTTCGGACCGGAAGGCCAAGAGCTCCCGCGAGGTCGTCAGTTGTTCAGCATTTACGTGGCGGCAGAGCACTACGGTGCCGGAGTGGGACAGGCCCTGCTGGATGCCACCGTGGGTGATGGTCCCGCCATGCTGTGGGTCGCGAAGGACAATCCCCGGGCGGTGGCGTTCTACCGTCGCAACGGATTCGAATTCGATGGAACGGAGCAGACCGACCCCGGTGCTCTAAAGATTGTCGACGCGCGTATGGTGCGATAGGAAGTCGGCCAGTCGCGTCCGGTCAACGGCCGGATAGCACCGACATTGGGGGGGCACCTCGCTGTTCTGGCATGAACCCCAGTTATCGCGCAGACGGCCATTTAACTCTGCAATATGACCGCCATGTGCCGATGCGAATCACGCGAAAACTCCCAGAGAATGAAGTTTCGTCCCGTAAGACGTTCGCCTTACGGGCACGCCACGAACGTCTTGCGCGACCGAACCCTGTGGGTCCCGGAGCTTTTGGCGTCATTCTGGCACCGCGCATTGGCGCGGGTTTGGTGCCCGCACTCCCAAGGGCTGCACACACATCGGGGCGAGGGCGCGGCTCAAATCAACCAAGCTGGTGCTTGGACCAATGTGGACCAGATCGTTTCTCATCCTTGTGGCAGCAGCAGCGGACTCGACCGTCGCAGGTAGGCCAGCGTTTAGACCAAAGCTGCGGCGATCACTGAGAGAATCGCGAGCAGTCCGACGACGATCACGGGTGCGTTCCACTTGGAGACAACAACCTCATGTGTGGACGTGAGTCCGGCCGATCGGGCGTCCTGCCACGCGGCGACGATGGCATCACGTCCAGTCCTCGTCTCCGGCTGGCTGATGCGTTCGTTGCTCGGGAGCATGCTGAAGGGGCGGCTATTTACGTCTACTCTATTCTGGAATCCGGAGCCGAATGCGGACGGCGGGGTCGGAGCGCCCCAGCTAGCGTATTTTTTACCGGCCGCCCAGATGGCTGTGGTGAACCGGACTTCGATGTCCTTCACGGTCCCGAACGGTATCTGGTGGTCGCGCAAACCATTGATCACCTCAAACCCAGAGCCGTCGATACGCAGACACGGCCGCCACTGGGATGCGTAAACAAACCAGGACAGCAAAACCAGCCAAGGCGCAGCGCGTATTGCGGCATTGAGATCCTCGGCAATCAACAACCACGCCAGCGTGCCGGCAGCGAACAACCACACTCCGGCGGCCACCGGTCGTGCCGATGCCGAGCGGAGCGTTATGGGCGGCCGCACCGTCGCATAACGAACGAATCCGCTGACTATGTCTGGCTGTCCCTTAACCGGGCCTTCGTTTGATGTCTGCAATGGTCCCCCTCCATGCCCGGGCACCCGCCCCGTGAAAGAAACCTATCCTAAGAATCGCCCTGCGCCTCCGATTGTTCGGTTGTCCGTCGGAGTGGGCCAATACCCTTGAAACACGAAGGGGGCCTTTCATGCATGACCCCATCTTTCGGAGACGGCAAGCGGGTGAGCGTCGCCGCGAACCCCCACCTTCCCTAGGAACCGGTGGCGTCCGGGACCATCCAGAAACCTGCAACTGCTCCGGTGCCGGGGCCGGTGGTGGGATAGAACCCTTGGACCTGAACCGGCCCTTCTGCGATGTCGACCTGCACTTTTGTGGCTTTTCCGCAGTTGAGATTCAGTTCAAGTTTTGCCGCCGTCCCGAAGGCCCTCCTGGAAATGTACAGGTACGCGGTCGGGGCACCGACGCAGGCCGCGGTAATTGTGTACGTTCCCTTTGCCAATTCCCTGACCGACTTACGGAACCCGCTTCCACCTAGTCCACCGACACCTTCCAGAACGACGATTTCTGGCCCGGCGCCGAGTAAGGGGTCGAGGTCCTTGAAGTTCCGATTTTCGGCGTTTGCAAGATCAGGGACCGCCGGCAGCGGCGACGGAGGTGCCGGCCGGCGGGTTCTGGAAGGCGCCGAGGTCGGATCTGCGCCGTCATCCGCATATTCGCAACCGGACAGGCCCGTTGTTACCGCACAAGCCGCGGCCAACAATAGCCCGGTCCCACGGAAGCACGGCGTTCTTCCCCCAGGTAATGACATGCCCAGAGCCTACTGGGAGTACGACGTCAATTAGCCGATTTTATCCCGCTGGAACGGCAGCTCTTTTGGGTCGCGTGCTCGGTTTGGCTGGCAGACAAGAAAAACTAGGCGCCGATATAGAGCCGCCCTCAAGGTCTGAGTCGGACCACTGTCGCATGTCGTCTGCCCTCGTCTGCCCCGTTTTTGTTGACTCCGCTATCAAAGTCGTTAGCTGCTGACCGAAACGTCCGGTAAAGGATCCTCCACCGGACGCCGTCGTCCCACGTGGTCGAGTTTCGGATGGTGAGTTAGTGGGACAGCGCTGCTCCGTCGATTCGAGTGCGCCGGAAGGCGGCGCCAGCGGGCATGCGCCCTGCTGAGTTCAAGCGGGCGGCGGCGGAAGCTGAAAGATGAACCGGTCGTCGGGGGACCACGTGTGCTCGTCGTCGCATCGGTAGCCGCGCAGCCACGCTTGACCGTCTACGACGCGAAGATAGAAGCCTTTCGGATACTCGTCGTCCTTGCTAAGCGCTTCGGCGGCCACTGTGAGGCCGCCATCGGGTGCACTCCCCGAAGACATCACCGAGTCGCGAGACGCGACCTGCTCGTTCAGAGCCATGCGCAGATAGGGCGCAGTATCCACCGGGCACAGCAACAAGCCCTTTTGCTGTGCAACCTCGAAGACCTGAGAAAGCGTCGCCCCACTGGGAAGCCCTAGTTCGGCGACCGTACGCTCTGTGACCAGCACGGGACGAGAGGCCTGGTCGTCGAAGATGACATCCTCGATCAGGGTTTCCGCGTGACCGTTGACCAGGATGCCACGCGAACTCAGGCTGTTCATGAGTTGACGTCGGGAAAGCCCTCCTACGCTTACTTCGAGTCGATCGACGCGAGGTCCGTCTGGCATGAGTCTCCTTGAGGCGAGTGTCTGCTACTGGCTGGCGCCCAACTCTACGGGGGCCGGATCGCCGCGCTCAGTGAAGCACAGCCAGCGGGCTGCTCCGCTGCACGCCGGTGCGCCCACAAGCCGATCCTTCATCGGGATAACGGGAGCATCTTGAGATTTGGGCATGAATCCGTACGCAGCCGCGCGTGGGTCTCGACGTCGAAGCGTTCAGCACCGTACAGCAGCTTCTGGCGCTCGATACCTTCGGGGATGAAGCCGGCATTGGTGGCGACCCTGCACGACGCGAGATTGTTGATTCGGTGCCCTAGCTCGAGGCGGAAGAGGCCGTCTTCGAATGCTGCTGCGGCGATCGTCGCGAGGGCTCGCACCGTGTAGCCGCGGCCGCGGGCCGCAGAGGCGAGCCAGTAGTACGTCCAAGCAGTTTCGTGGCGCCGGTCAATGGCTGATAGCCCTACATTGCCTACAGCAGCACCGTCGATCGTGATTGCCCAGTTGCGTCTGGACTCTGTGAACGGAAGTTGGGCGCCGATGTAGTCACGCGCCTGGTCGACTGTGGCTAGGTCCGCACTGCCAAATTGCGTCTTCAGGTCCGGGTTCTGCCGGTATGCATCCCACAGCGCGGGTGCGTCCTCAAGCGTCCAGGGGCGAAGTTCGGCGGTCATAGCTCCTATCGTGCCCGACAAAGTACGGCGGCCATGAATTTGCCCGTAAGCCGGTCCGTATGGGGAACCTGCTGCGGGACGCCTCAAATTCAGAGCGGACTCTGCTGCCACACTCCACCTGAGCAGAAACGAACACCGATAGCCAAGCTGCGGTCAAGGTCGCGTTATCGCGTAGAGCAGCATGTCGCGCCGGGTGTCACCAATCTCCTGGTGGCTGCGGAGCAGGCCCTCCCGCTGGAAACCAGATGCCTCGGCAACGCGACTTGAGCTGCTGTTCCACGGCTCGATGTACAGCTCGATCCGGTGCAGAGTGGGGATGGTCCAAGCGAACGCGGTCAGTGCCTTCAACGCGCTGCTGGCGATCCCGCGGCCCCGGTGCGCGGGGGCAACCGAGTAGCCGATCGTCGCGCGGCCGGCCGGCATGTTCTGAAGCCACAGTCCGGTGGCACCGACGGCGTTGTCGGACTTGGCATCGGCGATGGCGAAGGACAGCCCTTTTCCTTCGGCGAACCGGCCGCGCTGCCGGTGGATCCACTCCAGGGCCTGCTGTTCTGTGGGGAGTGCGGGAAGGCTGCCAATGAGAGGGATGTAAGGATCGTCCCCAAGCTCGAAGGCCAGATGTACGTCGTCATCGGTGAACTCGCGTAAAACGACTGAACCGTAGCTCGGTGGTGTGGTCGGCCAGGACGGTAAGTGCTCAGTCATACGTCGATTATCGTCGTGGTCATCGTTCCGTGCTGCTCAAGATGCACCCGATCATGCCGGACAGAGTGGATTTTCCACCCCCAGCACGTTTCCGGTGAATGATCCCTGACCGGGCCGCTTGTCGACGGTACCGTTGAACCATGTCTCTGCTCGTCCGTCCTTCAGTTGCCCTGCACGCGGCGTGGCTAGAGGCGCACGACGACTGGGGCGACGGCCCCCACGAGGATGGTTTCGGTCTGCTGAAGACCGACGATGTCCGATCGTCAGAAGGATTCCGTTTGTTCGTCGATCGGCTTTTCGCCAAGGAAGCGTCGCTTCGCCAAGGAAGCGTCGCTTGGCGACGACGGGGGCACCTTTCGATGGATCGTCGAGGACGGCGAAGTTCTTGGGGGAATCGCTCTGCGTCACGAATCAGCTCGGGACGTCGACGTGCTGGGGCACGTGGGCTATGGACTCCGGCCGTCCGCCAGAGGCCGCGGCCTCGCAGCTGCGGCACTCCGTGAAATGCTGTGCCTGGCGAAGGCCCGCGGCATGAATCGAGTCCTGCTGGCCTGCTTTGTGGACAACGTTTCCTCCGTGAAGACCATCGAACGCTGCGGAGGCGTTCTAGACCGAATCGTCACGACAGGCCAAGGGGAAGTCGGGCGCTACACGATCAGGCCCGATAGCGTCCAGCGATCCCTCAGCGCACACAAGCACGTCGGACCTTCCTGGATCTCAGCGCCCAAGCACTGAATCCGCGATCTGCTGCGCGGCTTGGTCCGCTGTGATGTGTGTGGTGTCGATGACCTCGGCTTCATTGTGCAGCCAGGTATGAGCTGCTTCGGCGTATGGCTTCAAGTACGCGAAGCGGAACGTCGAGGGGCCGAGGTCTTTGTCGTTCTGTATAGGGTCGCGGAGCGTGGCCTGGTCGGCGTGGAGCACGAAATGCTGGATCGGTATGCCGTGTTCGGTGAGGCCATCGCTGATCTCCCGCCAGTAGCTCTCGACCAAGACAGTCATCGGCATCACGAGTGTGCCGCCGGTGTACTCGAGCACGCTCCGAGCGGTTTCGACATCGAGCCTTCGCCACGGCTCCCAGTGCTGGAAGTTGTCCGTTGCAGGAAGTCCCGGCTTGATGTCCCTGAGGACCTCACCGACCTTCTCAGCGTCGAGGAGGCGCGCGTCGGGCAGCAATTGCTGCACGAGCGCGCTCGTCGTCGTCTTTCCCGCCCCGTGGGTGCCGTTGAGCCAAACAATCATGGACCGAACTCTAGTGCCAAAGAATCT
Organism: Pseudarthrobacter ribosi; assembly: GCF_055412865.1. NCBI lineage: Bacteria > Bacillati > Actinomycetota > Actinomycetes > Micrococcales > Micrococcaceae > Pseudarthrobacter > Pseudarthrobacter ribosi. The sequence continues at coordinate 142 of NZ_JBVAYZ010000043.1, read as the reverse complement.
TCCTTCACGGCGTGCCCGTAAGCCGGTCCGTTAGTGGAACCTTGACCGGGACACTACCAGCCACGGTCAGGCGTAGCTGGCGGTGACCGTCTTGGCTTTTCCGTTGAGTTGGATTCGACCGCCGTAGGGGAGGATCCACTGC
>NZ_JBVAYZ010000042.1:0-14510 GCF_055412865.1 Pseudarthrobacter ribosi | reverse complement strand
GATAATTCAACCGCCCCACCGCATTCTTCGACTTCGACACCACCCACACCCCACCATCGTTCAACTCCACCTCAGTGGTCTTAAACCCCGGATAGATGATGGCGCCCGTGATGAGGACGGCGGAGGCGGCAGCAAGGCCGGTTCCCGCCAGGAAGCGTCGGCGGCGGGCAGTGAGAGGGCGTGCCGCACCTGACCGGCGGGTTTTTGGCCGCAGTGCTGACAGTACGTTTTTCATGTGTGCGGTGTCCCCCAGAGTCACGGCATCCAAGCATGCGGCATCGGCCTTGGCTGGTGTCGGATAGGTTGACTATCGCATATTAGCTATCGATTAGAGAAACCCGCGCGCGTCACGTCCGAAGGGAACGACATCGGCGCAGCTCAGGGCACGCTTTAGTCCAGCACGAGTCCGCGGCCGCTGCCGCGCTGCAGCTGAACTGGGTGGATCTCGCCGAAGCCCCGGACGTCTTCGGCCGGTCGCGGGTGCAGGACGAAGCGGTCGTCCTGTTCCAGTGCGGCCGCGGTCATGGAATCGACCAGCACCGTCCCCGGATCCGCCAGCGCGGTCAGCCGCGCCGCCAAGTTCACCGTCGGACCGTAGATGTCCCCCAGCCGGGAAAGAATGCGGCCCCACACCATCGCCACCCGGGCCTGCGGCAGGATTTCGTCGTCGGTGAAGGCCTGGCAGAGGGCGAGGGAGATCTCGGCGCCGGCCGCTGGGGTCTCGGCGATGTACAGGACTTCGTCGCCGACGGTCTTCACCAGGCGCCCGCCGCCGACCGAGATGATCTCGGCACACTTGTTCTCAAAGCGCTGCACCAGCTGCGCGAGGGTCTTTTCGTTCATCCGGCGGGACAGGCTGGTGTAGGAGACCAGGTCTGCGAAGCCGACGGCCCGTGCCAGCGGCAGCGGGGCGTCATCCTCGTCGCCTTCGCGGCCTTCCTCGCTGGACGCCAGCCCGGCCTCGGCGCGCACGGCCAGGCGCTGGACGCCGGCGTTGAGCTGGCGGCGCCAGGAGTAAAGCAGCATCTCCTCGAGCGCGTCCACGAGGGACGGCAATTCGCCGACGAGCCGCTTGCGGGCCACGGCGTCGGTGACGCCCTGGTTCTGGACCATGTCCTCGACGAGGGCCTCAACCTGCCAGACCACCATGCGGTCCGTCATCTGGCCGATGGCGCGGGTCACGGAGATCGCGGCTTCCTCGGTGAGTTTGCCGCCGCGGACCAGGTCCACGATGGTGTTCAGCGCGGACTGGTCGCGTTCGGTGAAGGCAACGTCCTCGTCCCCGATGTTGGGGAAGCCCAGGGCCCGCCAGAGTTTCCGGGCGGAGAGCAGGGACAGTCCGGCGCCGGACGCGACTTCACGGCGGCGGAGCTTGCGTTCCCCGCCGAGCAGCCGCTGCTCGAGGGCTTTCAGGGCAATGCGTTCGGCGGACATGGTTCCGGTGGGCGGCGCGGCGGCAACAGTCCCGGCGCTACTTGCGGGTCCGGCGTCGGTATCGACATTGGTTTCCGCCTCGGACTCGGCGTCGGCCGGGTCCGAGCCGGTGTCCACGGAATCGGCGTCGTCGGGTTCAGCCGGTGCAGCGCCGGTCTGCTCACCAGCGGCGGAGTCCGCGGCGTAATCCGTGCCTTCGGCGATGGAATCGAGGACGGCTGCCTCGAGGCTGGCGGTCTCGACGAAGGCATCCGAAACGTGCGATGGCTCCTCGGCCAGCAGTCCCGCTTCGCGGCGTACGTTCTCAGCGCTCATCTCTTCCACCTTCTCTCGTCTCGTTAGGCCAGGCCCCGTCGGCGTTGTACGGCCCTCCCCCGGCGCCCAGGACGCCCTGCGGCAGGTCGTAAATGGCGTCGAGGATGAAGTTGCGGAACGTCGCGGCTTCCGGAACGTCGGGGACCACCGTGCTGGAGGGGTACCCGGTATCCAAGGATATATTCCCGGACCGCAATATGCGTTGGAGCAACGACTGATGGATGACCACATTACGAATGGTGGCCAGGGAGACCTGCAGGTCGCGCCGCCGCAGCATGCCGTACCGGACCACCAGCCGCTGGCTTGTCAGGATGTATTTGGTGGCGTGCCAGCCCACGACTCTCGGCAGGCAGTAGCCCAGCAGCACCCAGGCCGCCAGCGTAATGCACACCCCGATCAGCCACGGCGTCCATTCCCTGGTGGACTCCTTGATCAGCGGGGCCAGCCTGGCGGGCCCGCCCTTCACAATCCAGGCGCTGGAGTAGGCGGCCAGCGCCGGAACCAGAATGAACAGCAGCGCCGGGAAAATCAGGGTCCTCGGCTGCGGCCGGGTGACCACAATCACTTGCTCGCCCGGGAAGAGCGCTTTACGCATATCCGCTTTCGTGACCCGCGTCCTGGCCGGGAGGAGTCCAGGGCCGCAGGTGCACCACATCGCCGGCCGTCACCACGTGCTCGTGTCCCCCGGAGTCGACCACCATGAGTGAGCCGTAGTCATCCAGCCGGGTGGCGTGGCCGATGAGTTCATGGTCGCCGGGCAGCTGGGCGCGGACCTGCTTGCCCAGCGTCGTCAGCAGGTGCTCGACCCGCTTGTGCAGCGAGGGGCCGCCGGCCATCCCGGCGGCGGGATCGCCGTCGGCGTTGCAGAAGCTGCGGTAGAGCGTGGAGAACCGGGACAGGTAGCTCTTGAGCAGCTCGGTCCGGTCCACCGTCGTCGGGTGTTCCAGCAGGACGGACGTGGCCGTGGGCACCGGGAGTTCGGCCTCGGTGAGGGTGACGTTCAGCCCGGTCCCCAGGACGATGGGCGGCACGGCGCCGCCGGCCATCGGGCCCAGCTGGGCCAGGATGCCGGCGATCTTCCGGCTGCGCACCAGCACGTCGTTGGGCCACTTGAGCTCCGCCGGGACGCCGGCCGTCTCCAGCAGCGCCTCGCGCAGCGCTAGGGCCGCCAGCAGCGAGAGCCAGGAGTAGCTCTGGGTCGGCAGGGGGCGTCCCTCGGCGTTGACCGGGCGCAGCACCAGCGAGACGGAGACTGAGCTGTTGGCCGGCGCTTCCCAGCGGCGGTCCAGGCGGCCGCGGGCGGCGCTCTGGTATTCGGCGGTGAGCACGGTGAGATCCGGGTACGCAGCGGGGTCCTCGGTGACGCCGCGCAGCAGGTCCGCGTTCGTGGAGCCGATGGAGTCCACCACCGTGAGCCGCGGAATTCCGGTGGCGGAGAGGAACGCTTCATCACTGAGGGCATTCACGTCAAGGGGCGGACGGTCCGGGGCTTCCTGCGCGGCTTCCATGCTTTGAATCCTACCGAGTTACGCCGCCGTCGGCTGGCCCGGTCCGCCGCCGGCCCGGAAGCCGCAGGAAACTCAGAGGAAGATGTCAGGAATCAGCTTCTCTTCCGGGGCGCCCAGGCTGTACGGGATGAAGTCCGTGACGCCGGCGGCCGCGAGGACCTGCTCGTCGGTGTAGAAATTCCCGCTCCAGCTGCCCGATTCCGGGATGGCGTTGCTGCTGGTCAGGACTGCGTGGGCCGCATCTGCCATGATCTCGGGGCCGCGGGCGCCCTGGACGATCTTGTCGCCGCCCGGCATGTTGCGGATGGCGGCCGTGTTGATCAGGGTGCAGGGCCACAGCGAGTTCACGTTGATGCCGTCGACCTTCAGTTCCTCGGCGAGGCCCAGGGTGGTCAGGCTCATGCCGTACTTCGCCATGGTGTACGCCAGGTGCATGCCGGCCCACTTGGGGTCCAGGTTCAGCGGCGGGGACAGCGTCAGGATCTGGCCGGCGTCGGATGCGCGCAGCGCGGGCAGGGCGAGCTTGGAGAGCAGGAAGGTGCCGCGGACGTTGATGTCCTGCATCAGGTCGTAGCGCTTCATGTCGACGTCGTCGGTTGTGGACAGGTCAATCGCGGAGGCGTTGTTGATGACGATGTCGATCCCGCCGAAGCGTTCGACAGCGGCGGCCACCGCGCCGGCGACGTCGGCGTCGTTGCGCACATCCCCGACCAGCGGCAGGGCCTGGCCGCCGGCTTCCTCAATCTGTTCGGCGGCGGAGTAGACCGTGCCTTCGAGCTTGGCGTGCGGCTGGCCGGTCTTGGCCATCAGAACGATGTTGGCACCGTCGCGCGCGGCGCGGGTGGCGATGGCCAGGCCGATGCCGCGGCTTCCCCCGGAGATGAGGATGGTGCGGCCCTGGAGGGAACCGGCGGCCTGGTAGGGCCCTGGCTGCTGGGGCTGCGGGGCGGTGCCCGAAGCGTCGTTGCTCAAAGTCATGAGGACACTCTAACCGACCCAAGTTACTGGTGAGTAACACTGACGCGCCGCGCCCGTCCGGACAACCGCCGCCCGCGCCCACGTCGTGGTTCCGGTGAGAGTTGGGGTGAATCTTGTAGGTTTTCTACAGCGGCATGGGTCAATAGCGTCACTAGACTTGCCAGCAGGGCCCGGCGTTTGTGGATACCAGCCAAAGCGCCACGCGGGACAGGGCCGGCGCACCACAGCACCGCCAGCACGACACGATTCAGCAGAACATCAGCTACAGAGCCGGAGACACTTGATGAGCCACGATCTGACCACGACCGCGGGAAAGATTGCCGATTTCCGCGACCGCCAGGCACGTGCTGAGCAGCCCTCCGGCCCGGAAGCGATCGAGAAGCAGCACGCCCGCGGCAAGAACACGGCCCGGGAGCGCATCGACCTGCTGCTGGACGCCGGCTCCTTCGTCGAGTTCGACGCGCTGGCCGTGCACCGCTCCAGCGCCTTCGGCATGGAGAAGAAGAAGCCGCTGGGCGACGGCCTGGTCTCCGGCTACGGCACCGTGGACGGCCGCCCCGTGGCCGTGTACAGCCAGGATTTCTCCGTCTACGGCGGCTCGCTGAGCCAGGTCAACGGCGAGAAAATCGTCAAGGTCCAGGAATTCGCGCTGCGCAACGGCTGCCCCGTGGTCGGCATCCTCGACGGCGGCGGCGCCCGCATCCAGGAAGGCGTTGCCTCGCTCGCGATGTTCGCGGACATCTTCCGCAACAACGTCCATGCCTCCGGCGTGGTCCCGCAGATCTCCCTCATCATGGGCCCCTCCGCCGGCGGCGCGGCCTACTCCCCGGCCCTGACCGACTATGTGGTCATGGTGGACAAGACCTCGCACATGTTCATCACCGGCCCGGACGTGATCAAGACCGTCACGGGTGAAGACGTGGACATGGAAACCCTCGGCGGCGCCCGGCAGCATAACGCCAACACCGGCACCTCCACCTACCTCGCCTCCGACGAGGCCGACGCCATCGAGTTCGTCCGCGAACTGCTGGACTTCCTGCCCTCCAACAACCTCGCCGAGGCCCCCGTGCTGGAGCACACCCAGGAACTGGAGCTCGACGACGACGACCTCGCCCTGGACGCGCTGATCCCGGACTCGGCCAACCAGCCGTACGACATGCGCAAGGTCGTCGAACAGATCGTGGACGACGCGCACTTCCTGGAGATGCAGTCCCTCTACGCTCCGAACGTGATGATCGGTTATGGCCGGATCGAGGGCCACACCGTGGGCATCGTGGCCAACCAGCCGATGCAGTTCGCCGGCACCCTGGACATCGCCGCCTCGGAGAAGGCCGCCCGCTTTGTCCGGAACTGCGACGCCTTCAATATCCCCATCATCACGCTGGTGGACGTGCCGGGCTTCCTGCCGGGCAAGGACCAGGAGTTCCAGGGCATCATCCGCCGCGGCGCGAAACTGCTGTACGCCTACGCCGAGGCCACCGTGCCGAAGCTGACGGTCATCACGCGCAAGGCCTACGGCGGGGCGTACATCGTGATGGGCTCCAAGAAGCTCGGCGCGGACCTCAACCTCGCCTGGCCCACCGCGCAGATCGGCGTGATGGGCGCCCAGGGCGCCGTCAACATCCTGTACCGCCGCGAGCTCGCCGCGGTCGCGGCGGACGGCGGCGACGTCGAGGCCAAGCGCGCCGATGTCATCCGGCAGTACGAGAATGAGCTGCTCAACCCCTACCAGGCCGCCCAGCTCGGCTACGTGGACGCGGTCATTGCCCCGTCCGAGACCCGGGTGCAGATCATCAAGGGCCTGCGTGCCCTGCGGGACAAGCGTGCCAGCTTGCCCGCCAAGAAGCACGGGAACATTCCGCTGTGATCCCCACCGGCTCCCAGCCTTCGCAAGCTCAGGCCGGGTCCCTCGCTGGCGTGGGCCCATCCACCCACCCCGCAGTTGAGCCCGCGGCTGAGCCCGGGGAGGCACCGGCCGCCGAGCAGCCGCTGTTCGCCGTCGTCAAGGGCGACCCGACGGCGGAGGAGCTCGCGGCGCTGGCCGCCGTCGTGCTGTCCGTGGGCAGCGGCGAACCGGCCGAGACGCAGCAGCCGAGCGCCCGGCACTGGATCCGCCGGCAGCAGCTGCAGCTGGCACCGAAGCCGGGACCCGGTTCCTGGAAGCGCAGCCGCGGCTAAAGCCTTCGGGCACCGGAGCCACCCGGCTCCGGGCCCCGGGCCCGGGCCCGGAAAAAGTGCAGCAACCCTTTCATAACGGCTCCGGCCCCGCTAATGTCTTTCGGGTGACTACCGAACCTGACAACACTGCCGCCAACAACACCGTTCCGGTGCGCCCGGACACCGCCATCGACGCCGTCGCCGATGCCTTCACGGACACCCTGATCCGGCTCAACCCGAGTTTCGCCACCGAACTCGGGATCCCCGGGCACGAGACCGAATACCAGGACTTCTCCCCCGCCGGGCACGGGGAGTTCGCGGCCGCAGCGCGCGAGACGCTGGCGGCGCTGCAGGGCCTGGAGCCGGCGGACGACGTCGACGCCATCACCCTGGATGCCATGCGCGAGCGCCTGGGCCTGGAGCTGGAGCTCCACGAATCCGGCTGGGACCTGGCCGAGCTGAACAACATCGCCTCCGCGCCGCAGGAGATCCGTGCGATCTTCGACCTGATGCCGACGGACACTGCGGCGCAGTGGGAGCACATCGCGGGCCGTGCGCACAACGTCCCCGCCGCGCTGGACGGCTACATCGAGTCTCTGCGCACCGCCCTGGAGTCCGGCAAAGTCGCCGCCGCGCGGCAGGTGAAGATCGTGATCGAACAGACCACCAAGCACGCCGCGGAGGACGGCTTCTTCGCGAAGCTGGCCGCCAACGCCAAAACCGCGGACGGCCCGCTGCCCGGGGACGTGCAGTCCACCCTCGACGCCGGCGCCGCCGCCGCACGGGTGGCCTACTCCCGACTGGCCGGCTTCCTGGAATCCGAACTCCTGCCCGTCGCCCCGGAGAAGGACGCCGTGGGCCGCGAGCGCTACTCGCTGGCCTCCCGCGTGTTCCTCGGCGCCGCCGTGGACCTGGAGGAAACCTACGCGTGGGGCGTGGAGGAACTCGACCGCCTCATCGCCGAGCAGGAGCGGGTGGCCAGGGAAATCCGCCCCGGCGCCACGATCGAGGAAGCCAAGGAAGTCCTAAACAACGATCCCGCCCGGCAGCTCAAGGGCACCGAGGCCCTCCGGGTGTGGATGCAGGAACTCTCCGACAAGGCCGTGGCCGACCTCGCCGGCGTGCACTTCGACATCCCCGACGTCATGAAGACCCTGGAGTGCAAGATCGCCCCGACCGACGAAGGCGGCATCTACTACACCGGACCCTCGGACGACTTCAGCCGACCGGGCCGCATGTGGTGGTCCGTGCCGCCGGGCGAGGACACCTTCACCACCTGGGCCGAGACCACCACGGTCTACCACGAGGGCGTCCCGGGCCACCACCTGCAGGTAGCGACCGCCACCTTCCGCCGCGAACTGCTCAACAAGTGGCGCCGGAACGTCTGCTGGACCTCCGGGCACGGCGAGGGCTGGGCACTCTACGCCGAGAAACTGATGCAGGAACTGGGCTACCTCAAGGATCCCGGCGACCACATGGGCATGCTGGACATGCAGCGCATGCGGGCCGCCCGCGTGGTGTTCGACATCGGCGTCCACCTCGAGCTGGAAATGCCCGAGCGTTGGGGGTCGGGTACCTGGACTCCGGACAAGGGGTACGGGTTCCTCAAGCAGAACCTCGCAATCAGCGAAGGCCAGCTGAACTTCGAGTTCACCCGCTACCTCGGCTGGCCGGGCCAGGCGCCGTCGTACAAGGTGGGCCAGCGGCTCTGGGAACAGATCCGCGCCGAGCTCGAAGACCGCCCCGGCTTCGAGCTGAAGGCCTTCCACACCAAGGCCCTCAACATCGGCTCCGTCGGCCTCGACACCCTCAAGCGCGCCCTGCTGGCGTAGCACCGCCGGCAAGCGCGCGCTGCCGAGGTAGCGCCGCCGGGGTAGCACCGCCGAGGTGACAGTTCGCGCCCATGGTGGTCCAGCCCATGGGCGCGAACTGTCACCTCGGCGTAAATCCCGGGCGGCCAGAGAGACAATCGCCACAACCGGCTCGGGAATAACTTCACAAACGGGGTGTCTTCCGTTGTGTTTCCGGGGATTTCGCGACCGGACATGAAATCAGGCCGCGTAACATTTCTCAACATCCGTTCGCCGTGATAGTCGCGCCGGACCTAGCGTGGTCCGGTGAGCACTCAGACAAGCACCCCCGCACCCGCCGGAAAGACCGGCTTCCAGCTGCCCAAATGGGCCGGCTCGTTCGGCGTCCAGATCATCGCCGCCCTGATCGTGGGCCTGGGACTCGGCCTGCTGGCCAAGTACACGGGCAGCACCAAGGCGAACCCGAACGCCCTCGGCGCCACACTGCAGACCATCGGCTCGAGCTACGTCTCGCTGCTGCAGACTGCCGTCGTGCCCCTCATCTTCACCGCCGTGGTCAGCTCCATCTCCAACCTGCGCGCCGTCTCCAACGCCGCCCGGCTGGCCTGGAACACACTGCTTTGGTTCGCCATCACCGCGCTGATCTCCGTGCTGATCGGCATTGGCCTGGGCGTGTTCCTGCAACCCGGCGCCAATACCGGCATCACCCAGGAAGCCAAGTACGCCGGCAAGTCCGGTGACTGGTGGGCGTTCCTGACCGGGCTGTTCCCGAAGAACTTCCTGGGCCTCGGCGCCAGCACCACCGTCACCGAGGGCGTCGCCACCACCGCGGTGAGCTTCAACGTCCTGCAGATCCTGGTGATCGCTGTCGCCGTCGGCATCGCGGCACTCAAGGTGGGCAAGGCGGCCGAACCGTTCCTGAACCTCAACGCCTCCGCCCTCGCCGTGATCCAGAAGGTCCTCTGGTGGATCATCCGGATCGCCCCGATCGGCACCGTCGGCCTGATCGGCAACGCTGTGGCGATCTACGGCTGGGACACGATCGGCTCCCTGGGCAAGTTCACCTTCGCCATCTACGTGGGACTGGCTCTTGTGCTTTTCGTCGTTTACCCGGTCCTGGTCCGCGCCCACGGCCTGTCCATCAAGCAGTACTTCTCCGGCGTCTGGCCGGCCGTGCAGCTGGCCTTCGTCTCCCGCTCCTCGGTGGGCACCCTGCCGCTGACGCAGCGCGTGACCGAACGCAGCCTGGGTGTCCCCCGCGCCTACGCCTCCTTCGCCGTACCGCTGGGCGCCACCACCAAGATGGACGGCTGCGCCGCGATCTACCCCGCCATCTCGGCGATCTTTGTCGCCCAGTTCTTCGGCATCCAGCTCGACTTCACCCAGTACCTGCTGATTGCCCTCGTCTCCGTGCTCGGCTCCGCCGCGACCGCCGGCACCACCGGCGCCGTCGTGATGCTGACCCTGACGCTCTCCACGCTGGGACTGCCGCTGGCCGGCGTCGGGCTCCTGCTGGCGATCGACCCGATCCTGGACATGGGCCGCACCGCGGTCAACGTGGCCGGGCAGGCACTGATCCCCACGATCGTGGCCAAGCGTCAGGGCATCCTGGACGAGTCGCTGTACAACGCACCGCGCAATGGTGACCCGTTCAGCGACGAATTCGACAACACCGCCGCCGTCGACCCCTCCGCTGCCGCCGCTCCTGCGGCGCCGCCGGAAGGCCGAGAGTTGGCCGGCACCAGGGCGTAGCCGACTGCACCAGCCCTAAACGGCACCAGCCTTAACAGGGGAAGTCCCCGGGAATACTCCCGGGGACTTCCCCTGTTAAGCCGCGACTAAGCCGTGTCAATCGACGGTTGTGCGGTGACGCCTAGTGTCCGCCCCTGCCTCCGCCAATCACGCCCTTCTCGACGGCCTTGGCGACGGCGTCCGCCTCGGCCTGGGTCAGCGTGCCGTCGGTGACCGCCGTATCCAGCTTGGTCTTCAGCGCCGCGGCGCGGTCAGCCTGGGCCGCGGTCCGCAGCTCCTCCAGGGCCGCGGTGACCTTGGATTCCTCAATGCCCAACGACGCCGCCAGCGACTTCGCCAGCGCCGCGTCCTTGGTGGCGCGGTCCGGCTTGGTGCCCTCGGCTGGCGGGGTGGTCGGCTTGTTGGCTTCGCGGAAGGCCTGCAGAGCCTCGGTCACCTTGGCCTCATCAACGCCGAGCTTGGCCGCCAGTTCGGCAGCCTGGGCGGCACCGCGCTCTCCGCCCTTGCCGTGGCCGCCGCGCATCCCCTGACCATCGGTGGTCCCGGGCGTTGCCTCTGCCGAAGCGCTGGAGCTGGGAGTCGGGGTAGGAGTCGTGGCCGCTGACGCCATCCCGGTAACTCCGAGGCCGGCGCCCAGGGCCAGTGCCCCGGCCGAGATAGCGAGCGTCATTCTCTTCGTACGTGACATGTGCTGTCTCCTGGTCTGCAGCTGGTGACCGCTGCGATTGGTGGTTGTCTCTTCCAAGACGTGGCTCCAGTCTCCGCCGGACCGTTCAACGGGAGCTGTTCGGAACCTTTCATCTACCTGTGAAGGTTGGCGACGGTCATCGGGCAGGGATGCGGGCCGATTCTCCGCCCGGTGACGCTGCGCGAAAGATAGTTGCCCAGAGTGCAAACATGCACGTAGTGTAACCGTGTGCCCGTTACCCCGTCCCCCAGCGCAGCCGCCCCGTCGGCGTCCCACCCGCCGGCAGAAGGACAGTCGCGCCGCGAGCTGAACAAAGCGGCCACGCGCCAGGCCATCACCGACGCCGCGCTGGCTTTGCTCCGGTCCAACGGACCCGGAAACTTCACGGTCGAGGACATCGCCGACGCCGCCGGCATCTCCCGCCGCACCTTCTTTAACTACTTCAGCAGCACCGAAGCGGCCATTGCCGCCGTCACCTTCGGCTTCCTGGACAAGGCACTCCAGCAGTTCCGGCTGCGCCCGGCCGGGGAACCCTTCCTGGAATCCGCCCGGGCGGCCCTCGTGGAACTCGCGGACCCGATGACGGTAGCTCCGCTGGCCGAGCTGTACAGCCTTGGCCAGGCCAATCCGCAGCTCAGCCGGTCCGAGCTGGAAGCCTGGGACCACTGCACCGTCGAGATCATTACCGCGGCCCGCGAGCGCCTCAGCGAAGGCGTCGAGCTCGACGAGCTGTACCTCCGCGCCCTGGCCGGTTCAGTCATCTCCTGCGGCAAAGCCGCCATGGACGTCTGGTTCCTGCGGTGCGGCGGATCCCTCACGCCGGAATCCCTGTCCACACTCCGGCAGCTCCTGATCGATTCCATGGGCCTGCTGGGCTCCGGATTCGCACGCCCCGACGCCGGCCTCTCAACCTCCCAGGCGGCCCACCCGGCGCCCCACTCCACCGCCACCCCTTCCCCAGATCGGCATTGACATGGCCCTGATGCTCTACCGCCTCGGCAAATTCTCGTACCGCCACCGCTGGCTCGTCATCTCCCTGTGGCTCGCCGTCATGGTGGCCGTCGGTGGTGCGGCAGCCGCCTTCCACGGCACGCTGTCCAATAACTTCCAGATCCCCGGCACCGAAACCCAGCAGATGGCCGACAAGCTCAAGACCGAGCTTCCCTCGTCCTCCGGCGGCTCCGCCAGCGTGGTGTTCGAAGCCAACGACGCCCAGTTCAGCCAGACGGGCAAGGACGCCGTCACGGCCGCGCTGACCAAGCTCGAAACCCTCCCGGACGTTCAGGGCACGGTTGACCCGTTCGCCACCCAGGCGCAGCTGGACAAGGCCGTCACCGATCTGTCCGCCGGCAAGGAGCAGTCCGCTGCCGGGAAGGCCACGCTTGAGACGGCCGCTGCCGAGCTCGCCGCCGGAACGGCCCAGCTGGACGCTGCCGAACAGCAGATGGCGGCCGCCGGTATGCCGGCCGCTGCAATCGAGGCACGGCTCGGCCAGCAGAAGGCTGCCCTTGCCGAAGGTCAGGCAAAGCTCGACGCCGGCACCCAGGAACTGGAAACCGGCGAGGCCAAGCTCGCCCTTGGCGCCCGCCAGCTGGCGGCCTCGGAAGGCCTCCGCTTCGTCTCCGAGGACGGCAAGGCGGCGATCGCGCAGGTCCAGTTCAAAACCTCCATCAACGGCCTCAGTCCGGAGGTCCGCCAGGAAGTCCAGGACATCGTCAAGGAGGTGTCCGCCGCCAACGTCACCGCGCTGCCCAGCAAGGAAATCAGCGAGGACATCTCCGAGCTCTTTGGTGCTGCCGAGGTTATCGGCATCGCGGTTGCAGCCCTGGTCCTCATCATCATGCTCGGGACCCTGATCGCCGCCGGGCTTCCGCTGCTGATGGCCGTCGTCGGCGTGGCCGTCGGTGTGGGCGGCACGTTCGCCCTGAGCGGCGCCACGGACATGAGCTCCATCTCCCCGATGCTGGCGCTGATGCTCGGCCTCGCCGTCGGAATCGACTACTCGCTGTTCATCGTCAACCGGCACCGCGGCCAGCTGCTTGCCGGCATGGACCCCGAGGAATCCGTGGCGCTCGCCACCGGCACATCCGGCAACGCTGTTCTCTTCGCCGGCCTGACCGTCATCATCGCCCTCGCGGCCCTGGTGGTCCCGGGCCTTCCGTTCCTGGCCGTCATGGGCCTCTCCGCCGCCGCCACGGTGGCCGTCGCCGTCGTCGTGGCCCTGACCCTGACGCCCGCTGTGCTCTCCCTCATCGGCCGGAAACTGATCTCCAAGCGGGCCTGGGCCAGGGCGGACCGGCACAATGCCTTGCCCGGCCACGAAACCGAGGACCGCGCCAAGGACGAATACCGCAGCAGCCACGGCTGGGGTGGCATTGTCACCAACCACCCGTGGCTGGCCCTGCTGGCCGGAGTGGTCCTGCTCGGTGTTGTGGCCCTGCCCGCCGCCCAGCTGCGCCTCGCCCTGCCGGACGCCAGCTCCGAGCCGGTTGCCTCGCAGGCCTTCAAGGCCTACGACGTCACCAAGCGGAGCTTCGGCGAGGGTATGACCGGCCCGATCATCGTGGTGGGCGACCTCCCCGAGGGCCTCAGCGAAGCCGAGGCGCAGGCCAGGCAGTTCGACGTCGCGGACATCCTGCGCGAGACCGAGAATGTCAGCGCCGCCGTGCCGCTGGCCCTGAGCGAGGACCGCCGTACCGCCGTGTTCCAGGTCATCCCGAACGAGGGCCCGGCCAGCGCCAGCACCGTCCAGGTGGTCTCCGAACTCCGCGCCGAAAAGGGCCAGATCAAGGACAGCACCGGCGTCAGCATCGGGCTCACCGGACAGACCGCCGGCAACGTCGATGTGTCCACCAAGCTCGGCGACGCACTGCCGCCGTACCTGGCGATCGTGGTGGGCCTCTCACTCATCCTGCTGCTGCTGGTCTTCCGCTCTATCTGGGTGCCGCTGCTGGCGACCGGCGGATTCCTGCTCTCGCTCGCCGCCGCCTTCGGTGCCGTCGTCGCTGTCTACCAGTGGGGCTGGCTCGGGCCCATCTTCGGCGTCGAAAATCCGGGCGCCGTGCTGAGCTTCCTGCCGATCATCCTCATCGGTGTGCTGTTCGGCCTGGCCATGGACTATCAGGTGTTCATTGCGTCCGGCATGCGCGAGTCGTACATGCACGGCGAATCGGCCAAACACGCGGTCCGCTCGGGCTTCAGCCATGCCGCTGCCGTGGTCACCGCGGCCGCGATCATCATGGTCAGCGTGTTCTCGGGCTTCATTTTCTCCCACCTGAACATGGTCCGGCCGCTCGGCTTCGCCATGGCCTTCGGTGTGCTGATTGACGCCTTTGTGGTCCGGATGACGATCGTCCCGGCCGTGATGTACCTGCTCGGCGAAAAGGCCTGGTGGCTGCCGCGCTGGCTGGACCGCATCCTTCCGGACGTGGACGTCGAAGGCGCCAAGTTGCGCAAGCCCGCGGCTTCCGTCCCGGGTCCTGTGGCGGAAGCAGCCGAGGCCACCGCCCGGTAGCCGTCACCGCCTGCCAACCGGCTGCCACCAAGTGTTTCGACAAACCGCCCGCCGATCATTCCGATCGGCGGGCGGTCTTGTTTTGGCGCTGCCGGTTGTCTTTCAGGCTGCGGGTTGGCTTAGTTTTCGGGTGCGGTGGAGGTCTTTGGCTCGGCGGCGGCGTTGGCGGCGGTGGTCCGGGCTCTGTGCCGTGGCAAGGTCCGGTTCCGCGTGGCGGACGTGGGTTCCCGGGAGGGGTGGGGCGGTGGAGTGGTAGGTGTGGCCGGTGGGGGTGGTGATGTCGAGGGTGTGTCGGGGTCCGGGGCGTGGTCGGGAGGACCAGCCGGGGGTTTCTTTGGTGTGGTTGCAGGCTT
>NZ_JBVAYZ010000041.1:0-16383 GCF_055412865.1 Pseudarthrobacter ribosi | reverse complement strand
GGGGGTGCGCCGGGGCGGCGCGCCCGCCGCGGGCCGGCCAGGGGCGGGCGGGCTCACCGTCCCGCGGCGGCGGCTTCCAGCAGCGGCAGGGTGCGGCCCTGGAAGTGGGTGTTGAGCACAATCACCGAGGACGAGCGGAGCACCGTCCGGGTGGCGATCATGGCATCCAGCACACGCTGCAGGTCCGGGTTGGAGCGGGCCGCAATGCGAGCCATCAGGTCCGAGCTGCCGGAGACGGTGTGAATTTCGATCAGTTCCGGGATCGCCGCGAGGGCCTCGACCACCGCGTCGTGCCCCAGGTCCTGGTTGATTGTCAGGGAGCAGAAAGCGACCACCGGAAACCCGAAATGGGCCGGGTCCGACTGCGGCACCCACGAGCCGATGATGCCGTTGTCCTGCATCCGGTCCAGCCGGGACTGCACGGTGGCGCGGGCCACCTTGAGCACGCGGGAGGCCTCCAGCACGGAGGCCCGGGGTGAATCGGTGAAGAATCGGACAATCTTCGCATCCAGGACATCAACATCCATCGAATATTCCTCCTGCCGACGCATTCGCATCACAAACCTATGTGGAAACTTCGTTCCGCACTTACAAACTGTCACCATGCTCTCACGGCCGGCGCTCCCAGACCCCGCTCCGGAGCGGTAAATTCAATAGGTCCCATAAGGACCCAGAGATCCAAACCACACGAAGGTTCGCAAGAATGACAATGAAGTCCACCGCGGAGCGCCCCGGCCTGAAACTCGGCCACAGCATGAAGCCACGCCAACTCACCATGATGGGACTCGGCAGCGCCATCGGCGCCGGCCTGTTCCTTGGTTCGGGGGCCGGAGTCCAGGCCGCCGGCCCTGCCGTCCTCATCTCTTACCTCGTCGCCGGAACGCTGATCATCCTCGTGATGTGGGCCCTGGGCGAAATGGCCGCGGCCAACCCCAACAGCGGCGCGTTTTCCGTCTATGCCGCCAAGGCCATGGGCAGGACCGCCGGAGCCACCGTGGGCTGGCTCTGGTGGCTGCAGCTGGTGGTGGTGATCGCCGCCGAGGCCCTGGGTGCCGCCGCCCTGCTATTCACGGTCTGGCCAGTCATTCCCGTCTGGGCCCTGTCACTGATCTTTATGGTCATGTTCACGGTGATCAACCTCGCCGGGGTGAAGAACTTCGGCGAGTTCGAGTTCTGGTTCGCCATCCTCAAGGTGGCCGCCATCCTGCTGTTCCTGGGCATCGGCACGGCCCTGCTGCTGGGCTGGCTGCCGGACGTCGAGTCCCCCGGCCTCACCAACTTCACCGCCGATTTCGCCCCCGCCGGTCTGGGCGGCATCGCCTCCGCGCTCTTCGTCGTGATCTTCGCGTTCGGTGGCACCGAGATTGTCAGTGTGGCCGCCGCCGAGACCGAGAACCCCCAGCACAGCGTGGGCCAGGCGATCCGCACCGTCGTGTGGCGGATCCTGGTCTTCTACATCGGCTCGGTATTCGTCATCGCCGCGGTCCTTCCCTCCACCTCGGAAGCCCTCGCCTCGCCGTTCGCCGGCGTCCTGGACATCGCAGGCATCCCCGGCGCCGGCGCCGCCATCACGCTGGTGGCCGTCGTCGCGCTTCTCTCGGCGCTGAACGCGAACCTCTACGGCGCGTCCCGGATGGTCTTCTCGCTGTCCGAACGCGGCGAGGCCCCGCGCTTCCTGTCGAGGATCAACAAGGCAAGGGTGCCGATGCTCGCCGTCGGCGTCTCGGTGGCGTTCGGCTTCCTGGCCGCCGTGCTAGAGCTGCTCTTCCCGGAGAAGATCCTCCCGGCGCTGTTCCAGCTGGTCGGCTCGACCTGCCTGATGGTCTGGGGCTCCGCGCTGGTGTCCCAGCTGATCCTGCGCCGCCGCGCAGACCGCGACGGCACCGTCCTGCCGCTGCGGATGAAGGGTTTCCCGGGCCTGACGATCTTCGGCCTGGTGCTTCTGGCCCTGATTTTCGCCGTCGGCTTCAGCAGCCCGGACAGCAGCAAGCAGCTCGTCAGCACCATCATCCTGGTCGCCGGCATCGCCGCGGCCTGCTGGATCGGCGCCCGCCTCACCCGCAACCGCGGCACGGCACCGGCCGAGCAGACCGAACCCGCGGACGCCAAGAAGTAACAGGCCGAGGCCGCACAACGGACCAGACTGCACAAACTGCAATGCCGGATTCCCGTACGACTGGCATTCTTGTGCAGTCTGGTCAGTGATTTGACGGCTGATTGCACAGCACTGGCCGGGTGACTAGGGTCACAGGCATGGACACACTTCCCGTGGCTGCCGGCGATGCCGCCGAACCGCTCACTCCCGCACAGCTCCGCGAGCTCTATTCGCTGATGGTGGCGGTCCGCCACCTCGATGCCTCGGCCATCGCCTGGCAGCGCCAGGGCATCATCCCCGGCTACGCGCCCGAACTCGGGCAGGAGGCAGCCCAGGTGGGCAGCGGCTACGCCGTGGACACCACCCGGGACTTCGTCTTCCCCACCTACCGCGAGATGGGCGTGGCCCGCACCATGGGCGTTGACATGGTGGCCTACATGTCCACCCACAAGGCCACCTGGCACGGCGGTCTCTACGACCCGCTGGAATCCCGGCTCGCCCCGATCCAGGCCGTCGTGGCCGGCTCCGTGCTGCACGCCGTCGGCTGGGCCCACGGCCAGACGCTGGCCGCCGGGACCGCCGGGACCGCCGTTATAAACGCTGCACGCACCGACGGTACACTCGGCGTCGCGCTGACCTACTTCGGCGACGGCGCCTCCTCCCAGGGCGATGTCCACGAAGCCCTGAACTTCGCCGCCGTGCTGAAGGCCCCCGTGGTGTTCTTCGTCCAGAACAACGGCTGGGCGATCTCGGTTCCCACCGAACGCCAGGTGGCCGGCGGCTCCGTCGCCGCCCGCGCCGCCGGCTACGGCATGCCGGCGCTGCAGATCGACGGCGACGACGTCGTCGCCGTCGTCGAGGCCACCCGCCGCGCCTTCGCGCACGCCCGGGCCGGGAACGGCCCCGTGCTCATTGAGGCCATGACCTACCGCCGCGGCCCGCACTCCACCTCGGATGATCCGGGACGCTACCGCTCGCTCGATGAGGAGCGCGACGGCGCCGGCACCGACCCGCTGGAACGCTTCCGGCAGCGGTTGCTCGCCGACGGCATCGCCGACGAGGCCTTCTTCGCTGAGGCCCTCGCCGCGGCCAAGGCCGAGGAGGAACAGATCCGCACCGGCATCCAGGCGCTCGGGTCCCGCCCCGGCACCGAAATGTTTGACCTGGTTTTCCAGGAAACCACCCCTGCCCTGCAGGCCCAGGCCGCCAACTGGCGCGAGGAGTCCGAACATGTCTAACTCGATTCTCGAAGGCAGAGACGCCGCAGGCGAGAGCACCGCCGACAACACTGCCACGAGCGCAGTGAGCCCGGCAGCCACCACCGTGATGTCCATGCAGCAGGCCCTGAACCGGGCCCTCGACGAGGTGCTGGCGGAAAACCCGAAGACCCTGATCTTCGGGGAGGACTGCGGCCGGCTCGGCGGCGTCTTCCGCATCACCGACGGCCTGCAGGCCACACACGGCGAACAGCGCGTCTTCGACACCCCGCTGGCCGAATCCGGCATCCTCGGCATGTCCGTGGGCCTGGCGATGGCCGGGTTCCACCCCATCCCCGAGGTGCAGTTCGACGGCTTCGCCTACCCGGCCATCAACCAGATCGTCTGCCAGATCGCCCGGATGAACTACCGCAGCCGCGGCACCCTGCCGATGCCCATCACCTTGCGGGTTCCCAGCTTCGGCGGCATCCGCGCCCCCGAACACCACGGCGAAAGCCTCGAGGCGCTGTTCGCGCACGTGCCCGGCCTGAAGGTGGTCTCGCCGTCGAACCCGCACGAGGCGTACCACCTGCTCAAGTACGCCGCGACGCGGCCGGACCCGGTGATCTTCATGGAGCCGAAGTCGCGGTACTGGCAGAAGGGCGAGGTGGACGTCGCCAGCCACGACGCCGCCGGCGGCTCCCCCACCGGGGCGAAGGTCATGCGCGAGGGCCGGCACCTGACCCTCGTCGCGTGGGGCGCCATGGTGGCCCGCTGCCTCCAGGTGGCCGAACTCGCCGCCGAGGACGGGATCGACATCGAGGTCCTGGACCTGCGCTGGCTCAAGCCGATCGACGCCGCGGCCCTGGCCGCCTCCGTGCGCAAGACGCGCCGCGCCGTCGTCGTCCACGAAGCGCCGCTTACCTCCGGCCTGGGCGCCGAGGTGGCCCAGCTGATCACCCAGAGCTGCTTCGACACGCTCAGGGCCCCGGTGGAACGGGTCACCGGCTTCGATGTCCCGTACCCCTCGGGAGACCTGGAAGACGAATACATCCCGAACATTGACCGGATCCTCTTCGGGATCCAGCGAGTATTGGAGTACAAACGTGGCTGAAATTTCCTTCCCGCTCCCGGACCTCGGCGAGGGCCTGATCGAGGCCACCGTGCTGGAATGGTTCGTGGCTCCGGGCGACCAGGTCGAACGCAACCAGCCCCTCGTCGAGGTCGAAACCACCAAGTCAGCCGTTGAATTGCCCAGTCCGCAGGCAGGTAAAGTGGTGCGTATCCACGGCGGGCCCGGCGACAAGATCAATGTCGGAGAGCCCCTGATTGTGTTTGAGGTGCCGGACAACACCGCCGGCATCGTGGGCACGGTCCCGAAGGAAGAGGCACCGAAGCGCCGGGTCCGCCTGAGCGCCGTACTTGATGAGGACTGACACCATGAGCGGCAGACACACCGGCGAACAGCATTCCCACACCGTCGAAGGCACCGACCCCCAGCTGTACGTGGGAGTCCACGAGCCCGGGTCCGACGCCGGGCTGCGCCCGGTGCTGCTGCTGCACGGCTTCTCCTCCTCCTCCAAGCTCAACTGGGAGGACACCGGCTGGCTCACCGCGCTGCTGGAGGCCGGCCGCCGCGTCATCACCGTGGACCTGCCCGGCCACGGCCGCAGCGGCGCCCCCGAGGACATGGACTCCTACACGCCCAGCCGGATCCGCGCGGATCTGCTGCAGATCACGTTCGACGCCGGCGTCCGGCCCCTGCGTGACGGCGACCCGTCCAGCGGCCTGGACCTGATCGGTTACTCGCTCGGCTCCCGGCTCGCCTGGGAGTTCGGCGCCACCCAGCACGAGCTGGTACACCGGCTGGTCCTGGGCGGGCCCAACGTCTCGGATCCGCTGGCCGACTTCGACCTCGTTGCCGCGCAGCACCACCTGGCCGACGGTACCCCGATCGCCGACGCGTCCACCGCCGGACTGCTAAAGATGGCGCAGATGCTGCCCAGCAACAACATCTTCTCGCTGCTGTCCCTCGTGGAGGCCGTCAAGAGCGAGCCGTTCGACCCAGCCGAGGCCGTGCCACATATGCCGATGCTGCTGGTGGCCGGGGAAAAAGACGACCGTGCCGCCTCGATGCCGGAACTCGCGGCGCTGGGCGCCAAGGCGGGCGCCCAGGTCGAGCAGCTGGTCCTGCCGGGCCGGAACCACACCAACGCCATCACCAGCCGCGCGTTCAAGCAGGGGGCCATCAGCTTCCTGGCCGTCTGATCCCGGAACGGAAGAGGGTGTCCATGGGCATGCGCTTCACCGACCGCGGGCAGGCCGGCAGGCTCCTGGCCGCCGCCCTCCCCCAGTTCCGCGGGCGCCCGGACACTGTGGTGCTGGGCCTGGCCCGCGGCGGTGTCCAGGTCGCCGCCGAGGCAGCCGCGGCGCTCCGGCTGCCCTGGGACGTGCTGCCGGTCCGCAAGCTGGGGGTTCCCGGGCACGCGGAATCGGCCTTCGGTGCGCTGGCCGCGGTCAACGGCCGGGTGGTGCGGGTACGGAACCGGCCGTTTGTGGACCAGCTCCTGGAACTGGGGATCACCCAGCCGGCACTCGATGAGGTTGTGAGGTCCGAGCAGGCGGAACTGGAGCGCCGCGCCGGAGCGTATCCGGGGCCGCGGCTGCCGCTGGCCGGCAAAACCGTGATCGTGGCCGACGACGGAATGGCCACCGGGGCGACAATGCGGGCAGCCGTCGAGGCGGTGCGGGCGGCCGGCGCGGCGGCCGTCGTCGTCGGGGTCCCGGTCGCCTCGCTGGAGGCACAGACGTCCCTGCAGCAGCCCGCCGACGCCGTCTTCAGCCTGTTCATCCCCGGCCAGTTCCGGGCCGTCGGCAGCTATTACCGCGACTTCGGGCAGGTGCGGGACGACGACGTCGTCCGGCTGCTGGGTGCCCGGCCCGCCTGAACAGACTCCCCCAGCCGGAGGCCCCGGATGGGTGCGGGCCGACCCCGCGCAGGGTTAACGACGGGAGGGGCACGGACCGTTTTGGCCCGCGCCCCTCCCGACTTGCTTAATTGCTGCTAGTGCCTTGCCGCCACATCCGTTGCGCCGTGGCTGACGCCGAGCGGGCGGCCCCTGGTTTCTCCCGCCAGCAGGACGCCGGCCGCGGAGATGACACAAAGGATCATGATGTAGATGCCGATGGAACCGGTCCACCCGGTACCCTGCAGCAGGGCCTCCGCGATGGTGGCCGCGAACGCACCGCCGAGGATCGCGCCGAAGGCGTAGCCGATCGAGATGCCCGAGTAGCGCACGTTCGCCGGGAACATCTCGGCGTACATCGCGGACATCGGGCCGTAGGACAGGCCCAGGCCGATGGTCAGGACGAACAGCGCGACGCCGTAGAGCGCGATGTTCTTGGTGTCGATCAGGGCGAACATCGGGATCATCCAGGCGAAGACGATGCCGTAGCCGATCAGGAAGGTCTTGACGCGGCCGATCTTGTCCGACAGCCAGCCGCCGACCAGGGTGAAGATCAGCCAGCCGAAGGAGGCCAGCGTGGTGGCCAGCAGGATCTGCGCGACGGGCATCTTCAGGGACTTGGTGGCGTAGGAGATGAAGAAGGCGATCAGCAGGTAGCCGGCGGCGTTGTTGCCGATGAAGATCATCGTCGAGTAGAGGACGGCCTTCTTGTGCTTGCGGATGAGCTCTCCGAGCGGAGCCTTGCTCTCTTCCTTGCGTTCCTGCATCTCCTTGAACACGGGGCTCTCGGCCACGGCGCGGCGGATCAGGTAACCGACGATGATCAGCACGATGGACAGCAGGAACGGTACACGCCAGCCCCAGGAGGCGAAGTCTTCCTTGGACATGCTGGTGTTGAGGAAGTACAGCAGGCCGGTGGCGAGGATCATGCCGACCGGAACACCGATCTGCGGGTACGCGCCGAACAGTCCGCGCTTGCTCTTGGGAGCGTGCTCGACGGCCATCAGGGCGGCGCCGCCCCATTCACCGCCGGCGGAGAAGCCCTGGATGACACGGAGCAGGATCAGCAGGACCGGGGCCCAGACGCCGATCTGGGCGTAGGTCGGCAGCATGCCGATCAGCGCCGTGGCGGCGCCCATCATGATGAGGGTGAAGACCAGCATGGCCTTGCGGCCGAGGCGGTCACCCAGGTGGCCGGCGACGATGGCGCCGAGCGGGCGGAACAGGAAGCTGATGCCGATGAGGGCGAAGGACAGGATCTGTGCCAGGCCCGGGTTGGAGGCGTTCAGCGGAGCCAGGAACAGCGGTGACAGCAGCGTGGCTGTCAGCTGGGCGAAGATGAAGAAGTCGTACCACTCGATAGTGGTCCCGACCAGGGTGCCCGCGAGGACTTTGCGTTCCTCATGCTTGCTGCTGGGGCCCGCCTCAGAATCGACACGTGAAGTTGCGGTCATTGGAACTCCGTTGCTGGGGGCAGAGGTACTGCCCGGGGTGGGTGCGGTGCGAATAACTGAATGCCTCTAGCATTTACTGATCGAACGGTCAGTTAGTATACAGAATCTTACTATGAAATGTGTGATAGGGCACACATCCCTGGGAAAAAAGCTTTGCCGCCGCCAAGAAGTGACGGGAAAGCCTGTCTTCACGGGTCAGTCGGTGCGGTTCAGGAACTCCCGCACCCGGGCCCGGACGGGCCCGCGGTCGTAGCTGTTCACCATGGCGCCGGCCATCCGGACCGGGTCTCCGAAGAAGAAGTATTCATAGAGTGACTGCCGGCCGGAGAAGCCGGAGACCGAGGCGTCGAAGGCGAGCTTGAACAGCCGGACGCGCTCCGGGCCGGTCAGCGATTTGCCCTGCAGGTACATCTCGATGTCGGCCCGGGCGTCGCTGTTGACGTCCGCCTCGCCGGGGAGCGCCATCAGGCCGGAAGCGGAGAACTTGCGGATGATCTGCGGGAAGCGCTGGGCGACCTTCGGGTACCAGTTGCGGGCGGCGTTCAGCGTGGACCACTTGGGCAGCATGACACCGGCATCGTTGAGCTCCGCATCCGCCTCCGAAGCCCGGACCAGCGCCCGGCCGATTTCGACGTCGACAATCAGTTCGGCGATGTCCTCCTGGATGTGCTGGAATCCGTCGATGCCGATCGAGTCGGCGAGTTCGGAAGCCAGGCCCAGGAAGAACTCGCTCTTGGCGATGGTGCGGGTGACCACCTGGTGGGTCATCAGGGCGCCGGCGCCGGTTTCGGAGTAGAAGCCGTTGCACAGCTGCGGGTTGCCGAGCATGAAGATGCGCTCGTTGGGGACGAAGACGTGGTCGAAGACCGCGACGGCGTCCATTTCCTCGTAGCGGGACGCGAGCGGTTCGTCGTGGGTGCTGCCGCCGTTGTACAGCGAGGTGCGGCACAGGTAGCGCAGGCCCGGCGTGTCATTGGGGATGGCGAAAGCGTAGGAGTACGGGGCGTCCTCCGGCGTCCCGCGGAGCACCGTGGAGGGGAAGACGAGCAGCTCGTCCGCGATCGGGGCGATGGTGGCCAGCATCCGGGCGCCCTGGATGACGATGCCGTCCTCGCGCTCCTCGATAATCCGGGCCGACAGCTGGCCGCCGAGCTGCTCGGAGCCGGAGACGGAGCGGTTGGCCTGCGGCGGGATCAGCGTGTGCGTCGCAAGGACGTCGTTTTCCCGGGCCCACTCGTAGTAGCTGCGGACGTTCTCGCCGAACTTGGGATCGGCCTGGGAAAACCACTTCCCGGCGGTGCTGAGGGCGGTGAGCGAGGAATTCATGTAGTCGCCGGAGCGGCCCAGGAAGCCATTGGATGACTCGGCCCAGGTCGAAATGGCGCGGCGGCGGCGCTCAAGGTCCTCGACGGTCTTCGGCACCAGGAAGGAGGCATTGACGAGATCGCCGCTGGTGGGCGAGGTGTACGTCAGCGCGTCCTGGTATTTCGGGTCATGCTGCATGTCGAAAAGCCGGGCGTAGGAGCGCGCCACGTTGCGGAACGCGGGGTGCTCGGCGACCTTTTCGCTGACCACCTCACCATCGATCACCACGTGGGGCGTCATGGCGTTGAGTTTGTCCAGATACTGCTGTCCTGTACGGATACCCATTGTTGTTCCTCCAGTCGTCGTTGAGCTGAACCGAAATCAGAGCAGGTCTTCCATGCCCAGCTGGCTCTCCGGGATGGTGGTGAACGTACTGTTCGCGTAGGCCAGCGCATCGCCGTTGCGGTAGTTGAAGTCCACGACCTCACCGAGGTAGAGCGTGTGGTCGCCGCCGTCGTACGCCGCCCAGGGCTTGCACTCAAAATAGGCGAGCACGTGGGAGAGCCGCGGGGCCGTGCCGCCCTCCACCCAGAGCGGCTGTGGTCCGGGACGGCCGGCGAAGTGCATCGCGAGGTGCCGCTGTTCCGCGCCCAGGATGTTGACCGTGAAGGGCCGGCCGGCGAGTTCGTCGTGGGCCTTGGCGGTGCGGGCGATGCTCACGAGCACCAGGGGCGGATTCATGGACACGGAGGTGAAGGAGTTGACGGTGATGCCGTGGCGTTTCGTGGCGCCGTCAAAGGTCACAATCGCCACGCCGGTGGCGAACCGGCCCAGGCTGCCGCGGAAGTGGTGGGCCCGCGCGCCGGGCGTGCGGCCCGGATCAACCGGGACCGGCTCGGTGCGGGGCTTGGCAATCATCAGCGATCCCTTGCGTTGCGTGGCGGCAGGGTTGGGGGGTGTATTTCGTCGTCGAAAGTTCTATAATCGAACGAGTAATTCCCATATAGAACGCTAACGCACTGTGAGGCGGAGCACAAGGGCCGAACGGTGCGTCCAGGCATCCCGGCCGCCCGCACCTAGGATGGACAAATGACCCCGACCGCCGGCAGCGCCCAGGCTTCCCCGTCCCAGACGCTGTCGCGCGGCATCCGCGCCCTCGAAATCCTGGCCGACGCCCAGCACCCGCTCACCATCGCCGAACTGGCCGACGCCATGGGAGTGCACCGTTCCGTGGCCTACCGCATCCTCCGCACCCTGGAAGACCACTCCCTGCTGGTGCGCGACGACGGCGGCCGGGTCCAGCCCGGACCCGGCCTCGCCGTCCTGGCCCGGGGAGTTTCGCGGAACCTGCAGACGGCGGCACTGCCGGAGCTCACCCAGCTCGCCAATACGCTGATGATGAGCGCCTTCGTCGCCGTCTGGGACCACGCGGAATGCGTCACGCTGGTCACCGTGGATCCGCGCCACACCGGCGCCACCGTGGTCCAGCATCCCGGCTCCCGGCATCCGATCAGCGCCGGCGCACCCGGGATTGCGATCCAGTCGGCGCTGTCTGAAGAGGAATGGGCCGCGGCCGCCCCCGGCATCCCCTACCGGGCCGAAGCGGCCGAGGCGCGCCGCCGGGGTTATGCCGCCAGCCACGACGAGGTCATCTCCGGCGTTTCCTCGCTGGCCGTACCGGTCCGGGTTCCGGGCGGCCGTCCGGCGGCTCTCGCCGTTGTGTACATCCGCGCCGCGCAGGACCCCGAGGAGGTCGCCGCGGCCCTGACAGTGAGCGCCCGACGCATCGAGAGCCAGCTGGGCTGACAGCCGCGGGGCACTCCCCTCCGGCCGTGCTAGCTCGTTCCGGGAGTGCTTGACAAGCAGCCCCGTCTCAGGCAGTTTGTATCGTATACGATTTCATACTCAATGAGGAGATGTGATGGCCGAGCACTACATTCCAGACGACCTTCCGACGCGCATCCGCCACTACATCGACGGCGAGTTCGTTGATTCCGTCAGCGGCCGGACCTTCGATGTGCTGGATCCGGTCTCCAACACCAACTACGCCACCGCCGCCGCGGGCCAGAAAGAGGACGTCGACCGCGCCGTCGCCGCCGCCCGCAAAGCCTTCACCGCCGGGCCGTGGCCGCGGATGAAGCCGCGGGAACGCGCCCGGATCCTGAACCGGATCGCCGACGCCGTCGAGGCGCAGGAGACCCGGCTGGCGCAGCTGGAGACCTTCGACACCGGCCTGCCGATCACCCAGGCCAAGGGCCAGGCGCTGCGCGCGGCGGAGAATTTCCGCTTCTTCGCGGACCTCATCGTGGCGCAGTTCGACGATGCCATGAAGGTCCCCGGCGCGCAGATCAACTACGTGAACCGCAAGCCGATCGGCGTCGCGGGCCTGATCACCCCCTGGAACACCCCGTTTATGCTCGAGTCCTGGAAACTCGCCCCGGCCCTGGCCACCGGCAACACCGTGGTCCTCAAACCGGCCGAGTTCACCCCGCTCTCGGCGTCGCTGTGGGCGCAGATCTTCAAGGACGCCGGCCTGCCGGACGGGGTGTTCAACCTGGTCAACGGCCTCGGCGAGGAGGCCGGTGACGCGCTCGTGAAGCACCCGGATGTCCCGCTGATCTCCTTCACCGGGGAGACCACCACCGGGCAGACGATTTTCCGCAACGCCGCGGAGAACCTCAAGGGCCTGTCCATGGAACTGGGCGGCAAGTCACCCTGCGTCGTCTTTGCCGACGCCGACCTGGACGCCGCGATCGACTCCACCCTGTTCGGGGTCTTTTCGCTCAACGGCGAGCGCTGCACCGCCGGCTCCCGCATCCTCGTCCACCGGGACATCTACGAGGAATTCTGCGACAGGTACGCCGCCCGGGCCAGGAACATCGTGGTCGGTGACCCGCACGACCCCAAGACCGAGGTCGGCGCGCTGGTCCACCCGGAGCACTATGAGAAGGTGTCCCGGTACGTGGAGATCGGCAAGTCCGAGGGCCGGCTGCTGGCCGGCGGCGGGCGGCCCGAGGGGCTTCCGACCGGCAACTACATCGCGCCGACCGTCTTCGCGGACGTCATGCCGGACGCGCGGATCTTCCAGGAGGAGATCTTCGGTCCCGTCGTCGCGATCACGCCGTTCGCGGACGACGCCGAGGCGCTGGCCCTGGCGAACAACACCCGGTACGGGCTGGCCGGCTATGTCTGGACCAACGACCTGACCCGGGCGCACAACTTTTCGCAGAACCTCGAGGCCGGCATGGTCTGGCTCAACAGCCACAACGTCCGGGATCTGCGCACCCCGTTCGGCGGCGTCAAGTCCTCCGGGCTGGGCCACGAGGGCGGCTACCGTTCGATCGATTTCTACACCGACCAGCAGGCCGTCCACATCACCCTCGGCACCGTGCACACGCCGAAGTTCGGTGCCGCGGCGGCGCAGTAGCGCGCTGCACCTGCCACCCCGCCTGCGCTCCCCCACGTGCGGCCCCCACTGCGCCAATTGCCCTATCACTTTGGGTCCCTCTCCCCGCTCAGAGCAGCTCAAAGGGATAGGGCATCCGCGGGTTCGCCGGGGGTCAGCCGGCGGCCGCCGTCCTGTTCCGCCGGTGGAGTACGACGGCGGCAGCCGCTCCCAGCAGGAGCAGGGCAGTGGCGGCGCACACCGGCACGACGAATGCCCTGGAGTAGCCCTGGTGCTGCGCCAGCTGCCCCGCGATGGACGAGCCGATCGCGGTGCCGGCCACGATGCCGCTGGCCAGCGCGGTCATGACCGTGCCGAGTTTCCCCGCCGGGGCGACGAGCCCGCCGATCGCGAAGACCGTGACCATCAGCGGTCCCACCGGGAGGCCCAGGACCAGGAGCACCAGGATCATGGGAAGCGCCGTCGAGGGCAGCAACAGCAGCAGCGCCAGTCCGGCCATCAGCCCCGCGCAGGCCAGCCAGCGGGCGTTGGCGGTGAAACGCTGGGGCCAGTACGCCACCGACAGGGCCGCCGCGGCGGAGCTCAGCCCCATCACCGCGTAGAGCAGGCCGGCCAGTTCGGACGTCGCGAAGCTGGCCGCAAAGGAACTCAGCGACGTCTGGGTGGAACCGAAGAACGTGCCCATGCAGACCATGGCCAGGACGGGTAGGGCGACGGCGGCGAGTGCGGCCGCGCGCTGGCCGGCCGGCTGGGACGCCCGGCGCTGTTTCTCCTGGGCGGCACCGGCCGCTGTCCGCGCGGGCGTCCGGACCACCGCGTGATGCGTGGGGTGCACGGCGAAGGCCGGCACTAGTGTGATGGTCAGGACCGCGGCGAGGGCGAGCGGCAGCCAAGGCGCGACCAGGCTGGCCAGGATTCCCACCAGCGCCGGACCCAGGACGAAGGTCAGTTCGTCGGCGGTGCTTTCATAGGACAGCGCCGTGTCCAGGTCCGCGGGCCCGACGTTTCGTCCGCCGCGAGAGGTCAGTGCCATCCAGCGGACCCGGGCCAGCGGTCCCACCTGCGGGCAGCTGGCACCGGCCACAAAGGCGGCCACCAGGACCGGAACGGCGGCCGCGAGGTCCTGTCCGGCGGGGATCAGGTAGGCGGCCAGGATCAGTGCGATGACGGCGAAGGTGTTCAAGACGGCGGCGAACACCAGC
This sequence comes from Pseudarthrobacter ribosi, assembly GCF_055412865.1. Classification (NCBI taxonomy): domain Bacteria; kingdom Bacillati; phylum Actinomycetota; class Actinomycetes; order Micrococcales; family Micrococcaceae; genus Pseudarthrobacter; species Pseudarthrobacter ribosi. The sequence continues at coordinate 2,759 of NZ_JBVAYZ010000041.1, read as the reverse complement.
ACCGGGCGTTGGCCCCGGCGGTCCGCCAGTGCGCCGAGGATGGGCGCGCCGAGCGCCGAGCCGATGCCGACCGCGCCGGCCGACATACCGCCGACTGCGTAGGAGCCGGTGACGGCGGTGACCAGGGTGAGGGCTCCGACGGTGAGCATCGCCAGCGGGAGGCGGGCGAAGAGGCCAATGGGGATGAAGCTTCGGCCGGCCAGCAGCGGCAGCCGGGCGTACCGCCCGGGTGTGCGCGTTTCCGGCGCGGAGGCGGGTTCCGGCGCGGAGGCGGGCCCGGCAAGGGCGGTGGCGTCTTCAGGACAGTGGGGCGCCGAGGAAACGGGCGCCCGGGAGGGCGTTGAAAGGGTCATGATTCCGGGTTCATTCAATGGTGCGCATCGTCCCTCCTCCCGATGCGCGCGACCCGGTAACTCACCAATTATAGCCGCAGGTGCCTGATTGCGCAGGCCCTGCGGCCGTGGCGGGCGGGGCTGCGGGCGCGGATCAGACCGGGGCGTCGTCGGAGATATGCAGGGTGGAACCGTTGCGTCCCTTGACCACCTGAAGCTGGGTGCTGATGCGCTGTTTCATTTCCCCGACATGGCTCACCAGGCCGACGACGCGCCCGCCGTCCCGGAGCCCCTCCAGGGCGTCCATGACCTGCTCGAGGGCCTGTTCGTCGAGGCTGCCGAAGCCCTCGTCCACGAACAGCGTCTCGATGTCCACACCGCCGGATTCCTGCTGCACCACATCCGCCAAGCCGAGGGCCAGTGCGAGCGAGGCCATAAAGGACTCGCCGCCGGACAGCGTTGCGGTGTCGCGCCGCTGCCCGGTCCACTGGTCCACCACCTCCAGGCCGAGGCCGGACTTCGCGCCGCGGGCCGCCTTGGCGTCCGTGTGCTGCAGGATGTAGCGGCCGTCGCTCATCCCGATCAGCCGTTCCGAGGCAGCGACTGCCACCTGTTCGAGCCGCGCGGCGAGCACATAGCTGTTCAGGCTCATGCGGTAGTTGTTGTCTCCCGCGCCGCGGGCCGCGTCGGCGACGGCGGTCAGCAGTTGCGCCCGTCCGCGCGGTTCCCGTCCGGACTCGGCAAGCTGCGCGTAGTTGGCCGCGATGGCGCCCAGCGTCCGGACGGATTTTTCCGCCAGGCCGGCGGCGAGGTCCGCGTCCCGGGCTGAGCGTTCCGCCGCTGCGGCGTCTGCGCGGAGCCGGTCCACGAGCCCCTCGACGAGAGGTCCCTCCGTTTCCAGCTCGTGGGAGGCCAGCACAAGTTCCTCGCTGGCGAAGAGTTCCTGGATCCGGGCCGCTTCGTCCTGACCGGCGCGCACGGCGGTTTCCAGTGCCGCGGCGTCCGCGGCCGGGAGCAGCACGGCACGGGCCGCGGCCGCGGACTCGAAGCCGGTGCCCGGAAGCGCCAGCTCCAGCTGCAGCCGGGCTTCGGCGGAACGGGCCGTGGCCTGTTCCAGCCGGGTCCGCGCCGCATCGGCGCGTTCCAGCACGGCGGCGGTGCCGTCCAGCGCTGCGATGCGCTTGGCCAGGACCGGGTGGCCGGCCCGGAGTTTGTCGAGGGCCTGTTCGAGGGAGTCGGCCTGGTCCAGGACTTCCGTGAGGGTGGATTGGGTCTGGGCGATGCCTGCCGCCGCGGCCGCCTGGTCCTGTTCGGCGGCGGCAATCTCCTCTTCCAGGTCGGCGTGCCGGGAGCGGCTGGCGGCAAGCTCCGCAGCCGCGTCGCGCGCCTCGGCGGCACGTTCCTTGGCCAGGCTGGCCTCGAGGGTGGCGCCCTCGGGCTCCGTGTCGCCTCCCTGGGCCGCCAGCACGGCGACGGTCTGCCGGTCCGCGGCGAGTTCGCGGTCGAGCGCCGTCAGCGCGGCTTCCGCCACCTCGCAGGCCTGCTGCGCGGTCTTCTCGGCCTCGGCCACGGTCAGGGCGGAGGCCGTGGCCGGGGCAGGCGCCGGGTGTTCGGGGCTGCCGCACACGGCACACGGGACGCCGGGCTCCAGCTGGGATGCGAGTTCCGCGGCAGCGTTGGCCAGCCGTTCCTCGCGGAGATCGAGCCACCGCTGGCGGCGGTCCTGGTGCTCCTCCCGGGCGCGGCCGTGGCGTTCGGCGACGGCCCGGCAGTCCTTCCCGGCCGCGGCGTAGCGCCGGACGAGGACCAGCAGTTCCTCCGCGGCGGCTGCCTCTTTCGTCCGCAGCTGCACTTCGGCGGCGAGTTCTTCGAGCGGACGCAACCCGGCGGTCAGTGCCTCGGATTCCTGGCGCAGGGCGGCCAGGGCAGCAGCTCCGGACGTCCGTCCCTCGTCCAGCTGCGCCAGGCCCAGGCGCAGCTGGGCGGTGCGGCTCCGAAGTCCGCTGAGCCTGGCTTCGTCGGGCATCCGCTCGTCCAGGACCGCGCGCAGGGAACGCAGCCCGCGCAGCGCGGACCGCAAGTCCACCCCGTCGTGGGTGTTGCCGCCGGCGCTGCCGGCGCTGTCACCGGGCTCCGGGTCCGCGATGCCGCCCGGGGTGCCGTCCCGCAGCGCGGCGAGTTCAGGGTCGGTGAGGGCTGCGGTGCGCAGGTCTGCCGCGGCAGCGGCCATGGCAGCGGCGGCCAGGGCCTCGGTCGTGCCGGCGCTGTCCACCGCGTGCAGTTGGCCGCTGAGGACTTCGGCCCGGCGGTGCAGGCCCAGTCGTCCGCCCTTGGCGGCGGCGGCGGGGGCGGCGGCCTCAGCCTCGGCGCGCCGGTGTTCGGCCGCGGCCAGCTTGGCCTGGCGGGCGGCACGCGCCGTCGCGGTGT
>NZ_JBVAYZ010000040.1:0-17104 GCF_055412865.1 Pseudarthrobacter ribosi | reverse complement strand
CACTAGAAAGAGGTACGGACATGCTTTTGATTCCCTGCCCCAACTGCGGCCCCCGCGACGAGACCGAGTTCCACTACGGCGGCCAGGCCCACGTGCCCTACCCGGAGAACCCGAACGAACTGAACGACCGTGAATGGGCCGAGTACCTGTTCTACCGCGACAACACCAAGGGCGCCTTCGCCGAGCGCTGGCTGCACAGCACCAGCTGCCGCCAGTGGTTCAACATGCTCCGCGACACGCTCACGTACGACATCCAGGCCGTCTACCCGATGGGTCAGCTTCGCCCCGCCACCGGGACCACAGCCCCCACACTCCCCAGCCCCGTCTCCCCGGAAGGAGCGATCAAATGACCGCTCAGCCGCAGCCCGCGCGTCTGTCCACCGGCGGACGCATCGACCGCAGCGTCACCTGGCGTTTCACCGTGGATGGCCGTGAATTCACCGGCCACCCGGGCGATACGCTCGCCTCCGCCCTGCTGGCGAACGGCCAGCTCCGGGCCGGCAACTCCCTGTACGAGGACCGGCCCCGCGGCATCATGTCCGCCGGCGTCGAGGAATCCAACGCCCTCGTCAAGGTCGCCGCCCGGTTCCCGGGCCACGTGGCCGAATCCATGCTCCCGGCCACCACGGTGACCCTCGTGGACGGGCTCAGCGCCGAGCTCCTCAACGGACTGGGCAAGCTGGACCCGGAGGAGGACCACGCCGAGTACGACAAGAAGTACGTCCACACCGACGTCCTCGTGGTCGGCGGCGGCCCGGCAGGCCTGGCCGCGGCACGCGAAGCCGTCCGCAGCGGCGCCCGCGTCATTCTCATTGACGACCAGCCCGAACTGGGCGGCTCGCTGCTGTCCGGATCCACCGATCCGGCCCTCGCGGAGAGCATTGAGGGGATACCCGCCCTGGACTGGGTGTCCAACGTTGAAGCGGAATTGATCTCCGCGGCCGAGTGCACGGTCCTGAACCGCACCAGTGCCTTCGGCTCCTACGACTCCAACTACGTCATCGCGGCCCAGAATCGGACGGACCACCTCCTGACGCCGGCAGCGCCCGGCGTCAGCCGCCAGCGGATCTGGCACATCCGCGCCGCCCAGGTCATCCTCGCCCCGGGCGCCCACGAACGCCCGCTGGTCTTCGAAAACAATGACCGCCCGGGCATCATGCTCGCCTCGGCGGTCCGCAGTTATCTCAACCGCTACGCCGTGGCCCCCGGTTCCCGCGTCGTCATCGGCACCACCAACGACAGCGCTTACACCCTGGCCGCCGACCTCCGCGCCGCCGGCATTCGTGTCGAGGCCGTTGTGGACGCCCGCCCGCAGCTGAGCGAAACAGCCGCCGCAGCGGCCGCGGCCGGCACGCGGGTGCTGATCGGAAGCGCCGTTGCCAACACCGCCGGTGAGGAGCGCCTCGTCGGCGTGACCGTCCGGAGCATCAACGACGACGGCGAACTCACCTCCGGCGTCGAACAGCTCGCCTGCGACCTGCTCGCCGTCTCCGGCGGATGGTCCCCCGTGGTGCACCTGCACTCCCAGCGCCAGGGCAAGATCCGCTGGGACGATGACCTGGCGGCGTTCGTGCCGAGCAGCGTGGTCCCCGACCAGCAGGTGGCCGGGGCCGGCCGTGGCAGTTTTGAACTTGACGACTGTGTCGCCGAGGGCGTCTCCGCCGGGACAGCCGCGGCCGGCGCCGCGGGCTTCGACCCTGAAAACTCTGGCGCAGTCGTCGATCCGCTGGTCTTTTCCGAGCCGAAGGCCTCCGCCCCGACCCGGCAACTGTGGCTCGTTCCCGGTCAGACCGGCACGCCGGATGACTGGCACCACCACTTCGTGGACTTCCAGCGTGACCAGTCCGTGGCCGACGTGCTGCGCTCCACCGGCGCCGGCATGCGGTCCGTGGAACACATCAAGCGCTACACCTCCATCAGCACCGCCAACGACCAGGGCAAGACCTCCGGCGTGAACGCGATCGGCGTCATCGCCGCCGCGCTCCGCCAGGTAGGGGAAGCGTCCCGGGGCATCGGGGACATCGGCACCACCGCGTACCGGGCCCCCTTCACTCCCGTGGCGTTCGCTGCCCTTGCGGGACGCCAGCGCGGCGAACTGTTCGACCCCGCCCGCGTCACGTCGATCCACCCTTGGCACGTCGCCAAGGGTGCCCTGTTCGAGGACGTCGGGCAGTGGAAGCGCCCCTGGTACTACCCGCAGGCCGGCGAGGACATGGACACCGCGGTGCTCCGCGAATGCGCCGCCGTCCGCGACTCCGTGGGCTTTATGGACGCCACCACCCTGGGCAAGATCGAAATCCGCGGCAAGGACGCCGGTGAGTTCCTCAACCGGATCTACACCAACGCGTTCAAGAAGCTCGCCCCGGGTTCCGCCCGCTACGGCGTGATGTGCATGGCAGACGGCATGATTTTCGACGACGGCGTGACCCTGCGTCTCGACGACGACCGCTACTTCATGACCACCACCACCGGCGGCGCCGCGAAGGTGCTGGACTGGCTGGAGGAATGGCTGCAGACCGAATGGCCGGACCTGGACGTGCACTGCACCTCTGTCACGGAGCAGTGGACCACCATTGCTGTCGTCGGGCCCAAATCCCGTGCGGTCATCGCCAAGGTGGCCCCGCAGCTCGCGGAAAACGGCGGGCTGGACGCGGAAGCCTTCCCGTTCATGACCTTCAAGGAAACCACCCTCGCCTCCGGCGTCCGCGCCCGGATCTGCCGGATCTCCTTCTCCGGCGAACTGGCCTACGAAATCAACGTGCCGGCCTGGTACGGCCTGAACACCTGGGAAGCCGTGGCAGCGGCCGGGGCGGAATTCAACATCACCCCGTACGGCACCGAAACCATGCACGTGCTGCGGGCCGAAAAGGGCTACCCGATCGTCGGCCAGGACACCGACGGGACCGTCACCCCGCAGGACGCCGGCATGGAATGGGTGGTCTCCAAGGCCAAGGACTTCATCGGCAAGCGCTCCTACGCCCGCAAGGACGCCGGCCGCACGGACCGGAAGCACCTGGTCAGCGTCCTTCCCGTGGACGGGACGCTCCGGCTGCCCGAAGGGACCCAGCTCGTGGAAAAGGGGATCACCGTCAACCCCGCCGACGGCCCCGTCCCCATGCAGGGCTTCGTGACCTCGAGCTACCACAGCGCCGCGCTCGGCCGGTCGTTCGCCCTGGCCCTGATCAAGAACGGCCGTAACCGCATCGGCGAGACCCTGGTGGCCGCCGCCGGTGACCAGCTGGTTGACGTTGTTGTCGCCGAAACCGTACTTTTTGACTCTGAAGGGACCCGCAAAGATGGCTGACACAGCAGCACTCGAAAATTCCAAGAAAATCCAGACCCTCCGGCAGAGCCCCGCGTCGCCCCTGAAGGCGGTATTTGAAGCGGGATCCGTGGCGGGCGCCGTGGAGCTGCGCGAGGTGCCGTTCCTGACCATGGCGGGGCTCCGGGTCGATCCGGGCAGCGACGCCGGGGAACGGCTGGGCACCGTGGCGGGAGGCCTGCCCTCCGCGTCCGGGGAGGTCCGCGGCAGCGGCGGAACCGCGGTGCTGTGGCTCGGCCCGGCAGAATTCCTGCTCGTGGCACCCGCGGAATCCCATGAAAGCCTGGGCGGCGAGCTGCCCCGTACGCTGGTGGAGGCACTGGGGGACGGCGCCGGCCAGGTGGTGGACCTCTCCGCAAACCGCACCACGTTCGAACTCTCCGGTCCCCGGTCCCGGGCAGTGCTGGAAAAGGGCTGCGCCCTTGACCTGCACCCCCGCGTCTTCAAGACCGGGACGGCACTGTCCACGGAAATCGGCGGCATCCCCGCCGTGCTGTGGAAGACCGCGGACCAGGAGTACCGGATCTTCCCCCGGGCCTCCTTTGCGGAGTTCCTCGGCCGCTGGCTCCTCGATGCGATGCGGGAATACGCGTCCCCCGAGGTGCCCTGATGGCGCTCAGCGTCCTGGACCTGTTCTCTGTTGGCATCGGGCCGTCCTCCTCCCACACGGTCGGCCCGATGCGGGCGGCCAAACGGTTCGCCGACGGACTCAAAAGCGACGGACAGCTGAACGCCACCACGAGGGTGCAGGCGGAACTGTTCGGCTCCCTCGGCGCCACCGGCCGGGGCCACGGTTCGGACAAGGCCGTGGTCCTGGGCCTCCAGGGCCAGGACCCGGACACGGTGGACACGGGAACCGCCGATGACCAGGTCGCCGCTGCTGCCCTGGATGCCGAACTCCGGATCGGCGGGGAGCACCGGGTGGACTTCAACTGGGACGAGGACGTGGTGCTGCACCGGCGCAAGTCCCTCCCGGCCCATCCGAACGGCATGACCTTCCGGGCACTGGACCGCACCGGGGCCGTCCTTAGCGAACGGAGCTTCTATTCAATTGGGGGCGGCTTCGTCGTTGACGGCAACGCCGACGCCGGAGACCAGGTGGTGGCAGACGACACCGTCCTGCCCTACCCCTTCACCACAGCCGACGAACTCCTGGCCATTTGCAGCCGCGAAGGCATGTCTATCTCCGATGTGATGCTTGCCAACGAACTTACCTGGCGCAGCGAAGCGGAACTCCGCGAGAAGCTGCTGGCACTCTGGGCCGTCATGCGCCAATGCGTGGACAACGGCTGCGCGGCCGAGGGAATCCTCCCCGGCGGGCTGAACGTGAGGCGCCGGGCGCTGTCGCTCTTCAAGACCCTGACGGCGGACACCGGCGTCACGGATCCGCTCCGGGCCATGGAATGGGTGAACCTCTTCGCCCTCGCCGTCAACGAGGAAAACGCCGCCGGCGGGCGCATCGTCACCGCCCCCACCAACGGTGCAGCCGGCATCGTGCCCGCGGTGCTGCACTACTACGTCAAGTTCGTTCCAGGAGCCGACGACGACGGCGTCGTCCGCTTCCTGCTGACGGCCGCCGCCGTCGGGATCCTGTTCAAAATTAACGCCTCCATCTCGGGGGCCGAGGTCGGCTGCCAGGGCGAAGTCGGATCGGCCTGCTCCATGGCGGCCGCCGGGCTCTGCGAAGTCCTGGGCGGCACGCCGATGCAGGTGGAGAACGCCGCCGAGGTCGGGATCGAGCACAACCTCGGGCTGACCTGCGACCCCGTCGGCGGACTGGTGCAGATTCCCTGCATCGAACGGAACGCGATCGCCAGCGTGAAGGCCATCAACGCCGCCCGCCTGTGCCTTCACGGCGACGGCAGCCACAAGGTGTCGCTGGATAAAGCCATCAAAACCATGCGTGAGACAGGAGCGGACATGAAAACCAAATACAAGGAGACCTCCCGCGGAGGCCTCGCCGTCAATGTGATCGAGTGCTGACCCGTGGACAACCTGGCTAGCAGCGCCAATGATTACGTTCTGACCCTCAACTGCCCGGAAACACGGGGACTTGTCCACGCCGTCTCCGGCTTCCTGCTGGAACAAGGCTGCGACATCCTGGAAAGCAAGCAGTTCGACTCCCAGGACGACGGCCACTTCTTTATGCGGATCCACTTCGCATCAGCGGGAGACTCCCCCGGTGGACCGGCCACCCTTGAGTCGCTCCGGCAGGCCTTCGTGCCCGTGGCCGACAAATTCGGCATGCAGTGGCAACTACGCCCCCAAGGGACGAAACGCCGGGTCCTGATCATGGTGTCCAAATTCGAGCACTGCCTCAACGATCTGCTGTTCCGCGCCCGCATCGGGGAACTGCCCATCGATATTGTCGCGGTCGTCTCGAACCATCCGGACCACCGGGGCATCGTGGAATGGCATGGCATCCCCTTCTTCCACGTGCCCGTCACGGCCGACACCAAACCCGCGGCCGAAAAGCACCTAATGGAGCTCGTCGACCGGCTGGACGTCGAGCTTGTGGTCCTGGCCCGTTACATGCAGGTCCTCAGCGACGATCTCACCCGCCACTTGGATGGCCGGGCCATCAACATCCACCACTCCTTCCTGCCCAGCTTCAAGGGCGCCAAGCCCTACCACCAGGCGCACGCCCGCGGCGTGAAAACCGTCGGCGCCACCGCACACTACGTCAACGCCGAACTCGACGAGGGACCGATCATCTCCCAGCAGGTGGTGGAAGTGGACCACACCTTCGGCGCCGAGGACCTGGTGGCCGCCGGACGCGACACCGAGCGCAAGGCACTCTCCAACGCCGTCCGCTGGCACTGCGAAGGCCGCGTCTTTCTCCAGGGCAACCGGACCGTCGTACTCAAATAGCTACGGACCCACCCATAAGTCCGGCGGTAGCCGTGTCACCCCGGCGCGCAGAGATCACAGCGGTTCAGGTCTCGATGAGACTATTCAGACAACGCAGTAGGGACGGTCCAAATGGCCCGCCCCTACTCGCATCTCAATAACTAACTCTGGAGTCGTACATCTGTCGGCAACGAATCGCCGCCTTCCGTCTCAGAGATCGTCTTCGGGCCGGGCGGTGAGTATCCGATTGGCGCTGACCTGCAGGATGCCGAGCGACTCCTGGATCAGGGGCGATGCGATGCTGCCCTTGCGCACCGCAGCGACAATGCGGCGCACGGGTTTCCCCTTGCCGGTGATACGCAGCCTAATCACGTTTTCGGCACTGCGCAGGGGCGCCAGCCGCGGCAGCAGGCCCACGCCCAGCCCCGCACCAACGAAGGCGATCTGAGTTTCCCATTCAACGGCCTCATGGGCAATCCGCGGTGTCACCCCGACTGCCGTGAACGCCGCGGTGAATAGTGCATGGTAGGTGGAACCGGCGGCCTCGGTGATCCAGGGTTCCGACGCCAGCTCTTCGAGCGTCACCGTTTCCCGCGATGCCAACGGATGGTCGGAGGGAATGATCACGTCCAAGGGATCGTCGAGCAGAAGGGTCTGCTCGAAGCGCGTATCGTCCTCAACATAGGTGTCGGACTGCATCGCCACGATGACCGCGAGGTCGATTCGCTCGGCAACCAACAAGTCGAAGCAGCGGGCCGGGTTGGCCTCGAGTACCTGCACCTCCAGCAGGGGGCGTGTCGAGCGCAGGGTGGCGGCCAGCGGCGCGAGCAACTGGGCAGCCGCCGTGGAGAATCCGCCGAGCCCAAAACGGGACTGCACCTGGTCGCCGGCCTCCATGGCCGCGGCGCGCAGGCTCTCCCATTCCGCAATGAGCGCGTCCGAGCCCGCCACGAGATAGCGGCCCGTGGCGGTCAGCCGCACCCCCCGGCCGTCCTTCGTCAGCAGTTGCATTCCAAGCACACGCTGGAGCTCCCGCAATTGCGCGGAGACGGCCGAGGGAGAATAACCCGTGAGCTCCGCGGTTGCCCCAATGGTGCCGCACCGGGCAAACACCCGCAGTGTGATAAGCCGTGGATCGATCATGCATCCATTGTGCACGGTTATTTCCTAAATCTTGCGCTTTTGTTGCAGATCGATCCTCTCTAATCTCATGAGTACAACGTTTTCGACAACGCCGGTTGCCCCCACCAACTCCGTGGTCCCCACGAATCGCACAGTTACCCAGCCCTCCCGGGAGGAAACACATGTCTGCCCCAGTGAACGCGCCCCTCAATTCACGCGGAAAACTCGCTTCATCATTGCCTGCCGAGCAGATGGCGGAAATCACCGAGTTGTTTGATTTTCGGCGCGTGGGATATTCCCTCGATGCCCCCTTCTACACCGACCCAACGATTTTCAACATCGACATGAAGGCCATTTTTGGCCAGCACTGGATCTTTGCCGCCAGCATCGCCGAGCTTCCGGAGCCGGGCGACTACGTCACTGTCGACTACGGGCCCTACTCCCTGATCGTGCTGCGCAACGACGACGGCGGCGTGAACGTCCTGCACAATGTGTGCCGCCACCGCGGCGCCCGCGTCCTGACCGAACCCGCGGGGACCACGGGCAACCTGGTATGCGGCTATCACTCCTGGACCTACTCCCCCAACGGCGATTTGATCCATGCCTCGGCACCGGGGGAAACGAAGTTCGACAAGGGCTGCTTCGGCCTGAAGCGCGCCCACAGCCGCGTGTTCGCCGGACTCATCTTCGTCTGCATTGCGGACGAACCGCCGACGGATTTCGACGAAACCGGAAAGATCTTCGAGCCCTACCTCGCGCCCCACGATCTGTCGAAGACGAAAATCGCCTACCAGCAGAACATCATCGAGGAGGGCAACTGGAAGCTCGTCATGGAGAACAACCGTGAGTGCTACCACTGCGACGGCCACCCGGAACTCGCCTGCTCCCTCTTTCCCACCTGGGGCCTGACGGAGGGCCTGATCCCGCTCCATCTCGAGGAGGTGTGGGACCGCAACAAGGAAGCACAGTCCTCACTCGAGGACCGTTGCCGCCGCTATGGCCTTCCCTATGAGATCGTCGAGGAGCTCGACACTCGCGTAGCGGGAATCCGCATCTCACGAGACTCGCTCGACGGTGACGGCGAATCGTTCTCGCCCGACGGGCACAGGCTCTCCAAGAAGCTGCTCGGCGACTTGCGTGACTTCCGCCTTGGCCGCTGCTCGATGCACCTGCAGCCCAACAGCTGGTTCCATTTCCTCGGGGACCACGTCATCACGTTCGCCGTCTTCCCCGTCAATGAGCACCAGACACTGGTACGTACCACCTGGCTGGTGGCTGACGACGCCGTGGAAGGCGTCGACTACGACCTGGAGAAGCTCACCCACACCTGGAAGCAGACCAATCTGCAGGACAAGGCGTTCGTGGAGCTGTGCCAGAAGGGCGCCAGCAGCCCCGCCTACGAGCCCGGCCCGTACATGAAGAGCGAATACCAGGTCGAGGCGTTCATCAACTGGTACGTGCAGCGCGTGCAGGAGCACTTGGCATGATTGAACTCGGCACCGTCACGGCAATCCAGGAACCACAGCGCATTCGCGGTCTTGAGATGCCGTGGAACAGGGTGATGGGCAGCACCGACGGACCTGCCGGTGCCGCCCGCGCGTTGGGGCCCTGGCATCCGCAGGAGTTCATGGCCGAATGTGTCGAGACCGTTCCCGAGGTGGGCGGCATGATGACCTTCGTGTTCCGCCGCTCCGACGGTGCACCCCTGGCGTTCCGTCCGGGCCAGTACGTGAATGTCGCCTTTCCCGTGAACGGCGAGGACCAGGACGCGGTGGACCGCAGCTACTCGCTGTCCAGTTCGCCCACCAAGCCGTGGACCTTCGACATCACAGTCAAATGCGACCCCACGGGACAGGTCTCGCCGTGGGTGCACGCGAATGTCAAACCCGGCGCCGTCCTCGAGATGCTCGGACCGGTCGGGGCATTCCATCTGCCCGACGCCGACCGGCGGGCACGGTACCTCTTGCTGGCCGCAGGCGCCGGCATCACCCCCATCATGTCCATGGTGCGGACCATCCACTCCCTGCCCGGCGAGGCCGATGTCGTGGTGCTGTACCACGGAGCGGCGGCCGGAGGCTTTGCCTTCCACCAGGAGCTGGCCTACATCGCCTCCGTGGACTCGCGCGTCAAGGTCTTCTACTCCCTGGGCGACCGCAGCAAACCCGAGGGGTGGGAAGGGCTCACCGGAAGGCTGACGGCGGCCATGCTCGACGAGGTGGCCCCCGATGCCAACGGCCGCCAGGTCTATGCCTGCGGCCCCGAGGGTTACCTGAACACCGCCACCGAGCTCCTCGAGAAGGTGGGCGTCGACGACACCTCCATCCACATGGAATTCTTCTCGGGAGACCGCCAGACGATCCTTGAATACCAGGCGGAGCTCGCGCTTGCAGTGGACATTGCGGAGGGAATCGCCGAGGAAATCGCCGATTCCGCCGAGGACTACTACGAAAGCCAGCCCACCGCGTTCGGACTCTACGAGCCCAGCTACGACGCCGAGGGAACCCTGAAGGCCACGGGGCTGCCGCTGGAAACCGTCGACCCGGACGCGCCGCGTCCCGAAGCCCCCGACGGCAGTCCGGACGTGCGGCCGGAGGCCGGGTCCCCCGACGCCTCGAGCTTCGATACGGTCGGAACGGGAAGCCTCACCCTGTCCTTCATGCGCACCGGCATCAACGTACGCATCGACCCCGCGGAACACATCCTCGGGGTGGCCCAGCGTGCGGGCGTCAGGATCGGCGCGAACTGCAAGGAAGGCATGTGCGGCTCCTGCAAGGTCGTCAAGCTTTCCGGGGAGGTCGAGATGAACCACCAGGGCGGGATCCGGGCACGGGAAATCGATGCAGGCAAGTTCCTGCCCTGCTGCTCTACCGCGCGTACCGATATGGTGATCGATGCCTAGCCGCATCCAGCTGCTCTAAGCCGGACAGCATCAGGGATTATTTCCACGGCCAGAATACAAGCGCGAGAATGCCACGCGTGGAGTTCGCTTGCCCCCTATGGATCCGCGGGCCCCCATCCATCGCCACAACGGGCCTGAACGCCTTCGTTGCCCCGCAGCGATAAGCGCTGCACGTATCACCGACCGCGTCGTCTTTGAGCGGCATTGGCCGCACTCGGCACGCCGGTTCAGGATGACCCAGTCGCCGGGCCTGGGCGGCTAGGCCCGAATCATATATCCCGTCGGCTTGTCGAAAAGCTTTCGCGTGCTCGTTCCAGCTGCCGCAATCCAAAGGACGGAGTTGTCATCAGCAGCTTGCTCCACCACCCCGGTCACGATGTGCTCCCCTAATAGCCACACCTCCACTGTGTGGCCCGTCAGCCGGGCCCAGTCGCTACGCAACCCACGTCCGGTCGACGTCTTGTCTGGGCTCGTATTCAACATGATCCGCTACCAGCCGCGTTCGGCGAGGCGGTGCGGCTCCGGGATCTCGTCCACGTTGATGCCGACCATGGCCTCGCCCAGGCCGCGGGAGGCCTTGGCGACCTCTTCCGGGTCGTCGAAGAACGTGGTGGCCTTCACGACGGCGGCGGCGCGCTGGGCCGGGTTGCCGGACTTGAAGATGCCGGAGCCGACGAACACACCGTCGGCGCCGAGCTGCATCATCATCGCGGCATCGGCCGGGGTGGCGATGCCGCCGGCGGTGAACAGCACGACCGGGAGCTTGCCGGTGGCGGCAACTTCCTTGACCAGCTCGTACGGGGCCTGCAGTTCCTTGGCCGCGACGTAGAGTTCGTCCTCGGCCATGCCGGCCAGACGCTTGATCTCCGCACGGATCTGGCGCATGTGGGTGGTGGCGTTGGAGACGTCGCCGGTGCCCGCTTCACCCTTGGAGCGGATCATGGCCGCGCCCTCGTTGATGCGGCGCAGGGCCTCACCGAGGTTCGTGGCGCCGCAGACGAAGGGAATCGTGAAGTTCCACTTGTCGATGTGGTGGGCATAGTCGGCCGGGGTCAGGACCTCGGACTCGTCGATGTAGTCCACGCCGAGGGTCTGAATGACCTGGGCCTCGACGAAGTGGCCGATCCGGACCTTCGCCATGACCGGGATGGAGACGGCCGCGATGATCGCCTCGATCATGTCCGGATCGGACATGCGGGACACGCCGCCCTGGGCGCGGATGTCGGCGGGAACACGTTCCAGCGCCATGACTGCCACGGCTCCGGCATCCTCAGCGATGCGGGCCTGCTCGACGTTGACGACGTCCATGATGACGCCGCCCTTGAGCATCTCCGCCATGCCGCGCTTGACGCGGCCGCTGCCAGCGACGGCGACGTGTTCGTATGGGAGTGGTCTAAGGGGCACTTCTTGCTCCAAACGGGCGGGATGCCTGCAAAGCCAGGCAATTACTAATGGGACGAACCCCGAGGTGTCTGTTCACATTCGGGGCTACCGGTACTTCACGGGCTCAGCACTCGATGACGTTGACCGCGAGGCCACCGCGGGAGGTCTCCTTGTACTTGCTTTTCATGTCCGCGCCGGTTTCCCTCATCGTCTTGATGGCCTTGTCGAGGGACACCTTGTGCGAGCCGTCGCCGTGCAGCGCCAGCCGCGCGGCGTTGATGGCCTTCACGCTGGCGATCGCGTTCCGTTCGATGCAGGGAATCTGCACCAGTCCGCCGACGGGGTCGCAGGTCAGCCCGAGGTTGTGCTCGATCCCGACCTCGGCGGCGTTCTCCACCTGCATCGGCGTGCCGCCCAGGACTTCGCAGAGCCCGGCGGCCGCCATGGAACAGGCCGATCCGACTTCGCCCTGGCAGCCGACCTCGGCCCCCGAGATGGAGGCGTTAATTTTGAACAGGATCCCGACGGCGGCGGCCGTCAGCAGGAAGCGGACGACGCCGTCGTCGTCGGCCCCGGGGACGAACTTGACGTAGTAGTGCAGCACCGCGGGCACGATGCCGGCTGCACCGTTGGTGGGGGCGGTGACGATGCGCCCGCCGGCGGCGTTTTCCTCGTTGACGGCGAGGGCGAAGAGGTTCACCCATTCCATGGCCCGGAGCGGATCCGTGACGCCGGTGTCCGCCGTCAGGGTCTTGAAGAGCGACGGCGCCCGGCGCCTCACGTTCAGCCCGCCGGGGAGGATTCCCTCGGCCGCGCAGCCGTTGTCCACGCATTGGCGCATGACGGCCCAGAGTGCCAGCAGCTTCTCGCGGAGTTCCGCTTCGCTGCGCCAGGTAAGTTCGTTGGCAAGCATCACCTCGGAGATGGACATGCCTTCGCGGCTGCAAATGGCCAGGAGCTCGTCGGCTGTGGTGAAGGGGTAGGGCAGTACGGTGTCGTCCGCCACCACCTGGTCGCCGCCGTCGGCATCGCCGTCAACGACGAAGCCGCCCCCAATTGAATAGAAACTCCGTTCGCTAAGGACGGCCCCGGTGTGGTCCAGCGCCCGGAAGGTCATGCCGTTGGGGTGGGCCGGGAGGGATTTGCGGCGGTGCAGCACCACGTCCTCGTCCCAGTTGAAGTCCACCCGGTGCTCCCCGCCGATCCGGAGTTCGGCATCCAGGGCAGCAGCGGCGACCTGGTCATCGGCGGTTGCGGTGTCCACGGTTTCCGGGTCCAGCCCTTGGAGGCCCAGAACCACGGCCTTGTCGGACCCGTGGCCCCGGCCGGTGGCGCCGAGGGAGCCGAACAGTTCCGCCTGCACCCTCGTGGTGGCGCTCAGCTGTCCGTCGCTTTTGAGTCCGTCGGCGAACAGCTTCGCCGCCCGCATCGGGCCCACCGTGTGTGACGAGGAGGGCCCGATGCCAACAGAGAACAGGTCCAGGGCGCTGAGCGCCATCAGGGCACCTCTGGCGAGGCGTACTCGCGCATGGCGTCGAGGAGCCAGCGGCCCAGGAACTCCGCAAAGGAGGCCCGCGGGAAGATCCGGTACTCCTGGTCCGCGGTCTTCCACAGCACGGCGGGGATGTTACCGACCTCCGTGGCCAGCGCCGTTCCCGGGGTGAAGCTACGGGGGTGCAGGTCCAGGGCGCAGCCCTTTTCCAGCACTGCCCGGGCCCGGGGACCGGAGAGTTCGAACGTGGTGCGGTTTGCGGAGAGGTCCACCACCTGGCCCGGGGCGTCGCCCAGGGCTGCCGTGAGGGAGCCGATGAGGTTGCCGCCCAGGGAGTCATGGGCTTCCTCCGGTGCCACCACCAGGAACTCGGACGGCCCGAGCCAGAGGACGCTGATGCTGTCCGTGCCGGTCACTTCGCCGCAGCGGGCCGGCAGGCCGCCGGTGACGGCTGCGATCCGTGATCCTGCCTCGGAACGGGGGTCCACGCGGACTCCGGCCATGGTCTGGAAGGGGCCTTCGTTGAGGACGACCTTGCCCGGGACGGATCCGGATTTCAGGGCCTCGGCCAGGTGCGAGGCGGGGCTGCGGCGGATGTCCCGGAGTCCATTGATGCCAGTCAGTGCTGCTGTATTAGCCATCTTTGCGGGCTCCTTCGGGGTCAAAAAGTACGGTTTCGGCGACAACAACGTCGACCAGCTGGTCACCGGCGGCGGCCACCAGGGTCTCGCCGATGCGGTTACGGCCGTTCTTGATCAGGGCCAGGGCGAACGACCGGCCGAGCGCCGCGCTGTGGTAGCTCGAGGTCACGAAGCCCTGCATGGGCACGGGACCGTCGGCGGGGTTGACGGTGATCCCCTTTTCCACGAGCTGGGTCCCTTCGGGCAGCCGGAGCGTCCCGTCCACGGGAAGGACGCTGACCAGGTGCTTCCGGTCCGTGCGGCCGGCGTCCTTGCGGGCGTAGGAGCGCTTGCCGATGAAGTCCTTGGCCTTGGACACCACCCATTCCATGCCGGCGTCCTGCGGGGTGACGGTCCCGTCGGTGTCCTGGCCGACGATCGGGTAGCCCTTTTCGGCCCGCAGCACGTGCATGGTTTCGGTGCCGTACGGGGTGATGTTGAATTCCGCCCCGGCCGCTGCCACGGCTTCCCAGGTGTTCAGCCCGTACCAGGCCGGGACGTTGATCTCGTAGGCCAGTTCGCCGGAGAAGGAGATCCGGCAGATCCGGGCGCGGACGCCGGAGGCGAGGGTGGTTTCCCTGAAGGTCATGAACGGGAAGGCTTCCGCGTCCAGCCCGCCGTTTTCCGCGAGCTGCGGGGCCACCTTGGCGATGACCGCACGGGATTTGGGCCCGACGACAGCAATGGTGGTCCACTGCTCCGTGACAGAGGTGCAGTGCACGTCCAGGTCCGGCCATTCGGTCTGCAGCCATTCCTCCAGCCAGTCCAGCACCTTCGCGGCGCCGCCGGTGGTGGTGGTCATGAAGAACCGGTCCGGATCGAGACGCAGGGTCACGCCGTCGTCGAAAATCATGCCGTCTGCCATGCACATCACGCCGTAGCGGGCGGAACCCGGGGCGAGCTTCTTGAACGCGTTGGTGTAGATCCGGTTGAGGAACTCACCGGCGTCCTTGCCCCGGATCTCAATCTTGCCCAGGGTGGTGGCGTCCATAAAGCCCACGGAGTCGCGAACGGCGGCGCATTCGCGGAGCACCGCGGTGTCCATGTCCTCGCCCTCCTGCGGGTAGTACCAGGGGCGCTTCCACTGCCCGACATCCTCGAACAGGGCACCCTTGGCGACGTGCCAAGGGTGGATCGACGTGACGCGGGCGGGGTCGAACAGTTCGCCGCGCTGGCGTCCCGCAAGGGCAGCGAACGCCACCGGAGTAAACGGTGCCCGGTAGGTAGTGGTGCCGATGTCCCCGATGCCCCGGGACGCTTCCCCTACCTGGCGGAGCGCGGCGGCGATGACACCGATCGCGTTCACGCCGGAGGTCTTGCCCTGGTCGTTGGCGGTGCTGATCGAGGTGTAGCGCTTGATGTGTTCCACGGACCGCATGCCGGCGCCGGTGGAGCGCAGCACGTCGGCCACGGACTGGTCACGCTGGAAGTCCACGAAGTGGTGGTGCCAGTCATCCGGGCCGCCGTCCTGCCCGGGGACCAGCCAGAGCTGGCGAGTCGGGGCGGAGGCCTTCGGCTCGGAAAAGACCAGCGGATCGACGACTGCGCCAGACTTTTCGGGGCTGAAGCCTGCGGCGCTGGCGGCCGACGCTCCGGCGGAGACCCCCTCGGCCAGGCAGTCTTCGAGTTCGAAGCTGCCGCGGCCGGAGCCGATGGTCTGCTGGTTCGGGACTACGGTGCTCGGTACGAAAGCGGCGAGCTCGTCGTCCCAGCGCAGCTTGCCCTGCCGCTGGGAGTGGAGGTGGACCAGCGGGCTCCAGCCACCGGCAACTGCCAGCAGATCGCAGGGAATCTCTTCGACGCCGGAGGTGAGTTCGCCGTCGTCGTTGATGCTGCGGACGGTGACGGCGTTGAGCCGGTCGTCGCCGGAGTGCGAGGCGGTGGTGTTGGCAACGGCGCTGCCGATCAGCACCCGGGTGCCTGCTTCGACGGCGGCTGCGGCGACGTCCGTGAGCTTGGCACGTGCGTCGACGACGGCGCCGACTTTGACGCCGGCGGCGCGCAGGTCCGCGGCCAGGGCGTAGGCGCTGTCGTTGGTGGTGCCGATGACAACGCGCTGCCCCGCGGCAACGGCGTAGCGGTTGAGATAACTGCGGACCGCCGAGGCGAGCATGATGCCGGGCCGGTCGTTGTTCTCGAAGACCAGGGGGCGTTCGTGGGCTCCGGGGGCAACTACCACCTGGTTGGCGCGAACGTGCCAGATCCGTTGCCGGGACACACCGGGGGCGGCCGGGCTGGACAGGTGGTCGGTGCGGTTCTGGACGGCGATGACGTAGTTGGCGTCGTAGGCGCCGAAGGCGGATGTCCGGTTCAGGACGGTGCTTTCGGCTCCCGAGACGAGTTCCGCTTCCACGTCCGCTACCCATTCCAGGGCAGGCTTGCCTTCGATGGTCTCAGCCAGTCCTGGTGCGGTGGAGCCGGAAAGGAGTGATCCGCCCAGTTCGGGCTGGTCGTCCATGAGGATCACTCGGGCGCCGGTGCGTGCGGCCTCCCGGGCTGCGGCGAGGCCGGCGGGGCCGCCACCGATCACCAGGACGTCGGTGTGGACGTACTTTTTGTCGTACTCGGCGCGGTCCTCCTCCGGGTCCAGCTTGCCCAGTCCGTTGAGGAGTTCTGCCTTCAGGCCGTCCACCAGGGTGACGGTGGTAGCGGGGAGCATGGACTCGGCCACGTCGCCGGGGAAACGCGCAGCAATCTTGACCATGGCGTTGGATTCCTCCACGCCGGCGGACATGATGCCCCGGGCCCGGTCCTCGTAGAGGGAGTTGCCGACGGCGATCCGGCCGTTGGCGAGCAGGGCGGAGGCGAGCGTGTCGCCCGGGTGGCCGGTGAATTCCTCGCCGTCCACGGTGAAACGCCAGGAAATGGTGCGGTCGATGCGTCCGCCGGCGCCGAGGCGGGCGTGCTGGGAAGTCACTTGGTTGCTCCTTCCGGGGCGGTGGTGCTGGCGGGTGTTGCGGCCGGGGCGATGCTGGTAGTCGAGATGCTGGGCGCGGAGTCCCCGGTGGTGGTGCTGTCAGCGGCGGTGCTGGCAGTCCCGGATTCGGCGGCGGCCGGGGCCGTCACATCAGGCCGGGGCGTGCCCATCGGGTAGACGGCCTGGATGTCGTACGTGAGCGTGTCGCGGAGCATGTTGAACCACTGGCGGCAGCCGGTGCTGTGCAGCCAGCGCTCGGCGAAGGCGCCCTTGGTGTTGTCGCGGTAGAACAGGTACTCGGCCCATTCACGGTCGTTCAGTTCGTTCGGGTTTTCGGGGTAGGGCACGTGGGCCTGGCCGCCGTAGTGGAACTCGGTCTCGTCGCGGGGGCCGCAGTTGGGGCAGGGAATCAAAAGCATGTCCGTACCTCTTTCTAGTG
>NZ_JBVAYZ010000039.1:0-18420 GCF_055412865.1 Pseudarthrobacter ribosi | reverse complement strand
GGCTGCGGTGCCACGGGCTGCGGTGCCACGGGCTGCGGTGCCACGGGCTGCGGGGTGACGGGCTGCGGGGTGACGGGCTGCGGGGTGACGGGCTGGCTGGGCGAGGGCTGCGGCGCCAGGGGCTGCGGTGCCACGGGCTGCGGGGTGACGGGCTGCGGTGCCACGGGCTGCGGTGCCACGGGCTGCGGGGTGACGGGCTGCGGTGCCACGGGCTGCGGGGTGACGGGCCGACTGGGCGAGGGCCTGGGGCTCCGGCCGGGCTCCGGCTCGTCAAGGTCCTCGGAGGAGGTGGGCTGCGGGGAGGGGCTGGAACGTGTGGGGTCCGGTGCGGGGTGCTTCGCCCGCACCAGCGGGCCGTCAACCAGGCCGGCGAGACCAAGGGACTGCAGGTCCGTCGCACCGGCAACTGAGGCGGAAACGGAAGCATTTGTGGCCGCGTGTGCGGCGGGCGCGCCTGCGGAGAAAGCCAGCACCACTCCGAGCGCGGCAGCCGCCGTGCCGCGCCGAAGTCCCCCATGGTGACCGGTCTGCGTTTTTTGGACGTTGGACCTGTGAGTAACCATGGTCATCGACCTTAGCCGTCAGCGGAGGCGGGCGAAAATTTGCCGTTTCGCGCTCTTTATGGGTGCCCGGGCGGCCGGAGCGGCGTCCGGATAACGGGCTCCGGCACCACTCAGGGCAGCAGGTGCCTGACCTGCTGCGGAGTGTCGGCCACGATCGCGGCCAGGCCGTTGCCCGACAGCCAGCCGCCCACTATTGCCAGCGTCCCGTCCGCCGCGCAGATGCTGCGCACCTCCGCGACGCGGCGCTTGTGTCCGAGCGAGGCGAACGGCAGTGCACCGCCCCAGCGCACAACGTCCCAGTCCACCACATCGCCGGCGGTGACCGGTACGGAGAGCAGGGCGGAGGCGTCCTTCAGGGCTGCCTCGAACAGCTCCGTGTCGGTGCGAGGCTCCGGCCGGACCGCCGCTCCATGCCGGGTGTCACCGCGGCCGTAGGACAGCCGGACAATGTGGGTGCCGGGGCCGGTCTGCTCGGCCAGCCACCCCCATTTGGCGGTGGCGTGGGTAAGGGCCTTGGCCTGGATTCCGGGGCTCTGCGGCGCGACCAGGACTCCGGTGCCGCGCGGCCGGGCGTCGAGCTGGGGCAGGTCCACCACGAGGGTGACCAGGCTGACGTCGGGTCCGGGCTCGGGGCGGTGGCCCGCCAGCGCCGGCAGGGCGCCGGCGAGCAGTTCGATGGCGGCCGGGCCTTCCACGGCGACGACCAGGAGCCCGGCGTCGTAGGCGGTGCCGCCCGCGGTGACCCGCCAGCCTGCGGCAGTGCGCTCCACGGAGTCGGCCCGGGTGCCGCCGAGCAGTGTCACGCCCTGGCGGCGCAGCTCGGCCAGCAGGGCCGGGATCAGGGTGTGCATCCCGCCGCGCAGTCCCGCGACGGCCGATCCCGCCTTCTGCAGCCCCGGGGACGGCGCCCCGGGGACAGGCCCTCCCGCTGTCGGGGCGCCACGACGTTGCGCCCCGACGGCGGCGGCGAGGGAGCCGTGGTCGCGGATCCCAGCGCGCAGGCCGGGGGCCACCATGTCGATGTCCAGGACGTCCGGGTCCGCGGAGTGGACCCCGCCGACGACGGGCGCGACGAGCCGGTCGAGCACGCGCCGCCCCATCCGTGCGCGGACCAGGGCCGAGACGCTCGTGGCCTCGTCCCGGGTCCCCAGCGAGGCAGGCAGCAGCTTGTCGAGCGAAGCCCGGAGCGAACCGAGGAGGCCGAGGGAGCGGCGGACTTCCGGATCCCAGGGGTTGGCCGGGATGCCAAGGACTCCGGTGCGGGGCAGTTCGCGCGCGCCGTCGGGCAACTGGACCCAGGCGCCGCCCGGCTGCGGGGCGACGATCTTCCCAGCCAGCTCCAGTTCGGCGGCGAGATCCGCGACGGCGGAGGAGCGGGTGGCGAAGGACTCGGCGCCGCTGTCCAGGGTCAGGCCGGCCACGACGTGGCTGCCGACGCAACCGCCCCACGCGCCGGAGGCCTCCAGGACCGTGGTGCCGACGCCGGCGCGGGCCAGTTCGCGGGCGGCCAGCAGGCCGGAGATCCCGCCGCCCACCACCACGGCGGTGGGCGCCGCGGTGTCCCCGGCGGTGCCGCGGGCTGCCTCCACGCGCTTACTCCGGGGAGATCGAGTGGATGAGTGTGACCACGCGCGTCAGCACGTCGGGATCGGTTTCCGGCGGCACACCGTGGCCGAGGTTCAGCACGTGGCCGGGGGCTGCGGCGCCGGCGGCGATGACGTCGCGGACGTGGGCTTCCAGCACCTCCCACGGCGCGGACAGCAGGGCCGGGTCGATGTTGCCCTGCAGCGGCACCGTGCCGCCCAGCCGGCGGTTGGCTTCATCCAGCGGCAGCCGGTAGTCCACCCCGACGACGTCGACGCCGACGTCGCGCATGGCGACCAGCAGTTCCGAAGTGCCGGTGCCGAAGTGGATCAGCGGGGCGCCGAGGTCACGCACGTGGTCCAGGGCGCGGGAGGAGGCCGGGGCGACGAAGCGTTTGTAGTCGGCCAGGCCGAGGGATCCGGCCCAGGAGTCGAAGAGCTGGCCGGCGGAAGCGCCCGCTTCCAGCTGGGCCCGCAGGAACATGCCGGAGGCGTCCGCGGCCCAGTTGGCTAGCGCTGTCCAGGTCTCCGGGCCGGCGTGCATCATGGTGCGCGGGCCGAGGTGGTCGCGAGAGGGCTTCCCTTCGACCATGTAGGCCGCGAGCGTGAACGGCGCGCCGGCGAAGCCGATCAGCGGGGTTTTCCCCAGCTGGGCCACGGTGAGCCGGACGGCCTCGCGGATGGGTTCGAGGGCTTCCCAGGTCAGCTGGGGCAGGGCGGCGACGTCGGCCGCGGTGCGGACCGGCTTCTCCAGCACGGGGCCGACGCCGGGAACAATGTCCACTCCGACTCCGGCCAGCTTGAGCGGGATGACGATGTCGGAGAAGAAGATGGCGGCGTCGACATCGTGGCGGCGGACCGGCTGCAGGGTGATCTCGGAGGCCAGTTCCGGCCGCAGGCAGGAATCCAGCATCGCGACCCCCTCGCGCAGCTTGAGGTATTCGGGCAGCGAGCGGCCGGCCTGGCGCATGAACCACACCGGACGGCGGGAGGGCTTGCCGCCGCGGTAGGCGGTGATCAGCGGGGAATCCGCGGTGCGGCCGTCCATCAGAGGGTGCCCGGCGTCAAGGCCGGAGAGTTCAGGAGTTGCCGCAGCGCGAGGAGTCATGACTTCGATTGTGCCGAAAATCAGCCCCAAAAGATAACGACAGCCTGTCACCGACTCCGGCAGCGACACGGGCAGCGCCCGGGCCGTGGCGGGAATCACAGCCCTGCGTGTGCAGTCGCACGCCGGGCTGTTGTTCTACGCGGGAACGAAAAAGCTATGATTGTGGTGCTGTGGTTCTTTTTTCTCTGGTGGCGACCCACGCCGACATCGACCTCGAGACCGTTGCTCTACTGAGCACCGGCGCTTCCGAGCTCGCCACATCCGCCCTCGCCGGATCGCCGGCCGTGGCGGGTGCCATCGTGCTTGCCACCTGCAACCGCTTCGAAATCTACGGTGAAGCTCACCGGCAGGACGACGTCGAAGATGCCCGCCTGGCCCTCATCGCCCAGCTCAGCGGTTCCACCGGACTCAACGAACAGCTGGTCGCGCGTTCCTTCAGCACCCGCACAGGCACGGACGTCACCCGGCACCTGTTCTCCGTCAGCTCCGGGCTGGACTCCGCCGTCGTCGGGGAACGCGAAATCGCCGGCCAGGTCCGGCGTTCCCTGATTACGGCCCAGCACGAAGGCACGGCCAGCGCCGGCCTTGTCCGGCTCTTCCAGGCGGCGTCGAAGACCGCCAAGGACGTCGGAGCGCAGACGGCCCTGGGCGCCCGCGGCCTCTCGGTGGTCTCCGTGGCCCTTGACCTCGCCACCGAGCTGTCCGAAGTCCCCGACTGGTCCACCAAAAAGGTCGTGGTGTTCGGCACCGGCGCCTACGCCGGCGCCACCATGTCGCTGCTGCGTGAGCGCGGCTGCACGGATGTGTCCGTGTACTCCTCCTCCGGACGTGCCGCCGGTTTCGTCGCCACCCGCGGCGGGACCGCGCTGGACGGCGACAGCCTCCCGGCCGCCGTCGCCGCCGCCGACGTCATGATCGGCTGCAGCGGCGCGGACACCCGCGTCGAAGCATCCGAACTGGCCAGGGTCCGGACGACCTCGCCCCAGCCCCTGATCGCCATCGACCTCGCCCTCACCCACGATTTTGATCCCGCCGTCGGCGGACTCGACGGCGTTGAACTGCTCACGCTGGAATCGGTCCGCCTCGCCGCCCCGCAGGAACAGTCCGAATCGCTGGCCCAGGCCAGCAGCATTGTGGCTGGCGCGGCCAACGCGTTCGAGCAGGAACGCGAGGCCCGCTCGGTGGACTCGGCCATTGTCGCCCTGCGCCGGCACACCATGAACGTGCTGGACGCGGAAATGGAAAAGGTCCGGGCCCGCCATGGCTGCACCGCCGCGGCCGAGGAAGTCGAGTTCGCGCTCCGCCGGATGGTCAAGCAGCTGCTGCATGTCCCCACGGTCCGGGCCCGCGAGCTCGCCGCCAACGGCCAGCAGGAAGACTACGTGGCCGCCCTTGAGGCGCTGTACGGCATCACCGTCGAACAGCCCGCGGCAAAAGCGGCCGACGCCGGCTGCCCGGTTGAACATCAGGACCGTCCCGGACCGGACGGCGTGCGGGAAATCGCTTAAGCGGGCGCTTCCCCCCGACTTAACGGCCCGACGGCGCTAGCCGGCTGGCTAGCCCGGAGAACGACCCTGCCGCGACGGCTTCCCGGCAGATCTCCGCATCAACGATTCGATCGGCTCCCCTCGGGCATCCGCCACGACCCAAAGTCGGCGGCATGGTCCAGCAGGCCAACTCGTCACGCACTAATTCAGAGACAGGCCCTGGCGGTCGGTATCTACGGCTGGCCACGGGTGCCCGGCCGTGCATAAGTACCAGTCCGTGAAGGGATCAGGCGGCAGTTCCAGGTTGGGATCCCGGCCGGGGTCCGGGGGCAGGTCCAGGTCTGGATCCCAGCCGGGGACTTGGGGCAGGTCCAGTTCGGGATCCCGGCCGGGGTCCGGGGGCAGGTCCAGGTCGGGATCCCAGCCGGGGTCCGCGGGCAGGGCTGGGTGCGGAAGTGTATCCGTGCCCGTGCCCGTGCCCGTTCCCGTTCCCGTGTCGGTGGCCAGAATGTTTGGTGGCCAGTGGGGTGGTTCCCAGTCCTGTTGTTCGCTGGGGTAGTTCCGTCCTGAGGGTGAGGTCCAGCCGGGCGGTTTGTGTTTGCTGGCCGCGGCGGGTGTCCAGGCGGAGCCGTGTTTGAGGCGGTGGTGTTTGGGGCAGGGCTGCCCGAGGTTGTTGAGCCCGGTGGTGCCTCCGTCGGCCCAGGCCAGGAGGTGGTCGGCCTCGTTGTCCAGGGAGGGGTTGTTGCAGCCCGGGAAGGGGCATCGGCCGTCGCGGAGCCGGAGCCATTGGCGCATAGCTTTTGTGAGGCGGTAGCCGGTCCGGCCGATTTCCAGCGGGGCCCCGTCACGCGGGTCGGTCAGGACCCGGTGGAAGGACTCCGCGCCGTCGGCGATCAGGGCCCGGGCCATGGACGGCGGGATCGGCCCGTACCCGTCCAGGACCGCCGGTTCCTCCCCGGCGCCGAGCAGGGACAGGACCGGGACGGTGATCAGGACCTGTGCCCGCGGGACCGGCACCTCCCCGGTCAGGCCGTTGCCGTCGGCGTCGGTACCGGTGGCGCTGTTGGTGCCGAGGAGCCAGGTGGCGGCGACGTCGGCGCGGAGCTGGGTCAGGGTCCGGGGCTCATCCGGGCCCTGGAGGGCGCGGGCGGCGGCGGTGGTCCGTTCCCAGATCCCCGCCGCGGTATCGGCCGGGAGGTAGGCGGAGAGCCAGGCCATCCCGTCAGAATCCGGGCGGAATTCGACCCGCCGGTCTTTGGCGCTCTTGGTGTGGCGTGCTTCGATGCTGACCGGGTGGTGGCGTTCGCGCCAGGTGCGGGCCTTGGCGCGAAACCGGTACGGGACGAGTTCCCCGGCCGGGCATCCGCGGGCCGGGTTGGGCGCGTCGGGGTCCAGGAAGTGCGCCTCCAGTGCCGCCGCCCCGGCCGGGTCCAGGTCACCGGTTTCGTCGACCATGATCCGGGCGTGGGCCCAGGAGATCGTCCCGTCCCGCAACGCGTCCAGGGTCAGCGGCAGCGACGTCGTCAGGGCCCGGCTCTCGCCGAGCAGGGCTCCGGCGGCGTGTTCGCTGACCGTCAGGACACAGGCGAGCTCGGCGACCATCGCCATTTCCTGGACGGTGCGGTCCCGCAGGGATGCCGTCGGGGACGCCAGGGCCCGGGTCGCCGCCGCATAGTCCGCGGTCAGCAACACCTTCAGCGCCGCGAACCGGGATTCCACAACGGCCAACCCCGAGAGCCCGTCCAGGCTGGCGTCCGCCAGAAGCCGCAACGGATCCGCCCACGGCGGACCAGACTCGGCACCCCGCAATGGACCGGCGCCGGACGGAATGATGCGGGCCGAATCAGCGTGGTCCTCCCCGGAACCGGTGAAGACAGCCAAAGCAGCAACGGACGCGGCGACAGCCGCCAGGGCCTCCCTGCTCTCCGCACTCCACACCGTGCTTTCCATACCCCCATGACATCACGAGGCACCGACAGTTTTGATGGAACTGGCGATGACGGTGCGATGCCGGCACCTATCTACGCCAGTGAGCTCTGAGGTTGAGCGCTTCGTAACGGCTCGATGCGGCCGGCCTACAGGCGACGCTCAACCCTTCGTCGATGACACTGGGCGGAATGCTCCATCACATGGCCCTGTTTCAAGGCCGGCCCGCCACTGGAGCTTTTCGGGCCGCCTTGGTAGCTTCAACGCATGGCCATCAAACTTGAGAACGTCGGTATCGCCGTTCGCGACCTCGAAGCAGCAATCGCCTTTTTCACCGACCTCGGGCTCACGGTCGTCGGCCGGGATACGGTCAGCGGCGAGTGGACCGACACTGCCGTCGGACTTGATGGCAACCACGCCAATATTGCGATGCTCCAGACCCCAGACGGTCATGGTCGACTTGAGCTCTTCGAATACATCCACCCCAAGGCGAACGAGTCGAACCCAACCCGTCCCAACGACATCGGCATGCACCGCGTGGCCTTCTCGGTCGACGACATCGACAAAGCCCTTGAAGTAGCTGCGAAGCACGGATGCCATCCGCTACGCGGCGTGGCGACCTACGGCGACGAATACAAACTTACGTACCTCCGCGGTCCCAGCGGAATCATCGTGATGCTCGCCGAGAAATTGAAGAAAGACTGACACCCGGGTCGGCCCAATTGGCCTGTGTGAAAATGACACGGCGCCACCGACTCCATCAGCAAAACGCAGAGCGTCGCTGGTCTCACGGGCCGCCACGCATCGGCTTCCCTTCAGGCTGACCCGCTCAGTAGACCGGTTTGTCCGGCTCCACGTCCCGCACCCAGGCCAGGATTCCGCCGTCGAGGTGGCTGACGCGCTCATAGCCGGCAGCCCGGGCGGCCGCGAGGACAGCCGCGGACCGCGTCCCGCCCTTGCAGTGGAACACGATGTCCGTGTCCTGCGGCAGCTCGTTCCAGGCCTCGCCGGCCAGGATCCGGCCCTGCGGGATCAGCAGGGCCCCGTCGATCCTGACGATCTCGTACTCCCCCGTTTCCCGCACATCGACCAGTTGGAAGTCCTTGAGTCCGGCGGTGCGGGCGGCCAGCATGGTGGCCAGCTGCGTGGCAGTCACCGTGTGTTCGGTGCCCGCCTCCGCAGCCGGGGTGATGCCACAGAAGGCCTCGTAGTCCGTCAGTTCCGTGATCAGCTCCGCCTCGGGGTCCCGGGAGACCTTGATTTCGCGCCAGGTCCCGCCGAGGGCGTCGAAGAGCGCCACGCGGCCCAGCAGGGAACGCCCGACGCCGGTGATCAGCTTGACGGCCTCCGTGACCATGAGCGAGCCGACGGCGGCGCAGAGCATCCCGAACACGCCGCCTTCCCCGCAGGACGGCACGGAGCCCGCGGGCGGCGCCTCCGGGTACAAGTCCCTGTACGTGGGGCCGAACTTTTCCCAGAAGACGCTGACCTGCCCGTCGAAGCGGAAGATCGAACCCCAGACGTAGGGCTTGCCGAGGATCGCCGCGGCGTCGTTCACGAGGTAGCGGGTGGCGAAGTTGTCGGCGCCGTCCAGGATGAGGTCGTAGTCGGCAAACAGCTCCAGGGCGTTGGAGGCGTCCAGCCGGACGTTGTGCAGCCGGACCGCCACGAGCGGGTTCAGGGCGGCAATGGCGTCGCGCGCCGACTCGATCTTGGGCCGTCCCACATCCGCCACGCCATGGATCACCTGGCGCTGGAGGTTGCTCAGGTCCACGGTGTCGTCGTCGACGATTCCCAGGGTTCCCACGCCGGCGGCGGCCAAGTACAGCAGCGCGGGAGAGCCCAGGCCGCCGGCGCCGATCACGAGAACCTTGGCATTTTTCAGGCGGCGCTGCCCAAGGGACCCGATCTCCGGGATGATCAGGTGCCGGGAGTACCGTTCCACCTCGTCCGGGCTCAGGCCGTCGGCCGGTTCCACCAGCGGTCCGGGCGCCACGGGCGCAGTTTCCGGGGTTACGGGGCCTGGGCTGGGGGTGAACTTGGAAGCCATACTTCAATCTATGCCCGAAGATGCCGCCAGTCATATTACCGGCACGTAAAGTGGACGTAACAGCAAGCGAAAGAAGGCCGACAGTGGTTCATCAGGCACCGGTTGAGCGGGGTCATACCGGAAAGTCACCGGACGTCCCGGCACGCAGCGGACAGCGATCGGCGCGGCTGCCCCGCGATGAGCGCCGGGCACAGTTGCTCGCCGCAGCCCAGGAAGTGTTCGTTGCCAACGGCTACCACGGGGCCGCGATGGATGAAATTGCCGAGACCGCCCATGTCAGCAAGCCCGTGCTGTACCAGCACTTCCCGTCCAAGCGCGAGCTGTACCTGGCCCTGCTGGACAGCCAGCTGAGCAAACTCATTGAGCTGCTGCTCGGAGCCCTCAACTCCACCACGGACAACGATGAGCGCGTCCAGGCGGTCATGCGGGCCTATTTCCGCTTCATCGCCAGCGACGACCAGGCCCACCGCCTCGTCTTCGAATCCGACCTCGTCAACGACGTCGATGTCAGCGCCCGGCTGGAAGCGTTCAACAAGACCTTCGCCGACGCCGTCGCCCGGGTCATTGCCGAGGACACCAAGCTGCCCGAACTGGAGTCCCAACTGCTCGGCCGCGGGCTCGCCGGAATGGCGCAGGTAAGCGCCCGGTACTGGCTGGAAACCGACGGCAATCTTGACCTCGATGTGGCCAGCGATCTGATCTACCGTTTAGCTTGGCGCGGAATCTCCCGCTTCCCCAAGGAAACCTAGACTACAAATAGACATAACACCTGAGAACTTTGATTGGCTGGGAGGCCTTGCTGTGGAAGTAAAGATCGGCATACAGAACATCGGCCGCGAAATTGTCCTGGAATCGTCCCAGGAGGCCGACGCCGTCGCCAAGGTGGTCGGCGAGGCCATCGCGAAGGGCACGGAGCTGCGCCTGACGGACGAAAAAGGCCGCCTGATCATCATTCCCGCGAACGTCCTGGGCTATGTTGAAATCGGTGCCGAGGAAGTACGCCGCGTCGGCTTCGGCGCGCTCTAACCACCAGCCGCCCCTGTGCACCGGCAGCACCGGTGCCGGCCGGCACCCCGATCCGCAAGGAGTCCTAACATGCTTTCCCTGATTGTGGTTGCCCTGGTGACCGTGGCTGCGGGCTTTGTAGTGTGGGCCAACGACAAGCGCCACGCCAAGTACGGCATCACCGTGCCGGCCGGGGTGTCGCTGACGGTCGGGATGCTGAGCTGGATCGCGTTTATGGCCGCCGGGCTTGGCTACCAGCCGGGGCTGACCTGGATTCCGTGGGTGCTGCCCATGGTCCTGGGCGCCGCCGCCTCCGTGGCAGCCGTGCTGTACCTGGGCAAATCGCGCACCAGCCGCGACACGGCCCGGCTCACCGCGATCCTGCGCTACTAGTAGTTTCGGGTCGCTGGCCGGCTGCCGGGGCTCAGGCCTCCGGCGCTCCGGTTCCGTGGCCTGCTTCAGTGCACAGGCACAGTTGGTTTCCCTGCGCATCCGTGACCACCACCCAGTCGGGTGCGTGGTCATGGTTCATTAAGGCCCCGGCGGCCGCCGTTTTCTCCAGCACGGGACCCGACTCGGCCCTGCTGCGGTGGATGTCCAGGTGCAGCCGGTTGGGGCTGGGAGTGGAGGTTTCCTGGAACCAGAGCGTCGGGCCGCGCCCATACGGGTCCACCAGGTCATTCGCGCCGCCGCGGCGGTAGCCGAGGGCCACCCGCCAGACCTCCGCGATGGCGGCCGGGTCCTCGGAGTCGATGGCCACCTCCACGGTCCGGTGCAGGCCGGGTTCCGCGGTGGCGCCGACAGCGGCTGCTGCCGCCCCGGCGGCCATGGCGGCCGCGACGTCCCGCCGCGTGACTTCGTCCCCGGCGTCGTGGGAGCTGTACCGCAGGAAGACCCGGTTGTAGCGCCAGTCCAGGTCCGGGTGGTGGTTCTGCTCCTCGGCGAGGCGTCCGACGGCGGCGATCAGTTCCAGCGCCGCGGCCGCCGTCGGCGCCTTGTAGGCCGTGACGAGACCACCGAGCCGGTATCTCCAGTCCGGCAGCTCCGCCAGGGCCGCGTCGATCTGGCCGTCGTCGAGGATGTCGTCCGTGGCTGCCATTGCGGGCTCCTTTTGCTGCCTAGAGGAATTCGGCCCGGCCCTCCATCGCCGAGGACGCCAGCGCGTGCTCCCGGCGCGGGATCCTGCCGGCCCTTTTGGCCAGCCTACCGGCGATCACGGCGTGCTTGAAGGCCTCCCCCATTAGCACCGGATTCTGCGCCCGGGTCACTGCCGTCGCCAGCAGGACGGCGTCGCAGCCAAGCTCCATGGCCAGGGCGGCGTCGGAGGCGGTGCCAATCCCGGCGTCCAGGACCACGGGCACGGAGGCCCGCGAGACGATCAGTTCGATGTTGTGCGGGTTCAGGATGCCCAGGCCCGTGCCGATCGGTGAACCCAGGGGCATCACTGCGGCGGCGCCGAGGTTTTCCAGCCGGAGGGCCAGTACCGGGTCGTCGTTGGTGTAGGCGAAGACCTTGAATCCGCGGGCCACCAGCTGTTCGGTGGCCTCGACGAGTTCCACGGCGTCCGGCAGCAGGGTGTGCTCGTCGGCTATGACTTCCAGCTTCACCCAGTCCGTTTCGAGGGCTTCGCGGGCCAGTTCGGCGGTCAGGACGGCGTCCCTGGCGGTGAAGCAGCCCGCGGTGTTGGGCAGCACGCGGATGTTGTGGTCCAGCAGCAGCTGAAACAGCGACCCGGCCTCCGCGGGCGAGTAGCGCCGCATCGCGACGGTGGTCAGCTCGGTGCCGGAGGCCAGCAGCGCGGCGCCCAGACCGTCCAGGCTCGGCGCCCCGCCCGTGCCCATGATCAGCCGCGACCCCAGCTGCACGCCGTCGACCGTAAAGGGATCCGCTGCTGCCGGTGATACTCCCGGGGCCGCTGCCCGTGTGGTTTCCGCCATGCTGCTCATCCTCCCTGTACCGCCGTGACCAGCTCGACGTCGTCGCCGTCGGCGAGCGCGGTGCCGTGCCATTGGCTGCGCGGAACCACTTCCGCGTTGCGGGCGACGGCGACCCCGAGTTTCCCGCCGTCCGCGGACCGGCCGTTCGGGGCGAGGGGCCGGCCGGTGACCTGGCTGACGAGGGTGCTGACCGAGGCGCCGTCGGGGAGCGCGTGTTCCGTTCCGTTCAGTCTGATGTTCATGCCGTTTCCTTGCTGTGCTCAGGGGTGGTGTCCCGGTGGGTGGTCTCTCGGGGTGCTGTGATCCGGGGGGTCGTTTCCGGCGGTCCCGCGGCCGTCGGGAGCGCGTCCTGCATGCCGGAATCCTCCGTGCCGGTGTCCTGCGTTCCGGGGGCGAACCGGTCCGGCCGGAAGTGCGCCCAGCGGGGGTCCGCGACGCCGTCCAGCAGCTGCCGGCAGATCTCCGCGGCGGCGGGGGTGAGCAGGATGCCGTGCCGGAAGAACCCGGTGGCGACGATCAGTCCCGCTACGTCCCCGCGACGCCCCGGCCCGGTGACCCGGCCCAGCAGCGGCGCGTTGTCCGGGGTCCCGGGACGGGCTCTCGCGGTGGCCTCGAGCAGTTCCAGTTCGGCGACGGCGGGGACCAGCTGCTGGGCGTCGCGTAGCAGCTGGTAGACGCCGCCGGCGGACACGGCGCCGCCGGGGCTGCTTCCGCCCGCTTCGGGGCCGCCGCCGGGGGTGCGGCCGGCCGGGGCCGCCGTCTGGCTGTCGGCACCGAGGGCATCCTCCCGCTGGGTGGCGCCGATCACCACCGTGCCGTCCCGCCGGGGAACGATGTAGACCGGGACGCCGCGGACCAGTCCCCGCACGGTGGAGGTCAGCAGCGGCCGCAGCTTGTCCGGCACGCGGAGCCGGAGGATGTCGCCGTGGACCGGCCGCAGCGGCAACCGAAGTCCGGCGGGGAGGCCCTCCAGCGCGGCGGCGCCCAGGCCGTTGGCCACAATGGTTTCCGTGGCCCGGACGCTGCCGCCGCCGGCCAGGCTGGCCCCTGCCACCCGCCCGTCCGCCCAGAGCAGGCCGGCAGCGCGCCGGGTGATGGTGTGGCATTGACCGTCGGCGGCAAGGAGCTCGCCGATCCGGGCGAGCAGCCGGCGGGGGTCCACCTGGTGGTCGGCGGGAATGTCGAAAGCGCAGGAGATGCCCGGGCTCAGGAGAGGCTCCCGCACCCGCGCCTCACGGACGGTCAGCGGCTCCACGGCGAGGCCGTGCGCCTGCTGGACGGTGCGCAGGTCCGCGAGCGCCCGGCGGTCGGCGGCGTCGGCCCCGACGGCGAGGGTCGGCGTCGTGAGGTATCCCGTGCCGGTGTCCGTCCGTGCGCCTCCGGCCCCGGCGGCCTGTCCCGTGTCCGGTTCCCGGTCCAGTGCGGCGGCCGGTTCACCGTCCAGTGCGGCGGCGAAAGCCGGCCAGAGGCGGGAGGATTCGAGCATGAGCTCCAAGAGGGCTTCCTCCTGGTAATGCAGTTCACTCACCGGGGCGAGCATGCCGGCGGCGGCCCAGCTGGCGCCGCTTCCGGGGGCGTCGTCGATCAGGGCGACCGAACGGCCTGAGCGTCTCGCCGCCCAGGCGATCCCGTGGCCGATAACTCCGCCGCCGATCACGGCAACGTCGTAACATTCCCGGGTTCCGGTGTCATCGGGCGTCGCAGTGTCAGTTGCCGCGGACGAGCCGCGGGCGGATGGTGGGCCCATGAAGGATTCCTTCCCTACGCCGGTACTAACCGGATCAGGTCAAGCGGTCGGCTCTGACGCCCTCTCAGCCTGCCGGTGCCGGGCGCCTGTGGCGTGACCGGCTGCGGCGGGCTCCCGCGGTATTCGCCCAGTTTAGAGGAACTAGGCTGGAGGCATGAGCCAGGATGCCGTACACACCACTGCCCGTCTTTACCTTTGCACCGGTGCCCGCCAGGATCGCGGCGACTTTGCGGACTTCGTGGACGCGGCCTTTTCCGGCGGCGTTGACATCATCCAGCTGCGCGACAAGTCCCTGGAGGCGGCCGAGGAGCTGGAACTCCTGGAAGTCCTGCACGAGGCGGCCCGTCGGCACGGCCGGCTCTGGGCCGTCAACGACCGGGCGGACCTCGCCTCGCTCTCCGGGGCTCCGGTGTTCCATGTCGGCCAGAAGGACATCCCCCTTGGAGCCGCGCGGAACTTCCTGGGCAAGGACACCGTGATCGGTCTCTCCACGCACACCCCGGACCAGGTGGACGCGGCCATCGCCGCCGCCCCCGGCCGTAGCGGCCTGGACTACTTCTGTGTCGGGCCGGTGTGGGCCACCCCCACCAAGCCGGGGCGCGCCGCCGTCGGACTCGAGCTGGTGCGCCATGCGGCCGACGCGACCCGCCGGGCATCGGTCCTGGCCGGTGACAAGCGCGAGGGCAAGGTCGCGGGAGAGGTGCCCTGGTTCGCGATCGGCGGCATTGACCTCGACAACGTGGAGCAGGTGGTGGAGGCCGGGGCGAGCAGGATCGTGGTCGTCCGCGCCATCACCGAAGCCGAAGATCCCGCCGCCGCCGCCCAGGCCCTGCTCGCGGCCCTCGACGCCGCGGGGAACTGAACGCGGGGAACTGAACGCTGAGAAAGCGCCGAACCGGTCCGGCCGGGGCCGGCCCCGGACCGGCCTTGACCGTTCGGGCGTCCGGTCAGCCGGCCAGGCCGAGCTGGGTCATCCGGCGGGTGTGGTTCGCGGCCAGTTCGTCCATCAGTTCGCGGACAAGTTCCTTGGACCGGTCCTCGTCCGCGCCGATCAGGCCCCCGACAAACGAGTGCTCAAAACTCACCCGCTGCGCCTGGGTCAGTGCTTCCCCGAGCAGGCGCCTGGCCCAGAGTGCCAGCCGCGAGGCCAGCCGCGGGTCATCGGCCAGGGCTGTCTTGAGCCGTTCCCGCAGCACCTCCGTGGCTCCCCCGTCGGCCTGGATCCGCTCCACCAGGGCGCGGGTTCCGGCGTCGACGTAGCGGGAAATGGCGCGGTAGAAATCGGCCGAGACGGTGTCGATCACGTACGCCTTCATCAGCGACTCGTACCAGTCCGCCGGGCGCGTGCGTTCGTGAAAATGGTCCACGGACGGCTGGAACGGCAGCATGGCGGCCTCCACATCCTGGCCCATGGCGTCGATTTTGGCGCTCACCAGCTCGTAGTGCTCGAACTCGATCACGGCGAGCCGGCCCAGCACCGCACGGTCGTGGAGGGTGGGTGAATACCGGGCATCGGAGGAGAGCCGTTCGAAGGCGGAAAGCTCGCCGTAGGCCATGACGCCGAGCAGATCCATCAGGAAGGTGTTGTAACGGGCAGGATCAGCCGGGGATGTGCTCATGATCCAAGACTAA
The DNA here is from genome assembly GCF_055412865.1 of Pseudarthrobacter ribosi. Taxonomy (NCBI): domain Bacteria; kingdom Bacillati; phylum Actinomycetota; class Actinomycetes; order Micrococcales; family Micrococcaceae; genus Pseudarthrobacter; species Pseudarthrobacter ribosi. Next base: position 3,382 of record NZ_JBVAYZ010000039.1, on the reverse strand, counting down.
TGGCGCAAATGGAGCTAATCTGATTTTCGTGTCCCATCATCGCTTGACCCCGAATGTCCGCCAGCAGAAGAACCAACTTGCCGAGGCGCTCAACGCGCTGCGCACGACGCTGGAGTTGCCGGGCCCCTTCCCGGAGGATGCGCTCCGGGAAGCCAAGGAGGCCGTCGCCGGGCACGAGCTGCCGGAGCTGGATTTCACGCATATCGAGTTCGTGACGATCGATCCGGCCTCCTCCACGGACCTGGACCAGGCCCTCTTCATCGACCGTACCGGGGAGGGCTACAAGGTCTTCTATGCGATCGCCGACGTCCCCTCCTTTGTGGTCCCCGGCGGGGCGCTCGACGCCGAAACCCGCCGCCGCGGCCAGACCTACTACACCCCGGACGGCCGGATTCCGCTGCATCCGGAAATCATCAGCGAAGAGGCCGGCAGCCTGCTCGCCGGCCAGCTGTGCGCTGCGTTCGTGTGGGAATTCGAGCTGGACGCCGCGGCCAAGGTGTCCGCGGCGCTGGTCCGCCGCGCGACGGTCCGCAGCCGGGCGAAGCTCAGCTACCGGGGGGTGCAGGCCGAACTCGACGCCGGGACCGCCGCCCCCGTGCTGCGGTTGCTCAAGGAAGTCGGGATAAAGCGGGTCGAGCTGGAACGGCTCCGCGGCGGCGCCAGCCTGAACATGCCGGAACAGGAAATCGAACAGCTGGCCGACGGCGGCTACCGGATTGCCGCTGCGCCGCCGCTGCCCGTGGAGGACTGGAACGCCCAGATCTCGCTGATGACGGGGATGGCCGCCGCGGAGATCATGCTGGCGGGCAAGGTCGGCATCCTGCGCACCATGCCGGCCCCGGATGAAGCCTCGCTGGCGCACTTCCACCGCCAGACCCGCGCCCTGGGCAAGCCCTGGGACGGCGAAATGAGCTACGGCGAATACCTGCGCACCCTGGATCCGACGGACCCGCGCCAGCTGGCGATCGTACACTCGGCCGGCATGCTGTTCCGCGGCGCCGGTTACACCCCCTTCGACGGAACCGTGCCCGAGGCCGCCACCCAGGCTGCCATCGGCGCTGCCTACGCCCACTCCACCGCCCCGCTGCGCCGGCTGATCGACCGGTTCGTCCTGGTCATCTGCGAAGCGCTCAGCAACGGCACGTCCGTCCCGGACTGGGCCCGCGCTGCCCTTCCCTCCCTTCCGGGGATCATGGCGACCTCGGACCAGCTCGCTGCCAAACTGGAGCGGCTCTCCCTCGACACCGTCGAGGCGGCGCTCCTGGTGAACCATGTCGGCCAGGAGTTCGACGCCGTCGTGATTTCGGGGTCCAAAAACCCCCGCAACGGGAAGAATGCGAACGGCAAAAACGGGAACGGAGGCGGCGGCCCCAAGACGGGGAACGGCAACGGACCCTCCGGAATCGTGCAAATCGCCGACCCCGCGGTGACCGCCCGCTGCCCCGGCGAACTGGAACCCGGCACCCAGGTCCGGGTGCGGATTGTCTCCTCCGACATTGCCACCCGCGAGGTCCGGCTGGAGCTGGTGGGTTAGGCAAGCGGCGGCGCTCCCGCGCGCCGTCTGCGGTGTCAGTCGGGGATCCGGGCCGCGTACAGCTAGACTGGAAGGGTAGATATGGATGCCCGGTCGTTGATTTCCTTGATTTTCGAATTCAACAAGCCCGCCCCTACGCGATCTTGAGACAGACCCGCTGGTCCCCAGTGCCAGCATTTAGATAGCCCGCGATCGGCTTCCACTGGAATTGCCTGCGCGCCTGAGCGTGCTCCGGAACGGCCACCCGGCCGGCCCCGTTGAGCAAGCAGCGCAGCCCAAAATGAATAAGGAAACTCCCCTAGTGAGTGAATTGCACACGCACCAACTTCTGACCGACGAATCCGGAACGGAAACGCTCGAGCCGGAAGAGACCATCATCTCGGACGAGAAGCCGCACGAGATAGCCGAGAAAACCTTCGCCGACTTCAACGTCCGCGCCGACATCGTGGAGTCGCTGGCCGACGCCGGCATCACGCACCCCTTCCCGATCCAGGCCATGACCCTGCCCGTCGCCCTCACCGGCCACGACATCATCGGCCAGGCCAAGACCGGCACCGGCAAGACCCTCGGCTTCGGCATCCCGGCGCTGCAGCGCGTCGTCGGACCGGATGACGCGGGCTATGACTCGCTGCCCGCGCCCGGCGCCCCGCAGGCCCTTGTGATTGTGCCGACCCGCGAGCTCGCCGTCCAGGTCGCCAATGACCTGCAGAACGCCGCCCGCAAGCGCAACGCCCGCATCACTACGATCTACGGCGGCCGTGCCTACGAGCCGCAGGTCGAGGCCCTCCAGAAGGGCGTCGAGGTCGTCGTCGGCACCCCCGGGCGCCTTATCGATCTCTACAAGCAGAAGCACCTCGTGCTGAAGAACGTCAAGATGGTCATCCTTGACGAGGCCGACGAGATGCTGGACCTCGGCTTCCTCCCGGACGTCGAGACCCTCATCGCCGGCACGCCCGCCGTCCGCCAGACCCTGCTGTTCTCGGCCACCATGCCCGGTCCGGTCGTCGCCATGGCGCGCCGCTACATGACCAAACCGACGCACATCCGTGCGGCCGACCCCGATGACGAGGGCCTGACCAAGCGCGACATCCGCCAGCTGATCTACCGTGCCCACAGCATGGACAAGATCGAGGTCGTCGCCCGCATCCTGCAGGCCCGCGGCCGCGGCCGCACCATCATCTTCACCAAGACCAAGCGCACCGCCGCCAAGGTTGCCGAGGAACTCGTGGACCGCGGCTTCGCCGCCGCCGCCATCCACGGCGACCTCGGCCAGGGCGCCCGCGAGCAGGCGCTGCGCGCCTTCCGCAACAATAAGGTGGACGTCCTCGTCGCCACCGACGTTGCCGCCCGCGGCATCGACGTCGACGACGTCACCCACGTCATCAACTACCAGTGCGTTGAAGACGAAAAGATCTACCTGCACCGCGTGGGCCGCACCGGCCGCGCCGGCAACAAGGGCACCGCCGTGACCTTCGTTGACTGGGACGACATGCCCCGCTGGGGCCTGATCAACAAGGCCCTGGGCCTAAGCGTCCCGGAGCCCGTGGAAACCTACTCCTCCTCGCCGCACCTCTTCGAGGAACTCGACATCCCCGAGGGCACCAAGGGCCGGCTGCCCCGCGACAAGCGTGTGCTGGCCGGCGTCGACGCCGAGGTCCTGGAGGACCTGGGCGAGACCGGCAAGAAGAACGCCCCCCGCACGGGACAGAGCACCGGCGGACGCGACAGCGCCCGCACCGGCGGACGTGACAGCGCCCGGACGGGCGGACGCGACGCCGGCGCCACCGGCGGCGGTCGTGACGGCGGCCGCACCACCGGCGGCAGCCGCGACACGCGCCGCAGCGGCGG
>NZ_JBVAYZ010000038.1:0-20843 GCF_055412865.1 Pseudarthrobacter ribosi | reverse complement strand
TCGCCTCTTCCGCCGGTGCCAGGGCCACAGCCAGCGCCGAGATCGTTGGGTGCTGGTAAATGTCCTTGATCGACACCGACGGCAGGTCCGGCTGCTTGCGCACGCGGGCGCAGAACTGCGCCATCAGCAGCGAGTCCGCGCCTAGTTCGTAGAAGAAGTTGGCGTCCACGGGGACGTCGTCCTTCTTAACCACCGATGCGAGCAGCTCCGCCAGCCGGCGCTCCAAGGCAACGGCCGTACGCGGGGCCGGCGTGGCTGGAGATCCGTTCCCGGCCGGAGCCGCGGTTGCATCAGGAATGGGGAGATCGATGGGAGATATGGGGCGCGGAACGCCCTGCAGGTTATCGAGACGCATTTTCACTGCCGGAAATTCCCTGAGGCGGCGGTTGCGGCGTAACCGGCCACCGCTTCACGTGCCGGGTGCTGTGGCTCCGACACCGGGTCGGACCGTCGGCCCGGAGCCCCTGCCAAATCGTCGGCGGTTGCCAGCGCTTCGGCGCCGAAATGATCATGCACCCAGTCAGGGCTGTAGACAGTGTCCAGGTAGGGTCGGCCCATGTCCGGGGAAATGGCCACCGCCGTCAGGTCCTGGGCGTCGTGTTCGGTGAGCCAAGACGCGGCGCCGTGGACCACGGTCCCGGTGGAGCCACCGAGCGTGAAGCCGGCAGCGGCGAGGCAGTGGCAGGCGCGCACCGTGTCCAGTTCTTCGACCATCACCACGTCATCGATCAAGGCCTCGTCGAGCTGCGGCGGCCGCACGCTCATGCCGAGTCCCGGGATCAGGCGGGCGGCGGGCTGGCCGCCGAACGAGACCGATCCTGCGGCATCGACCGCGACAATCCGGACATCCGGCCGGTGCTCACGGAAGTACCGCGCGCAACCCATCAAGGTCCCCGTTGTCCCTGCTCCCACGAACAGCACGTCCAGGTCGGGGAACTGATTGGAGATCTCGGGGGCAGTCCAGCGGTAGTGCGCTCCCCAATTGCCGGGATTGGTGTACTGGTTGAGCCAGATGTACCGCTCGTCGGACGCACACAGGTCCCGCACGTGGTTGAGCCGGGCTCCGAGGAAGCCGTCGACGGGATCCGGTTCGGTGACCAGGTCCACCTGTGCCCCGAGCGACTCCATAAGTTGCCGGGTTGGCGGGTTACAGCGCGGATCGATCACACACACGAAGCGGTACCCCTTGCTGGCAGCGATCATGCTGAGCGCGACGCCGAGGTTGCCCGATGAGGACTCCACGAGGATGGAGCCAGGGCCGATCAACCCCTCCCGCTCGGCGCGCTCGACCATCTCCCGCGCGGGCTTAAGTTTGATTGAGCCGGCGAAATTGAACCCCTCAATCTTCAGAAAGAGGCGGCAGCCCAGCACCCCCTCCAGGTCGACGAACAGGCTCTGCTCGTTAAACAGGTGCGGATCCCTGATAATCGGCATGATCTCCCTCGTTCCCTGCCATGAGCGTGGTCAGGAATGGGGAGGCTCCTGCCAGCTTGTGTGTGACGGGTGGCGGACAATCTTCGTCCGGACCCTTCTACTTTTCAAGAAATGCCGCACAAGCGGAATACTGCGGCCGCCGCTATTTCCCCCAGCAGCAATACCTGGCTTCCCCACCGCGGATACTCCGAAATGCAGTTAAGGCTTCAAACCTCTGTTTCGACAGTAGCCAGGTTTCGTGGCCAACGGCTCCGTAGGCCGTACTCGAATACTTGGTCGATATCTGGCCGGCTCTACTTGGCTGTACTTACACGGAGACACGTCCGAATCAAGTAGTCCGGGATCCGACTTGAGTACTCCAGGATCCGACCCCCGCAGCGGCGTGGGGCCCAACGCCTAGCGGCGTGGGGCGCAACCTGCTGTGCAGGAGCCGGAGGTCAGTCCCGCGGGGCCAGTGCATAGGCGGCGGTGGCGTAGGCCAGCGCGGCGGACATTTCCTTGAGCAGGTCCGCGTTGATGTTGCTGATGGTGTCGCAGGCCCTGTGGTGGCAGGGATCGAGATCCCGGCCGGCCACGCCGCCAAAGGACTGCACCTGGGCTTCGGTCTTGTTCTTCACATCTCCGCTGAACAGCCCGCCGCCGGGAACGCCGGCCTGCAGGAACGGTTCGTAATCGGACCCGCCTTCAAAGGGCGTGCTCTCCGCCGGCAGCGAGTTCTCCTCGAAGAACCGGAAGAAGACGTCCTCGATCTGCTGGGAACCGGCCGGCCCGGATTGCCTGAAGTCCGACCCGTCGCCGTCGTGAATTGACCGGACCCCGTTCGGGGAGGCCAGCATGTCCACGTTCAGGTTCGCCGCGGTCTGCTGTTTCCCGGTGCGGCCCAGCTCATCGATTTAGTGCTGGGAACCGTAGAAGCCGTCCTCCTCGGCGCCCCAGAACGCGAACCGGACCCGGTTGACAGGGGTGATCCCGCTTTCCTTCAGCCAGGCGGCGATCTCCAGCTTGGCCGCGACCCCGCTGGCATTGTCGTTGATACCCGGCCCCTCACGCACGGAGTCCAGGTGGCCGCCCACCACCACGGTGTTCTCGGCGCCGCCCTCCGTGTCGGCGAGAATGTTGAAGGTCTCCACCTGTTTGCGGTTCCTGCCGTCGCTCCGGAAAGTGAAGGCCTGCCGGACCGGGGTGTACCCGGCCGCGCGCAACTGATCCTCCACGTACCGCGCCGAGTCCTCATAACCGGAGGTCCCCGAGGCGCGGTTGCCATCATTGTCATCAGCGATGCGCTGCAGCGCCTCCAGGTGTTCCACCATGCCCAGGCCTTTGAACTCCTCCAGCACTGCCCGCGGATCCACCCCACCCGCCGGATCCAGCCGCGAGGCAGTGCATCCCGAGATCACAAGGCTGATTGCGAGCAAGATAGCAGCAGCCGCAGCCGTTCCGAGCCTTTTCATCATGTGAGTATCCTCCAGGCTACGAAGATAGCCCCCGGAGCGTCCCAGAGTAAGCCCTTTTGCCCGGGTTGCAGCGGCTCCCTTCCAGGTTGAGGTGGCCTCCGGCCCGTCCTCCAGCCCGCGGCAGCCCAGCCCGGGAATATTCGGACGTGGCGGACGTTATACCGTCCGATAGATGCAAATGCATGTATATCGGTTATAGTTGAAGCAGCTCCCGGAAGTCTCCGGCCACGGAAAGGCACATCATGCAGATCGGCGTATTCAGCGTCAGCGATATCACCACCGACCCCACCACGGGCCGCACGCCCACGGAGCACGAACGTATCAAGGCGTCCGTGGCGATCGCCAAAAAGGTCGAGGAAATCGGAATGGATGTCTACGCCATTGGCGAGCACCACAATCGGCCGTTCTTCTCTTCCTCTCCCACCACCACCCTGGCCTACATCGCCGCCCAGACAGAGCGCATCATCCTGTCCACGGCCACGACCCTCATCACCACCAATGACCCGGTGAAGATCGCCGAGGACTTCGCCATGCTCCAGCACCTGGCCGACGGGCGCGTGGACCTGGTCCTGGGCCGCGGCAACACCGCCCCCGTCTACCCCTGGTTCGGCAAGAACATCCAGGACGGCGTCGAACTCGCGATTGAGAACTACAGCCTGCTGCGCCGCCTCTGGGACGAGGACACCGTCAACTGGTCCGGCAAGCACCGCACGCCGCTGCAGAACTTCACCTCCACCCCGCGCCCGCTCGACGGCGTCGCGCCCTTCGTGTGGCACGGTTCGATCCGCACGCCGCAGATCGCAGAAGTCGCTGCCTACTATGGCGACGGCTTCTTCGCGAACAACATCTTCTGGCCCAAGGAGCACTACCAGCAGCTGATCGGCCTCTACCGTGAACGCTATGAGCACTACGGCCACGGCCAGGCCGACCAGGCGATCGTGGGCCTCGGCGGACAGTTCTATATGCGGAAGAACTCGCAGGACGCCGTCAAGGAGTTCCGCCCCTACTTCGACAACGCCCCGGTCTACGGCCACGGCCCGTCGCTCGAGGACTTCACTTCACAGACGCCACTGACCGTCGGCAGCCCGCAGGAAGTCATCGAAAAAACGCTGACCTTCCGGGAATACTTCGGCGACTACCAGCGCCAGCTCTTCCTCATCGATCACGCCGGCCTGCCGCTGAAGACCGTGCTGGAACAGCTGGACCTGTTCGGCGAAGAGGTCCTGCCGGTCCTGCGCAAGGAATACGCCGACAAGACCCCCGCCCATGTCCCAGAACCGCCCACCCACGCCGGCCGCGTCGCCGCATCCCTGGCCGCCGCCGGTCAGCCCTCCAGCCACGCCGCCAGCCACGCCGACACCCAGAGCGTGTGATGTCCACGAAAATCTCCGAGTCGCCGGTCCGCCTGGCCGCGGAAACCTGGGAATCCCTGTTCCGCGCCCAGGTGGCGGTGATGCGTCGGCTGCAGGCCGGCCCCGCCTTCAAGGGCCTCGCCATCAACGAGTATGACGTGCTGTTTACGCTCTCGCGCTGTCCGTCGGGCTGGCTGCGCCAGAACGAGCTCAACGACCATGTGCTGCTGAGCCAGTCCAGCCTGAGCCGGCTGGTGGAGCGCCTCGAAAAGCGCGGCCTGGTGGAGCGCATGCCGGCTCCGGACGACGGCCGCGGCGTCCTGGTCAAGCTCACCGAAGCGGGCTGGGAACTCCAGAAGCAAATCGGCCGGGAGCACGTCCGCGACATCGCCGCGCTGGTGGTTCCGGCGCTGACGGCGGCCGAGCAGCAGGAGCTGCTGCGTCTGACAGAGAAGCTGCGGGCCTCGGTGGCGGCGCACTGACCATCCGCGGGACCTCCGGCGGCGGTCCGTCAATGCCCGGTTTCGATGGTCAATCCTGACCCTGTGCAGATCCCCGGGCCGTGGACGGTACAGCCATAGGACCGAGTTCGTCCTTCCCGGGCAGATTCGCGCCCTGCCGGGAACAGGTCACCGCTGCCGCGCGGTTGGCATAGGCAGCCAGCACCTGCAGTTCCGCCAGTGTCAGGCCTTCCAGCCGTCGTCTGCCGCTCCCGCCAAGGGCACCCAATTGGGCAAGCCCGGAGATGAGGGCTGCCATGTAGGAGTCACCGGCACCCACTGTGTCGGCAACGACGATGGGCTCTGCCGCCATTTCCACCCTCCCTTGACGGGAGACGATGACCGGTCCCGAGACTCCCCGCGTCAAGGCCACGATCGCCGGGCCGAGTTCCAGCCAGGCTGCCAGGGTTTCATCCGGGGTCCGGTCCGGGTAGAGCCAGCGCAGGTCTTCATCGCTGGCTTTGACGACGTCGCTGGCTGCAATGAAGAGTTCCGCCTGTCGGCGCGCTGCGGCCGCATCGGCGCTGACGGCGGGCCGGCAGTTGGGATCATAACTGATCGTCGCGTGCTCACCGGCTGCCCTGACGAGGTCAAGCGTGGCTTGGTCCCCGGGTGGCAGCACAGTGGCGATGGATCCAGTGTGGACGTGGGTGGAATCCCTGATGGCCGCCAGGGCCCGCAGGGATGCGTTGTTGATTTCCCACGTGATGGCGAACGTGTAGTCGGCGGCCCCGTCCGGCCCCAGCGTGGCGAGGGCCGTTGACGTCGGTGAGGTTCCGCCGTTGATCACGTGAACTCCGTTCGACCGGAGGTGCTCTCCGATCAGAAGCCCATGCCGGTCAGCGGCGAAGTGGGTCACCAGGCTCGTTTGCAAGCCCAGTCGCGCTGCCCCCACCGCCACGTTGAGGGGACTTCCGCCCGGGTGGACCTGGATCTCCTCCGGCTGCCGGGGATCGCTGATGATGTCGACGAGGGACTCGCCTATGACGACCACCGTGTCTTCTTGTAGCATTGCTGCTTCCTTTCGGGTCTTCTGGTCAGCGGCCCGGGTAGACGACGGCTTTCAGCTGTCCGGGCTGCTTCCCGGCTTTGAGTGCATCCTCGGAGTCGGCCAGGGCGAACCTGCCGGTGACCAGGATGTCCAAGTCCACCTTGCCGTCCGCGATGAGCTGGATGGCCAGCGGCCAGGTGTTGGTGTAGCGGAAGACACCGGAAAGCCAGATTTCCCGGTTCTGGATGTAGGAGACGGGGAGTTCGACGTCGTCGGCCCCGAGCCCCACCAGGATGACCTTTCCTGCCGGTCCGACGGCTTTGATCCCGGCGCGGACGGCCTGCGGGGCGCCGGATGCGTCAATGAAGGCGTCGACGTCGAGCCCTTCAACACTGTCCGTCCTGGCGTTGAGGGCGTGGGTGGCGCCATGTTCCAGGGCGAAGGCCAGACGGTCGTCGGCGATATCCGTGATGTAGATTTCGGTGGCGCCGAAAGCGCGGGCGGCCTGGGCGGCGATGATGCCGATCGGGCCTGCCCCGGCAATAAGGACGCGGCTGCCCGGCTCGATCCCGGCCCGTTTGCAGGCCCAGAGACCTACGGAGAGCGGTTCGATCAGGGCGGCCGCCTCGTCGCTGACGCCATCCGGGATGTCGTAGGCGAAGTCGCTCTGGATTCTCACGTATTCGGCGAAGGCGCCGTCGATCGGCGGCGTGGCGTAGAACTCGATGTCCGGGCACAGGTTGTACCGGCCGGCCTTGCACTGCTTACACGTGCGGCAGGGCCGCTGGGGCTCGACGGCGACCCGCTGGCCGATGCGGGCGGAGTCCACGGCGCTTCCGACGGCGGCGATCCGTCCGGAGAGTTCGTGACCCAGGATCAGCGGGTGGTCCACGACGTAGTCGCCGATCCTTCCGTGCTCGTAGTAGTGGACATCGCTGCCGCAGATGCCGACGGCGGCGACCTGCACCAGGACCTGGTCCGCGTCCAGTTGCGGGACGGACAGGGTTTCCATGGCCATCTCGCCCTGGCGCTTGAGGACGGCGGCGCGCATCGTGGCTGGTACTTCCGGATACCCGGAGGTGCGGGACTGCGCGGTGAATGTTGTCATCGAAGTACTCCTTTTTCGTGTACGGATCGAAGAGACTGGGCTGGCTATGGGACGGCGCTATTTGGCGGCGCTACTTGACGGCGCCGAGGGAGAGGCCCTGGACGAGTTTGTCCTGGGCGGCGAAGCCGGCGAACAGCACCGGCAGCGAGACCACAACGGCGCCGGCGCAGACTTTGGCGAGGAACAGGCCCTGGCCTGAGACGAAGCCGGTGAGGAAGACCGGGGCGGTGCCGGCCACGACCCCGGTGAGGACCCGGGCCAGGAGCAGTTCGTTCCAGCTGAAGATGAAGCAGATCAGGGCGGTGGCGGCGATGCCGGGCATCGCCACGGGGGCCACCACCTTGCGGAGCGTCAGCAGCAGGCCCGCGCCGTCGATCTGGGCGGCCTCCAGCATTTCGACCGGCACTTCCTCGAGGAAGGAGCGCATCATCCACACGGCGATGGGCAGGTTCATCGAGGTGTACATCAGGACCAGGAACCAGATGTTGTCCAGCGCGCCGATGTTTTTGGCGACGAGGTAGAGCGGCAAAACCGCGGCGACGACTGGCATCATCTTGGTGGAGAGGAAGAAGAACATGACGTCGGACCACTTCTTCACCGGCCGGATGGACAGGGCGTACGCGGCCGGGATCGCCAGCAGCAGCACCAGGACGGTGGAGAAGATCGAGGCGGTGGCGGAGTTGATCAGCGACGGCCACGGGCTGACTCCGGATGTTGTCCCGAAGAACTCCATGTAGGCGTCCAGCGTCAGGGGGGCGGTGACGGAGGGCGGGTTCGTCGCGGCGTCGGTTTCCGAGTGGAAGGAGGTTAGGATCATCCACAGGACCGGTACCGCGAACAGCAGGGCCAGCAGCCAGGCCGCGATCCCGGCGGCCGTGTTGTTCCGGGTGGGGTCCATGCGGGACTTGCCGCGCCGCCGGGAACCGGTGGTGCGGGCGGCCGGGCCGGGGACGGATGCCCGGGGCTCAGTGGGGGTGAGCGTGCTCATCGTGCTGCCTCCTTCTTGAAGAGCGAGAAAACGGTGCGGAGTGCGAAGGTCGCCACGATGATGGTGCCGATGACCACCACGACGCCGGCGGCGGACGCCAAGCCGTATTCGTTGGCGTAGTAGAACGTTTCGTAGATGGCGTAGGGCAGGTTGGCCGTGCCCAGGCCGCCGGAGGTGAGAGTGAAGACGGCGTCGAAATTCTGCACGATGTAGATGGCCCCCAGCAGTCCGCCGAGTTCCAGGTACTGGCGCAGGTGCGGCAGGGTGAGGTGGCGGAAAATTGCCCAGGGAGTGGCGCCGTCCATCTGGGCCGCTTCGACCGTGTCCATGGGGCGGGACTGCAGACCGGCGAGCAGGATGAGCATCATGAATGGTGTCCACTGCCAGACCAGGGAGATGATGATGGCCAGCAGGGGCGCCGTGGTCAGCAGGTCAGTCTGTGGCGGGGTGTCGCTGCCGAACAGTGCCCAGAGCCAGGTGAGGGTGCCGTTGATCAGGCCGTAGACGGGGTTGAGGATGGCGTGCTTCCAGATGAGCGCCGCGGCCACCGGCACCACGAGGAAGGGTGCGATCAGCAGGGTTCGGGCCAGTCCGCGGCCGATGAACTTCTTGTCCAGGAGCAGGGCCAGTCCGAGGCCGAGGACCAGGCTGGCCAGGACCACGGAGACGGTCATGATGATCGTGGTGATGATGGCATGCTGAAAGTAGGGGTCGGTGAGGACCTGGACGTAGTTCTCGAACCCGGCAAACCCGGTGGTGTCCGGGCTCATGCTGTTCCAGTTCATGAACGAGATGACCAGGGTCACCACGAACGGTAGCTGGGTGACGATGATGAGGAAGATCAGGGCCGGAAGCAGCGGTGCACGCCGTACCCAGGCCACAGCCCGTTCCCGCGTTCTGGCGTCTCTGTTGTCCCTGGAGGGCTTGGCTGCGGTGCTCCCGTGCCGGGAGACGCGCGCCGTTGCGTTAGTCATGATGTTCTCCTGCGGTTAGGTTGTTACTTCTTGTACTTGTCGCCGACTTTTTGGGCGGCTTCCTGCCCGTTGGCCACCGCGTCGGCGACAGTACCCTGGCCGGCGATGGCGGAGCTGACCCCCTGGGACACCCTGGTGCCCAGGGCCGCGAACTCGGGAATACCGACAAACTGGATGCCCACCGCCGGACGCGGCTGGACACCGGGGTTGGTCGGATCAACGTTCTCAATGGCGAAACGTTCGGCCTCGAAGAACGGCGCGGCCTGCTGGAACTCGGTGTTCTCGTAGGTGGAGATGCGCTTGCCGGACGGGACCTTGGACCAGCCGAGCCTGGACGCCACCAGTTCCTCGTACTCCTTCGAACTCGCCCAGGCGATGAACTTCCCGGCGGCATCCTGCTTCTTGGAGGCCGCCTGCACGGCCCAGGACCAGGTCCACAGCCAGCCGGAGGACTTGGTCTCCTTCACCGGTGCCTGGGCGTAGCCGATCTTGCCCTTTACCGGGGAAGCCTCGGCTTCCAGGGCGCCGGCCGCCGACGTGGCGTCGTACCACATGGCGACCTTGCCCTGGCTCATATTGTTCAGGCACTCGGTGAACCCGGCCTGCGCGGCCCCCGCCGGACCGTGGTCCCGGACCAGGTTGGTGTAGAAGTCAACCGCCTCGGTGAACTCCGGGGCGTTGACCTGCGCGTTCCAGTCCTTGTCGAACCATGTCCCGCCGAAGGTGTTTACCACCGTGGTCAGCGGCGCAAAAACCTGGCCCCAGCCGGGCTGGCCGCGCAGGCAGATCCCCTTCATGCCCGGGGCGGCGCCGTCGGCCTGGGCGGCGAGGGCTGCGACCTCGTCCCAGGTGGGCTTCTCCGGCATCGTCAGGCCCTTGGCGTCGAAGATGTCTTTCCGGTACATCAGGAAGGAGGATTCCCCGTAAAACGGTTCACCGTAGAGCTTGCCGTCCTTGCCCGTCAGCGACGCCGTGTAGGCCGGCAGGATGTCCGCCTGGTTGAACTCGGGATCCTGGGCCACATGGTCCAGCGGCGCCAGCCACCCGTTGGCGGAATAGAACGGGATCTCGTAGTTGGACAGTGACGCAATGTCGTACTGGCCGGCCTGGCTGGAGAATTCCTGGCTGATCTTGGCGCGGACGTCGTTTTCCGGCAGGACGGTGTAGTTGACCCGGATGCCGGTCTCCTTCGTGAAGTTATCCGCGGTGAGCCGCTGCAGGTCCTCCATCTGGGGGTTGTTCACCATCAGCACATTGATGGCGTTCGGGTCACCGGCGGAGTTGCCGCCGCCGGCACCTGCACAGGCCGAGGCGCTGAGCGCCACGCACAGGGCACCTGCGGCCAGTGCGGCGACGCGTGTTTTTGCGCGCATTCAAGGACTCCTTTGTTCTTCGGGGGATGCGATGCGACCGGCACTCCGACTGCTGTGTCGGGGTGCGGCGCCGGGAGCGGGACCGGGGCTGGAAGCCGGGGTGCATCGCTGGTGTTCCTCAACATTAGGCCTGTGGGATAGGACACAACTAGCGCCGTGGTTGCCAGTTTCTGATACTAATTTTCCTGGCCTGTCCGCAGCCGGGCGCTACCCTAGGAGGAGGCAGTTGAAGTGCTGTCCCTATTTCATAACCCCACTTCAGGGAGGGCCACGATGAGCGCGGACCCCAGCGACGGCGCAGGCACCATTGACAGCGCAGCGGCCCGGCTTGCGGAACGACTACTGGGCATGCGCGCCAACCGGGAGGTCATCCCGGAGGACCCCAGCCACTCAGTCCGGTGGCACGAGCACGACTATCCCAGCCCGGTGGCACGCTGGAACTACCATCCGGAATACGAACTGCACCTGATCCGGAAAGGCACCGGAAAATTCATCGTGGGAGACCACATCGGCACGTTCGAGGCCGGGCACGTGGCCCTGGTGGGACCGGGGCTGCCGCACGACTGGGTCAGCGACCTCGACCCCGGAGAAGTCCTCCATGGCAGGGACGCCCTCATCCAGTTCGACGGAAAATGGGTTGAACAGGCCGCTGCGGTCATTCCGGAAATGGCCGAAGTCAAACCCCTGCTGGAACAGTGCTCACGCGGGATCGAGTTCCTGGGACCGTCAGCCGAGTCTGCAGCCGCATCCATCAATGCCATGGGCGCATCAACTGGCTTGGAGCGGCTGCACCACCTTTTTGAGCTCCTCACGGTGCTGGCCCGCGCACCCCAGGAGGAGCGGCGCTACCTGGCCGATGAATGGTTCAGACCCCAACTGGACTCCCAGGCCGCGGCCGTGGTGGACATCGTCCTCGAGTACGTCTTCAGTAACCACGCCGGCAGCGTCAAAATGTCCGAGGCTGCGGCCCTGGTCGGTATGTCAGAACCGACGTTTTCGAAATACTTCAAACGCGCCACCGGCCAGAACTTCAGTGATCTGGTCCGCAAACTCCGGCTCGCCCATGCACGGCGCCTGCTGGAACACAGCGACAAAGCCATCTCCGACATCTGCTTCGAAGTCGGCTTCTCGAACCTCTCCAACTTCAACCGGCACTTCCTCAACGACGCAGGCGAAACACCACGCAACTACCGCCAGCGCGTCCAGCTCTGACCTGGCTCCGGGAGCATCGCTACTGCAGGGTGACCAGCTTCTCCGGATCCTCTTCCGGCAGGTCGCCGTCGACGATGGCGGTGACGGTGAACTGCGTCAGCGACAGGCTGCCGCCCACGGTCGACAGGAACGCGGTATCAGAGGAATCCCGGCCCGCGGTGATTCGCAGCATGCTCTCGCGCGGTGCAAGGCCCGTGGGGTCGATGACGTACCAGGCGCCGTTAATGTGGGCCTCGGCCACCGCGTGGAAGTCCATGGGGCTTAGTCCGGGGGCGTACACCGCAGCCAGCCGTGCCGGAACATTCTTGGCGCGCAGCAGCGAGACCGCCAGGTGGGCGAAGTCGCGGCAGACCCCGCGGCGGTGCAGCAGGGTCTCGACGGCACCGTCGGTCCCCCGGGAGGATCCGCTGATATAGCGCAGCTCGCTGAACACCCAGTTGCGCACCGCGAGCACCAGCTCGGCACCCTGCAGGCCGCCGAATTCCGCGTAGGCGGTCGGCAGCAGCCGGTCGGACTCGGCATAGCGGCTCGGCCGGACGTAACGGATGAGTTCCATCAACCGGGGTTCCTCGGGCAGCGCGAAGCCGGTGACGGTGGCCGTGTACTGCACGAGCACCTCGGTGGGGTCGGCGAATTCCATGTAGTGGAAGCGCCCGCCATGGTGGTCCGAGAGTTCGGTGAGCGGGACGTCCTCACCGCCGGAGGTCACGGACAGGGACTCCACGAACCCGCTGTAGCCGGAATTGCGTGCCACGGACACCGCGAGGGCAACCTTCGTGTCGGCCACGGTCTTGAAGGCCATGCGGGCGGCTACAGAGCGTTCCATGTATCTCCGGGGGGGGTGAGGTTAACGGCGGGTGACGTGACCGCTCCCGGCCCGGGTGGGTGCGGGCGGTGCGGGACTAGTTCTTGATCTCCAGAGACATTAGCATCCGCTGGACGTTGGCGAATTCCGTGCCTTCGTTGACGTATTCGGCCGCCTGGTCGAGGGTGTCAAATGCCCTGGCGGGTGCGACCTTCTCGTCCGGGGCAAACGCCTTCAGCTCCGTCAGGTCAGCGAAGGAGTAGTCACCCTTGCCCTCGGGACCGCGGACCAGGTTCTGCAGCAAGCACGACTTTCCCTCCGTGCCGCCGACGACGTTGGTGATGCCGTAGGAGCCGAAGTACTTGTAGCCCTGGACCACCCGATACACCACCCGCGGGTCGATGGTGCCTTCGCCGCCGCGGTGCGGCAGATCCAGCGGGACACTGCTGACAACGACGTAGGGTTTCGCGGCGTCGCCCGCACACTCCGGGGCGGGCCGGGGCAGGAGTCCGGTCTGCAGGGTGGCGAGGTAGCCGCCCTTAGCGTCCTTGACCTCGACCTTGAGGGCGCCGGGCAGGGTTCCCTGCTCCGGGGGCACCGACTGGGCGATCCACTCCTGAGGGAGCTCGAAACTGACGGTCTTCGCCGGGTCGGTGAAAACCTTCCAGGCCGACGCCGTCGAGCCCGGTTCCGCCGGGCCGGAGGCGGTGGACGCCGGGGACGAGCCCGGCGTCGCGCTGCCCGCGGACGGATCGGTCGGTGCCGCTGTCCCGCTGGCGCTCGGCGTGACGCCGGCCGTCCAAGCGGGGGCGCCCTTGCCCTCGCTGCTGCAGCCCGAGAGGGTGGCGAGCGCGAGGGCAGCGGCGATGCTCACCCCGCGGGCCGACGTCCGCCGGAAGGTATCCGTCCCAGTCATGGTGTCAGCGTAACGGGACTTCGGTCCGCCAGGAGTTCCCGGATCATCGTTTCGCAGAAGCCCTGCTCCCGGCACCGCTTCCGCTGCCTCCGTAACGGCGATAAGCCGCCCCTGTCATCCGGGTGCCGCGGCCCCGCGGGCAGGTGCCGTCGTTGTGCCGGAAATCGTCGGTGCAGTCCAGGGCCGGGCGGGGGCCGGGACCCGCCGCGGGAAGCGCGGTTCGCCACAGGGAAAGCGGGTTACGCTGGGGACATGGCGGATCAGGATTTAGGCTCGACGGATTTCGGAGCCCAGGACGGCGAGGCGGACATCTCCGCCGTCGACATCGCGGACTGGCGGCTCAGGACCTTTGCGTTGTATGCCAACGTGCGGAAGATCGCGGCCGAGGATCCGGCCGAGGCGCATTCCTACTGGCGCCAGGAGCGGGACCGGATGTTCGGCACGCACCCCGCGTCGCCGCTCACGGCGGCCGCCAAGTCCAGCTTCGGCGGGCTGAAAACGGCCGACTACGATCCCATCTATCGCTTCCACATCCCGCTGACGAGCGAGGGCGCCGGGCGGGAAATGAACGTCGAGACCGGCACCGACGGCGTGGTCCGGTTTGTCCGGCTGGGCACTTTCGACCTGCCGGAACTGGGCCAGCTCGCCGTGTGGAAGCTCCATGGCTACGGCGGCGGCATCTTCGTGCCGTTCCGTGATGCCACCGCCGGGCAGCCCGGCGGCAGCTACGGCGCGGGCCGCTACCTGCTGGACACGATCAAGGGCGCCTTCCACGGCGTGCAGGGGTCCGGCCCGGAGGCCGAGTTCGTTATTGACTTCAACTTCGCCTACAACCCGTCCTGCGCCTACAACGAAGCGTGGGCATGCCCGCTCCCCGGCCCCTCCAACCGCCTGGCCGTGGAGATCCCTGTGGGCGAGCTGTACTGAGCGGATGGATGCCCAGCTCGAGCAGCACTCCGCTGCCCCCGCTCCCGCCCCTGCCTCCGCTCCCGCCTCCGCTCCTGCCTCTGGCCGGCCGCTTTCCCGCCGCCACCGCGGCGTCCTCCGCTACCCGCTGGTCCGGCAACTGCTGCGGTTCACCGCCGTCGGCATTGTCTGCACGGCCACATCGCTGGCGCTCTATGCCTTCCTGCGTCCGCACCTCGGCTCGCAGCCGGCCAACGCGACGGCCCTCATCCTCACGTCACTGATGAACACGGCCCTGAACCGGCGGCTGACCTTCAAGATCACCGAACGCCACCGGATGAAGCGCGACCACCTCAACGGCCTGATCGTGATCCTGGTGGCGCTGCTGATCACCGGCGGGAGCCTCGGCGTCCTGCACTGGATCAACCCCGCTGCCGCGGTCTCCGACGAGCTGTGGACCACCACACTCTCCGGCTTCGCGGCCACGGCCGTGCGCTTCACCCTGCTGCGGCACTGGATCTTCCGCCGCGCCCGGCACCGCTAGGCTTTCCGCACCCCGCCCGTCCGAAAACCCCGCTTGCGCTGTCAGATAACGTGCCCCGGAGGGCACTGAAACAGCATTAAGTGACAGGGCAACCGGGGGCGGGGGGCGGGGGCACGGGGACCGGGGACCGGGGGCCGGGGGGACCAGGGTCAGGGGGTGCCGAGGGCCTGGACGCTGCCGACGGCGGCGCGGACCGCGGCCGCTGCCTCCTGCAGCTCCGCCGCCGTGATGGTGGAGTCAAAGCTGAAGCGGACCGCGGTCTGGGCAACCTCGGCGCTGATGCCCATCGCCCGCAGCACCGGGGACGGCTCGTCCGAACCCGCCGCGCAGGCCGAGCCGCTGGAGCAGATGACCCCCAGCCGTTCGAGCTCCAGCAGCACGGGTTCGCCACTGGTCCCCGGGAAGCAGAACGAGGCGACCGAGGGGAGCCGTTCGCTCGGATGGCCGGTGAGGAGCGCGCCCGGTACCTGGGCCTGCACCGAGCGGATGAAGTCATCGCGCAGGTCGGCTACGTGTGCCGCGCGGTCCCCCTGTGAGTCCCGGGCGAGGGTGAGCGCCGTCGCGAGGGCCACGGCCCCGGCCACGTTCTCGGTCCCCGACCGGCGCCCGCGTTCCTGCCCGCCGCCGTGGATCACCGGTTCCAGCCGGGTCCGGCTGCGCACGAACAGGGCCCCGCTGCCTTTGGGCGCCCCCAGTTTGTGTCCGGAGATGCTCAGGGCATCCACACCCAGCGTGGCGGTGTCGAGCGGGAGCCAGCCGGCGGCCTGGACCGCGTCGGTGTGGAACGGGATTCGCTGCCCGCGGGCCAGCGCGGCGAGCCGGGCGATCGGCTGCACCGTTCCCACCTCATTGTTGGCGTACATGATGCTGACCAGTGCGGTCTCCGGCCGGAGCGCGGCGGCAAGGGCCTCTCCGGTGACGCGGCCGCAGGCATCCACCGGCACCACGTCGACGGCGAAGCCGTGCACGCGCTCGAGGTAGCGGGCCGACTCCTCCACGGCGGGATGTTCGACGGCGCTGATCACCACCCGGTCCAGCCGCGGGTCCGCCGCCCGGCGGGCCAGGGCGATGCCCTTGACGGCCAGGTTGTCCGCCTCCGTGCCCCCGGAGGTGAACACCACCTCGCCCGCGCGGCAGCCCAGTGCCCGGGCGGTCGCTGCCCTGGCCCCGGCGAGCGCCGTGGCGGCCGCGTCGCCGAGCGAATGGTGGCTCGAGGGGTTCCCGAACTCCCCGGAGAGGAACGGCCACATCGCTTCGAGCACCTCGCGGCGGACTGGGGTGGTGGCCGCGGCGTCGAGGAAGATCATGGCGTCGCCTGGCCGGCCTTCTGGTCGCTATTCCGTCCGCTGTCCACCTCAGTGTCGAGGCCCAACTCAAGGTCGAGCCCCAGATCCAAGGCAGCGACGCTGTGGGTGAGGCCACCGATCGAAATAACGTCCACCCCGGTAGCGGCGATGCCGGCCACGGTGGACAGGTTGACGTTGCCGCTGGCCTCGACGCGGGCACGGCCGCCCACCAGCGCCACCCCGGCGGCCAGCTCCGCCAGGCTGAAGTTGTCCAGCATGATGGTGTCCACGCCGGCAGCCAGCACCGGTCCGATCTGGTCCATGCTGTCCACCTCCACCTCGAAGTGGGTGGTGTGCCCGAGACGCGCTTTGGCGTCCCGCAGCACCGCGGTAAGTTTCGACGGGTCTCCCCCGGTCAGCACGGCCAGGTGGTTGTCCTTGGCCAGCACGGCGTCGGAGAGGCCGAAGCGGTGGTTGGCGCCGCCGCCGCAGCGAACTGCATAGCGTTCCAGCACGCGCAGCCCCGGCGTCGTCTTCCGGGTGTCGGTGATGCGCGCCCCGGTGCCGTGCACAAGCGCGACGAACTCCGCCGTCTTGGTGGCGATGGCGCTCATCCGCTGGACCAGGTTCAGGGCCACGCGTTCGGCGAGCAGCACGGCGCGGGCGTTCCCGCTGACCCTCGCGAGCGCCGTTCCGGCAACAAAGGCGGCACCGTCAGCCACGAGAAGTTCGACGTCGGCGTTGGGGTCCGTGAGCTTCATCGCGGCAGCGAACACCTCCCCCCCGCTGAGGACGCCGGGGACTCGGGCGGCCAGGACCGCCGTCGCGCGCGCATCCGCCGGGATGAGCGTCTGCGAGGTGATGTCACCGTACGGTGCGTCCTCCAGCAGGGCGGCCCGCAGCACGGCGTCCACGGCGGCTCCGGGCAGGGTTCCGGCGAGCGGAGAGCTCGTCGACGGAACGGCTGGACGTGCGGACTCCCGGGCGGGGGCCCGGGCAGTGGTCCGAGCGGCAACAGGTGCTGTCATGACGAAATCCTTTGTTTCGGACGAGATGCGGCGGCATGCCGGTAACCGCGCGGGCCGGTCAGCGGGGTTGAGCGGGCGGGGGAGGCAAGCACGGCGGGGGCCGTCGCGTCGGCCCGGTAGTGGGCGCCAACGGAGCCGGTCCGCTGGCGGGCCGCCGCCACCAGCAGCTGCGCGGCGAGGAGCAGGTTCCGGTCCTCATGGCTGGCCTGGCCCAGGGCGGCACGGTCTTCAGCGGCCATGGCCGCCGACCATTCCGCCAGGCGCGCCGCGGCCGCGTCAAGGCCCGCTCCCGTCCGGATCACCCCGGCGGCGCCGGTCATCAGGCGCCGCAACGCCTCCCGGCTGAACGGAACCGGTGCCTCCCCCGTGGTGTGGACCGGCCAGAGCGCTTCGGTCCCTGCCACGGCCACGGCGGCGGATTCAGGGGGTGGTGCGCCCAGGAATGCCTCCACCGCCCGGCGGCCGAAGACCAGCCCTTCCAGGAGTGAGTTGCTCGCCAGCCGGTTGGCGCCCTGCGCGCCGGTGCCCGCGACTTCACCGGCCGCGTAAAGTCCCGGCACGGAAGTGCGCCCCCAGAGGTCGGTGGACACACCCCCCATCCAGTAGTGGGCCGCCGGGGATACCGGGAGCGTCTGCGTGGTCCAGTCGTAGCCGGCGGCGCGGGTGGCCGCGGTGATGGTGGGGAACCGCCGGGACAGGAATCCGGGCCCGCGGGCCGCCTCGATCCCCCGGGCATCCAGGAAGACGGGGCTGTCCGCCGGTGCGCCGGTCGCGGCGAGGTGCAGGGCAATGCTGCGGGAGACGACGTCGCGCGGGGCCAGCTCGGCGTCCGGGTGGTAGTCCGGCATGAAGCGGTAACCGGCGGTATCGAGCAGGACGGCGCCTTCGCCGCGGACCGCCTCGGAAATGAGCAGCGCCGGCGGACCCCCGGGGATCTCGTCCGCAGCGAGCGTGGTGGGGTGGAACTGGAAGAATTCCAGGTCCCGGACGGCCGCCCCCGCCCGCCAGGCCAGGGCCAGGCCATCGGCCGTGGCGACGGAGGGGTTGCTTGTCCGGGCGAAGAGCCGTCCGGCACCGCCGGTCGCCAGGAGCACCGCGTCGGCGTCCAGCTCCCGGGGCTGCCCGTTGGACAAGTAGGCGACGCCGGTGACCCGGGAGGCGCCCGCCGTCGGGCCCTGTACCGGGGGTTCGGTGAGCAGCTCCGTGACGAAGGCGCCAGTCTCGACCCGCAGCTGGCCCTGCGCTGTTCGATCCAGGACAGCGCGGTTCAGGACGGCGGCAACGAGGGCGCGGGCGATGCAGGCACCCGTCGCGTCTCCACCGGCGTGCAGGATGCGGGCGGCGGAGTGGGCCGCCTCGAGTCCGAGCGCCGGGCCTCCGCCGGGTCCGGCGTCAAAGTGCACGCCGAACCGCTGCAGACCCTCAATGTCCCGGACTGCCTCGGTGCACAGGACACGGACCGCCTCCGGGTCGTTGAGCCCGGCGCCGGCGGCGAGGGTGTCGGCGATGTGGGCCGCCACGGAGTCGCCCGGCGCCGCATCGCCCGGCACGAGCACGGCCGAGACGCCGCCCTGGGCGTAGAAGGTGTTGCTCTGCTCGAGGGTTCCCTTGCTCAGCAGCACCACCTCGCGGGCCGGCCCGCCGTCCAGCACCGCGTCGGATGCCAGCAGGGCGGCGTACAGTCCCGCAATGCCGCTGCCGACCACCACCAGGCGCCTGGTCACGGCCGGGCCGCCAGCATCCGCTCGAGGGCTACCTTTGCCGGGGCGGCGACGGCGTCGTCGACCGTGATGCGGTTGAGGACCTCACCGCGGGCGAGTGCCTCCAGGACCCAGGCCAGGTAGCCGGGGTGGATGCGGTACATGGTGGAGCAGGGGCAGATCACCGGGTCCAGGCAGAAGATAGTGTGCTGCGGGTATTCGGCGGCGAGCCGGTTGACCATGTTGATCTCGGTGCCGATCGCGAACGTCGTCGGTTCGGTCGCGGCGGCGATGGCCTTCTTGATGAAATCGGTTGACCCGGCGGAATCCGCGGCGTCAACCACCTCCATGGGGCATTCGGGGTGGACAATCACCTGCACGCCCGGGAACTCGGCGCGGGCCTTTTCGATCTGGCCGACGTTGAAGCGCTTGTGGACCGAGCAGAAGCCGTGCCAGAGGATCACCCGGGAATCGAGCAGGGTCTGTTCGTCGTTGCCGCCGAGGTCCTTGCGCGGGTTCCACATGGGCATCTGCTCCAGCGGCACCCCCATGGCCTTGGCGGTGTTGCGGCCCAGGTGCTGGTCCGGGAAGAACAGCACACGCTGGCCGCGCTCGAACGCCCATTCCAGCACGATGGCGGCATTGGAGGAGGTGCAGACGATCCCGCCGCGTTCGCCGCAGAAGCCCTTCAGGGCCGCGGAGGAATTCATGTAGGTGACCGGGATGACCGGAACCCGGCCGTCGGCGTCGGGCTCGGTGCCGAAGACTTCCTCGAGCTGTTCCCAGCACTCAGTCACGGAGTCGATGTCCGCCATGTCGGCCATCGAGCAGCCCGCGGCCAGGTTGGGCAGGATCACGGCCTGGTCCGGCCGGGACAGGATGTCCGCGGTTTCAGCCATGAAGTGCACGCCGCAGAAGATGATGGCCTCGGCGTCGGGCCGCGTCAGCGCGGCGTTGGCCAGCTGGAACGAGTCGCCCACGAAGTCGGCGTATTCCACCACCTCGTCGCGCTGGTAGAAGTGGCCCAGGACCACGGCGCGGTCCCCGAGGGTTGCCTTGGCGGCCCGGATCCGGGCGTCGAGTTCGGCGTCGCTGGCGAGCTTGTACTCCTCCGGGAGCTGGCCCTGCCGGGGGGTGGAGGCCGGGGCGACGTCCGCGGCGGAGGCGCCGGGGCCGTAGGCGGGCACACCGGCGAGGGCCTCGGAGCGGTCGTAGTCCCAGGGCCCGCGGGCCAGCGCCGGGCTGCAGGTGGAGGCTGTTGCCCTGCCCTTGGCCGTGTTGCGGGCGGCCTGTTCGCGCGTGATCAGCTGGATCGCTGTGTTGACGCTGCTCATGGTGTGCTCCTGTTGTCTGGGTCAAGGCCTGGGCGGCCTGTGAAGCGGTAGAGGCGTGGCGGGCGGTGCTTGCCGCCCTGCAGGTAGTGGTCGGTCTCTTCGATCTCGGGCGTGGCTTTGACCTGTCGGCGGAAGTTGGCCGGGTCCAGTTCACGGTCCAGGACCGCCTCGTAGACCTCGCGGACCTGGGCCAGGGTGAAGTACTCGCCGAGCAGGTGGTAGGCGATGGAGCCGTAGGCCATCTTGTTGCGCAGCCGCCAGAGCGCGTAGTCGATGATCGCGTTGTGGTCGAAGGCCAGTTCGCCGAGCCGGTCCGCGCGGAACCACCGGACGTTTTCGGATTCGTCGGCGAGCGCGGCCTCGGTGGGCTGCACCAGCGCCCAGTAAACAATCGAGACGACACGCTGGGTGGGCGAGCGGTGCAGGCCGCCGAAAGCGTAGAGCTGTTCGAGGTAGCTGGGCGCCAGGCCGGTGGTCTCCTGCAGGTTCCGCGAGGCGGCGTCCTGCAGGGACTCGGAGTGGGTCAGCGGCCCCCCGGGCAGGGCCCACAGCCCTTTGAAGGGTTCGCGGATCCGGCGCACCAGCGGGATCCAGAGGGTGGGGCGTCCGGAACGCTCACTGGGACGGAGGGCGAAGATCACCGTGGAAATGGCCAACGACGGCGGAGCGAGCTGGCGCTCGGCGATGTTGGCAGCTGCTGTGTACATGGTGATTCACCCCGCTTTCCGGGCACCGGGCCGGTCCCTTGGGACTGCCCGGACGGTCCGGCCCGACCGCCGGAGTAGTTATAGTCAAATTGACTAGAACTAATAATACGACGTCGGCAGCCGGGCGCAAAATGTTTCAGCTCACACCCTTCGTCCGGGCATCGGCCCGGGGCGCCCGCCGGGGGTGCGCCGGGGCGGCGCGCCCGCCGCGGGCCGGCCAGGGGCGGGCGG
>NZ_JBVAYZ010000037.1:0-21241 GCF_055412865.1 Pseudarthrobacter ribosi | reverse complement strand
AGCGCGAGCGGATGCTGGCCGCCGGTCTGCCCGATTTCGGGCCGGTCCAGAACAACATCTCCTATAACGACAAGGCCGGAACCACCCGGGGAATCCATGCAGAACCCTGGGATAAGTTCGTCTCGGTGGCGTCCGGACGCATCTTCGGTGCCTGGGTGGACCTGCGGGAGGGCCCCAGCTTCGGCACAGTCTTCACCGCCGAGCTGGACCCAAGCAAAGCCATTTTCATTCCCAGGGGCGTGGGCAATGCTTTCCAGACCCTCGAGGACAATACGGCCTACGCCTATCTTGTAAACGATCACTGGTCCGAAGATGCGCAGGGGCAGTACACATTCCTGAACCTGGCGGACGATACTGTCGCCATCCCGTGGCCCGTGCCGCTGGACCAGGCCGAGCTTTCCGACAAGGACAAGGCCCACCCGCGGCTGAACGACGTCGTCCCGATGCCGCCGCGTCGCACGCTGGTACTGGGAGCCGGCGGACAGCTGGGCAAAGCACTGCGGGCTGCGTACGCGGATGATACGAGCGTGGAGTTCGCGGAACGCAGTGAATTCGATGTGGCCGATCCTGCTTCGTTCACAAGCCGGAACTGGCGGCGGTACTCCACCATCATCAACGCGGCTGCGTACACCGCGGTGGATGAGGCGGAAACCGAAGAGGGACGGGGCGCGGCATGGGCCCTCAACGTCACAGCCGTCGCCGAAATGGCCAAAATTTCGGCGCGCTACGGGCTCGTGCTGGTGCACGTTTCCAGCGACTACGTTTTTGACGGCTCCATGAAAAGCCACGGTGAGGACGAGGGGCCGGCCCCGTTGGGAGTCTACGGCCAGACGAAGGCCGCCGGGGACGCCGTCGTCAGCGTTGTCCCCAGCCACTACATCGTCCGCACCAGCTGGGTCATCGGGGAGGGCAGTAACTTCGTCCGCACCATGGCGGCACTGGCGGCCAAGGGGATCACCCCGACGGTTGTTGATGACCAGGTGGGACGGCTGACCTCTGCCGAGGACCTTGCCGCGGGCATCAGGCACCTACTGAAGGTCAAGGCGCCGTTTGGCATTTACAACCTGACGAATGACGGCGAGCCCCAGTCCTGGGCCGACGTCGCCGCTGATGTCTTTGAACTGGCGGGCGCGGCCCGCGGGGATGTTACCGGGGTCTCCACAGAAGACTATTTTCGGGGGAAGGCGGCGGCGCCCCGGCCGCTCAACAGCGTCCTGGAACTGGACAAGATCAAAGCGACCGGGTTCACGCCGGCCGACGCCTCGCAGCGGCTGGCGGAATACCTGCGCAGCCCCGTATAACGCGACGTAGTTGGGAATAACGAAGGCCCGGACTGAATCCCAGTCCGGGCCTTCGTCGCTGGCTCGCTGCTCCTAGGAGGACTCCGGCAGTGTCCGTCCCAGGTCTTTCGAGGGCTGTACCGACTCCGCCGCCTCGTGGGTGTCGCCCAGCGCCTCGGGCAGGTGTTTGTGCTCGTGGGGGCCGTGGTGGGTCGACTTCTTCCCAAACACCCAGTGTTGGTACAGGAAGAAGTTCCAGACCGTCATGGCGGCTGTGGAGACGACTTTGCCGCCCATGTAACCCAGGACCGTCGGCGTCAGCAATTGCACGATGAGCACCGTGGCCAGGGTATTGGCGACCACCAGTATTCCGTAGCGGATCATGCTGACGTGGGTCCGGTGGGTGGATTCGAAGGAGAACTTCCGCTGCACCAAGAAGTTGAAGACGAGGCTGCTGAGGAAGGCCGTGGCGCTGGCAATCCCGACTTCCCAGTGGAAGACCTCGCGCAGGAGAACGAGGAGGCCAAAATCGACGGCGAAGGAGAGCCCGCCCACGATGAGGTAGCGGACGGCGCTGTGGCCAAAGAATTTTGCCAGCAGCCCGCGGGGCTTCTTTACCGCCGACGTGTCGGCGGGAGTCGTCCGGCTCATGGCTTGCCCTGCCCAACGGGTGCGAGGCGTTCCCGGTCGCTGGCGGAAGGCATGGTGGGAGGGGCCGGACGAGCGGGTGGATCTGTCGTCGGAATAAACTCGGCCCGGAGGCCGGCAGGCCGCGTGATGGCGTGCTTCAAGGTGCGGGCTCCTCAGGGAATGGCGGGCAACGACCCTGCAGCATACGGGTCTGCCCTAGGTCATGGCTCTATGTAGTCTAAGCCAGTCCCGGCGGCAAGCCTGCTTCGCTGGGGGCGCCGGTTCCGACGCCCCCCAGCGGGGCTGCTTAGAGAACCACTGCGAGGATGCGGGCCAGATAACCCTCACTGGGCTTCATGCCGGTTCCGGAGTACGCCCAGAGGGAGCCGTCCGGCCTCCGTGCGACGAGATCCGGATGGCCGTCGCTGTTGAGGTTCCAGCCGTTGAGAAGCCTGTCATAGACATCCATGCCGGTTCCGATCCGAATCGTGGATCCGGGTTTGCCGGTGCCGTTTCCGGGGTAGAGCCACAGTGTGCCGTCGGGCCTGCGGGCCAGAAGGTCGTTCCTGCCGTCAGCGTTGAAGTCGCCGGCTCCGAAGAACTGGTCGAAGGCTTCCCACCCGTAGTCCCCGACTCTTACCGCACTCTGGTAGCCGTTGTTGGTGGCGTCGACTTTCCCGGTTCCGTTGTACAGCCACAACGACCCGTTGGGCTTCCGGGCCAGGAGGTCGTTCCTGCCGTCGCCGCTCAGATCCCCGACGCCGGTGATCGTGTCGAAGACCTCCCAGCCGGCCAGGCCAATCTTCTTCGCGCCGGCGTAGCCGGTGCTGCCCGAATCCACGCGCCCTGTCCCCGGGTACAGCCACAGCGTTCCGTCCGGTTTCCTGGCCACGAGGTCGTTCTTACCGTCGCCGTTGAAGTCCCCTACGCCGGCGAAGGCATCGAAGGCCTCCCAGCCGTAGTCGCCGATCCTCGTCGGGATTCCATAGGCTCCTGTCCCGTTGCCGGGGTAGAACCACAGCGTCCCGTCGGGCTTGCGGGCCAGCAGGTCGCCCTTTCCGTCGCCGTTGAAATCCTGGACCGCCACGAGCGCGTTGAAGGCACCCCAGCCGAACTCCCCGATTTTCCGGGCGGCCTGGTAGCCCTGGTCCTTCATGGCGGTTCCTGCGTAAAAGAAGACCGCACCGGTGGAGTCGCTGGCCACGACGTCGGCCATCCGGTCGCCGTTGCCGTCCCCGGCTCCTACGATCTCGGTGTAGATTCCCCAGCCCGAACCTATCTGGCGTCCGTTGGCCAGTACGGCGCGGCCCGTGTTGGAGTACAGCCACAAGGTGCCGTCGGGCCGCCGGCCGGCGAGATCGTTGGTGCCGTCGCCGTCGAAGTCCTGGATGGCGATGAGCCGGTCAAAGATCTGCCAGCCGTAGTCGATCTTGCGTGCCGCGCCGGTTTGCCCGGTGCCGGTTCCCGAGTAGAGATACAGGCTTCCGTCGGGCGTGCGTGCCGCCAGGTCTGGCTTCCCGTCGCCGTCGAAGTCCCGGACGCCGAGGAGACTGTCAAAGGCGCCCCAGCCGAATTCGCCGATCCTGGCGACGGGGCGGTAGCCCTCGTCGGTTGCCGCCACCCTTCCGGTGCCTGCATAGAACCAGAGCGAGCCGTCGAGCTTCCTCGCGACCAGGTCGTTCTTTCCATCGGAGTTGTAGTCGCCCACGCCGAGGACCCGGTCATAGATTCCCCAGCCGGAACCGATCCGCCGCCCGGCCAGGAACTGTCCGGCGCCGTTGCCGGCGTAGAACCAGAGCTCGCCGTCGGCCCGGCGCTGGATCTGGTCGGC
Source organism: Pseudarthrobacter ribosi (assembly GCF_055412865.1). Taxonomy (NCBI): domain Bacteria; kingdom Bacillati; phylum Actinomycetota; class Actinomycetes; order Micrococcales; family Micrococcaceae; genus Pseudarthrobacter; species Pseudarthrobacter ribosi. Next base: position 17,500 of record NZ_JBVAYZ010000037.1, on the reverse strand, counting down.
ACGGCCGTCGCCGTCGAAATCCCCGGGCGAGACGAGCCGGCGTGTCGGGTCGGTCGGGACCGGCGGAGCGGGCGGGGGTGGCGGGGGAGTGCCCGTGGCGAACCGCTTGAGCGAGGCGTAATCCCCGTTCCAGACGTTGGAATCCCCGCCGCCGGCGAAGGGTCCTGTCTCGCTGTACTGCCACAAGCTGAAGTTGGCCCAGCTGGAAGGCAGGGCGCCCGGGCTGTCGCTGGCCGAGCTCGGCCAGCGGGCGATCCACAGCGGCCAGTCGCCGAAGCCGGAGGGTCCGCCCGTGCAGGAGTTCCACCATGAGGTGGTGGTGTACATGACAGGCAGCCGGCCTGTCAGCGCTTTCATGGTGTTGCCGAAGTCGCGGGCCCAGGCCGTCAGCTGACTGGGGGTCATGTCATAACAAGTGTTGCCCTGGTAGTAGCCGCCAATGGTCTGGCCGGCGTAGGGGTTTCCCTCAAAGTCGAGCACGGGAGGGAGGGTGTAACCGTCGGCGCTCCAGCCGCCGCCGTTCTGGACGAAAATCCGGGCCTGGTCGGCGCCGGAGGAGGCCGCGGGGTTGGCGAAATGGTAGGCGCCGCGGATCATGCCGACGGCCCGGGAGCCCTGGTACTGATCGCTGAAAGTGGTGCTGGTGTAGTAATTTCCTTCGGTGGCCTTGATGTAGGCGAAGCGCGCGCCCATGTTCCACTGCGTCTGCCAGTTGATTCCGACCTGGTACTTGCTGACGTCGAGTCCCTGGACCCCAAAGCTGGGCGTCCAGGTGCCTTCGGTGGCCAGCGCCTCGGTGCCCGCGGCCTTGTCCCCGTCGAGCGATGCGTCGGCGGCGCGCGTTCCCTGCCCCATCTCCGCGCCGCCGGTCTTGGTCGCCTCGGCCATTGCGTTCCGGTAAGCCTCCGTGGATTTGTCAACCGTCAACGGCGCCATGCTTGCCGACGGCGAGGGGGCCGCCGGCGCTGTGGCCAGGGCGGGCGTGGCCGTCGGTGCGGGCGGAGGCGCTGTCGTGTCACCCGTTGCGGCAGCGGGTGGCGTTGGTGTCGGCTCGACGGCGGCTGCCGGCGTGGCCAGGCCGGGACCGGCGATGAGGGAGACGGCCAGCAGTGCGGCCCCGACCCGGCTGCCGAAGTGGTTAGTGGGGGGAAGTAGGGTCCGCTTCATTATCCGCTCCGGAACAACACGCTCATGGCAGTGTCATAGTGATCTCGCGCCCGGTGAATAGCAGACGGAGCTGCCCGGATGCGAGAATGTCTGACTTGTCGCGCTCACCCTAACACCGCCGCTTAGACTGAACCAGAGTTTCTGCTGTTACTGGTGGGACAAATGTTGTGACCGTGGTGTCGGGTTTTCCACATGCGACCCAGCAGGCCCTTGTCCCGAAGGCCACCCGCCCATAGCTTTAACCCAATTGCAGCGCCCCGGGGACAGGGCGGCAGTCATATGGGGGCCATTGTGGAGGCTGTACGCATTGTCGAGGGCGAAGTCCGCGAACTGATGCGCCGTCGCGGCCTGGACCCCCTCAGGCAGACCGGTGAAGTCCGCCGCCTCGTTGAGGCAGCGGTGCTGGATTACGACGAGCGCGCCCTGTTGGCGCCACTCCCGCCGATCGGCCCGCTAGAGACCGCCAGAAGGTTCGTCTTCGACGCCGTGGCGGGGTTCGGTGCCCTGCAGCCCCTGCTGGACGACCCGGCCATCGAGGAAATCTGGCTCAACGCTCCCGTCAACATTCCATTTAGGTTGCTTACCGCCTAGGCTCGTTGCATGACCTCCACCGTGCAAGCCTGTGGCATCTATGCCCGCATATCTTCCGACGACGGAACCGCTCTCGGCGTTGCACGCCAGATCGACGACTGCACAAGAGAGGCGGAACGGCGCGGGTGGCCCCTAGCCGAGGTCTTCACAGACAACGACGTGAGCGCAACGAAATCCAAGCGCAGGCCAGAGTATGAGCGACTGCTGGCAGCTATCGAGTCCCGGTCAATTGACGCCCTGGTTGTGTACGACGTCGACAGGCTGACCCGGACACCCGCTGAACTGGAACGGTTCATAGACCTAGCTGACAGGCACCACACGGCCCTTGCGTCTGTCGGTGGGGAAGTGGACCTAGCGACGCCTCAGGGGCGGCTTACAGCGCGAATTAAGGGCAGTGTGGCCCGCCACGAGGTAGAGCAGATGTCACGCCGGCTCAAGCGAAAGTTCCAGGAGAACGCCAAAGAGGGCAAGGCTCACGGTGTTACCCCGTTCGGTTACGTCAGGGAGCGCGTCACAGCAGAGGATGGGCGCGACGCTGGATATCGGGAAGTCATAGAACCTTTGCAGGCGGACGCCGTTCGGGAGCTTTACCGGATGGTCATTGCGGGGGAGTCCTTGCGCAGTCTGGCGGCATACCTAAACAGCCGTGGATTCACGACAGGCCGCGGTAATCCGTTCGCCGGTAACGTCGTGGGCAACATGCTCCGCAGGCCCCGCTATGCGGGCCACAGGACGCATGAAGGCCAGATAGTCAGTACGGGCGAATGGGAACCCATCATTAGCCAGGACACCTACGATCAGGCAATGGCTGTTCTCACTGCACCGGGGCGGCGGCACTCCCGCGGACTGGAGGCGAAGTACCTACTATCAGGCATTGCACTCTGTGGCCGCGAGGGTTGCGGGGCACCGCTGCGCCCGAACATCCACCAACCCAAGGCGGACGGCAAGCACCGCAAACCGGCGTATGTCTGCCCGAAGTGCATGAAGCTCACGCGCCAGATGGAACCCGTGGATTTTGTGGTGAACGTGTTTATGGTGAGGCTGCTATCAAACCCCGGTGCGCTCGCGGCTGTGGCGGCCAAGCCGGACGCGCTACACGCCGCCCTAACGGCCCGTGACGCGATACTGGCCCGTATGGACACTGTGGCGGATAGCTTCGCTCAGGGTGACGTCACGGCGCGGCAGTTCGCACGAATCAATGACCAGCTTAGGGCGCAGATCGACGCGGCGGACCGGGAAGTGCTGAAGCTCCAACCTAACTGGCTCCTCGACGGCATGACCGGGCCGGGTGCCGCTGCTAGGTGGGCGTCGACAAGCCTGGAACGCAAGCGAGCCATTATTCGCAGCCTTGTCGAAATTGCGATTCTGCCCAGTGGCCCCGGCGTGAAGTTTGATCCAGATCAGGTTAGGTTCACGCCGAAGGCGGCATCCTAGGCCCAATTTCTGTGGATTGGGATGTGGATAACTCAGAATGTTTTGTGATCTTAGTCACATTCGCGGTAGCAATCCAGAAACATTCTGAAGGATTCCACCCTCTCCGGAGCTTGCGCGCCGTCGCGCAAGCCGTTGCCTTGGGATGTGGGGAATATTCTCCATATCCCCTGGCGAATTCCGCACGCTTAAAGGGAACGCGCATCGGGACCTGTTGACGGGAACGGCTGGCTCTGCAATACGGCGGTCAAGAAAGGGCAAGTTGCCCCGCAAGTGAATGCCCTCAAGTCGGGCTAAAAACGGGCCCGCAGTATTTCTTTCTGCTTCCAACCGGCGGCCCTAGGGGCATTTGCGGCTATAGGAAACGGGCCCCTAGTCGTGGAGAATTAGGAGTACAGGAAGAGGACGGACGGATAGCCCACAAGCGAATCCGTTTTGGTGCTTTCTCGCGCCGTTCGCAAGACTCCAGAAATGGAGAAGCCGCAACCTGGCAGGGTCACGGCTTCGGCGCGTCTGTCAACCGAATCTTTTAGCCCCGCAAAAGGCAGTTACTCATCTCCCGAAGGAGAAGTCATTGGCAAACGCTTCACCAGTTTCGCGCTCAAGCGAAACTGAATGTGTAATAAAGCTATCCCCTACCAGCACCGCCGGTCAAGCCGCAGCACGCGCAGCCGCCTATGTCGATTCAGTTCTAGCCACGTGGCCGGACTTCACACCCCAGCAGCAGAGGACAATCGGGTCACTGCTCGGGACCGGAGGCGGAATGTCTGTAGCCGCGTACCAGCACTGGGAAATTGAACACTGGATCCTGGAGAACGAAACCCCGGGCAAGTTTGGAACCTTCTCAGCCGGTGAGGCCGCATGAACGGCGTGCCGGATTACTTTGCGAGCGAAGCCTACGACGACGAAGCCCCGGTAATCGAAACGAAGCCCGCCGCCAGAACCGGTCTAAAACTCCGCCGGGCAACCGAATTGAAACTCCCACCGCACACTAAATGGCTTGGCCGCGGATGGTTACCACGCCGAGAAATCACCGTCCTAGTGGGCGCGGAAGGCATCGGCAAAAGCCTCTTGTGGGTACTCATGGCAACGCTGGTAACAACGGGGAAATCGTTCCCGATGTTCAACTGGGCGGCCCGCCCGCCGGCCGATGTCGTCGTGATCGTAACCGAAGATTCTGCAAGCGAAGTAGAGGCAAGGCTCAGTACCGCAGGAGCAGACATTAGCCGGATTCACTTCTTCTGCTCCGAGGATGACGGGACCGGAACACCCGTATTTTCAGGCGGGAACAATGGCGACATGCTCCTGCTGGATGGCTTGCTCGATCTGATGGAAGTGAAGCCCGCATTTCTGGTTGTAGATGCTTGGCTCGACACGGTAGCGGGGAATCTCAACATCAGGGACACGCAGCAGGCACGATCCGCCTTGCACCCCTGGAAGGACCTAGCTACCCGCCACGACATCGCAGTGCTGCTGGTGACGCACACGAACCGAATGGACACGGCAAACACCCGTGACCTTATGGGCGGAACCGCGGCGCTCAGGCAGAAGGCCCGCATGGTGCTATTCGCGGCACGGCCGCCCGCGCAGGATGACGATGGACAGTTTCTATGGGTTGGACCTGACAAGGCCAACACCACCGGGATTGTTGACGCGGTGAAGTTCCAAGTACGCGTTGAACAGGTCAGGAACCAGACGGACGACGATCCGGGAACAACAGCTCTACTAGCTGCCCCGGCATCTGCTCTAATGCCAATCGCTCAATTGATTGCCCAGTGGAAGCAAGAGGAAGCGGAGGCGGACCGGAAGCCTACGAAGTCCGACGAGGCCGAAGCTTCAGTCAGGGCTTACATGGATGGAACGGACGGAACCGCGCCGGCAGCAGACGTGAAGGAACATCTGAGGCAAGACGGCTACGGGAAGACGGCTGTAGAGAAGGCCATGAAGGCCCTTGGCAGCTCGGCGCCGACGGGCCCCGGACAGCCATGGCTGTACACGCTAACCCAGTCTTCCTACTCAGCCCCTCTAACTCAGGAGTCTAGGAACACTGAGAAGTCTAGGAACACTGAATCTCTGAGTATTCCTAGTCTCCCTAGAGTCCTTACTTCCTACACAGATACTCCTGCACTTAGGAACACTGACCCGGCGCTCTGTGCAGCCTGTGGTGACTTGCTGGATGACACCGAACACGAATACCACCAGGAGTGCGCAGCATGACTGAACCGTCAACTTACACGCCCGCCGAACGCTGGCGCTATCTCGCCAACATCCGTCAGGGCATCATCTCCAAGCTCGAAAAGAAGCTAGCCCGATCTGAGGCCGAGATACTGACGCTCCGTACCTCGCTGGACGCAGCCAGCACTCGCCTGGCGCTCTATGACGGACGTGAACGCCCATGAATGAAGCCCATATGCTCCAACGCCTCGAAGACCTCCACGTGGAGCTTGTACGGCTCCATGACGAACTCCGGGAACTGCTATGAACCCGCCGACGGATGCGGAGATGGCTACCTACTGGGAATCCCAAGCAAGACATTACCGGGAACTCAGCTTGCGACTCCACCAGCAGCTCTTGGCATCAAAGAACACTCCCGAGAAGCACAAGGACCGCGGGCTGCATCGCGACCCGGTCGGCAACGAAGTTGCGCGACGAATCGACAGAGAAAGAAGGCCCCGAAATGGCGTATGACCCCTTCACGGAAGCCCGCACCGACGCCTGGACGTGGGAAGCACAGTGTGCCCTATGGCGGGAACGTGCCTTGCACCAGGCGGAACGCGCCGCACGCTGGCAGCGCATCGCAGAGGCCGCCGGCACCATCAAATCCTCAGGGACGGAACGTCCACTATGAGCGGCCCAACTGCCGAGGAGGTCGCCCTCGCACTGGTCAGGCGGACCATCGAGGCCCCAGGGTCCGTAACGGAAACACTTCTTATCGAGGCTGCCATGGGATCCGCGGACACGACCCAGCATCACCTCGACATCACCCGTGCATTGATGCGCGTCGTTGCTGCCCTGCTGAACATTGCCGGCAGAACCCCCGAGCGGGCGCTCGTCATCCTCGACGCTATCGAAGCTGAATACCGGAATGGGGCCTGATGTCCAAGGTTGCACCCTTCATCACACCAGCCCACCTTCACGGCCACAACATCACCGGGTCCGGGAAAACTCACGCACGACCTGTACTAATCACCGGCCCCGAGGGGCGGGCAGCCGGCGTCGGCATTTTTCGGGGCCAATACCTGCTGGCGATTCTCACCGACCTGGACGCGACCCGTATTGCGGACCAGATCATCGACGTGTTGGAGGGCGCTTGACGAACATACCTAGACCTCCCGAGGCGTACATCCACGGGGTAGCAGCACCAATCGTTATCCTCCCGGCAAGGGTAGCGGCCTGGCTTGAACGTCACGCAGGCTTGAACGACCTACGCGTCAGGGCAAGAGGCATCGACGCGGAAGTGGACAGTGTCCTCCAAGCCCTACACCGGGCATCCCTGCACTGGCGCACTACCGTCACCGGAAGCAACCAAGCGCCGGAACCGGAAGCTCCCACACAATTAAATCAATGGTTCAGCACGACACAAGCCGCTGACCGACTCGGCATCACAGACCGCGCCGTCCGCCTGGCAATCGCCGAACACCGGCTACCAGCAACAAACCTCAACGGTCGCTGGCGCATCACCCCAGAAGACATCGCACATTTCAAAGCCGCCAAAGCGGCATAGGAGAACATCATGACCCGTGTCCAGTCCGGAAACACCCCGCAACAGCAGAAGGCCAACACACTTAGGGGCGAATACCAGCGCCTCATGGACGGCATCCGAAACGACCGCACCCTCTCAGCCCACGGGAAGCAGAAGGAACTTGCAACCCTCTACCTCGACTACAAGCCGCGGATGCAGAAGCTCGAAGCTGACGAGAACACCCATAACCAGACGCGAGCCAAAGCCCTCCGCCGCGACCTCTTCGGACTACCCGGCTATGCCGATCCCAACACCGCCATCTCCTACCGAGACGCGCAGGACCGGGCCGCGAGCATCGAAGACGAGCGCACCGCACTCCAACTGCTCAGTCGGGCCGAAATTTCGGGCGACGCGAGCCTCGCCAAAGCAGTAGCGGCACGGGCCTTCGAGTCGGGCTGGAACGAAGCCATCAACCAGTACGCCGACACCAACCCGGCCAGCGAAGCGAAGTTCAACGAACTCATCGAGATCGAAAGCTACGGGAAGGGATCCGCCGGCTTCGCTCAAATCCTCGGCGCCGCCATGACCTACAGCGTCGAGAAGCCCTCAGAGCTCGGCATGTACAACGTGGACTCCCAGATCGAAGCCCTCGCCAGCTCCGAAAGCTAACGCTCGGACTACTGCCCCGCACCCCTGCCCGATTGCGGTTCGCAGCCCCCGCAGAGCCCGAGGGCCCGGCGGGGGCTGCGAACCGAACACAACAAACAGCCGCAGCAACTCAACGGACGCTACCGAATCGCCCGTGAAGACGTAAAACACTTCGCCGCAGCCAAAGCGGCCCAAGCAGCATAAGGACAAGAAACCATGAGTTTCAGCGATACCCCCGACGGCCGACGAGCCGAACAGATCCAGAGCAACTTCCTGGATGCGCTCCAGCGGATCCGATCTGACGATAACCTCACCCCCGAGGGGAAGAAAGAACAGATCGCCGCCGAATACCACAGCGTCTCCAACGCCATTGGCGCGATCAAGGACTCCCTCAGTTCTGCCAAGACACTGAGAACCCACGTTCTGAGACGCGACCTATTCGGCAGCACAACCACTCCTGACGCTCAGACGGCCATTAGCTTCCGAGATGCACAGGAACGCGTCGAAGCCCTCGACAAGTTCGACCAGACGAAGGCGCTTAAAGTCCTTGATCAGGCTGAACTCTCCGGTGACACGGTCATGGTCAAGGCGCTCATGCAGCAGGCCATTGAGCACTCTTGGGATCAGGTAGCCAACAGTTACGCGGAGAGACACCCTTTCTACGGGGACAAGCTGAAAGAACTCCTGTCGCTCCAAACACCCAAGGGGATCTTTACAAGCCGAGACTCTTGGGAGAGCGGGATCGTCCTCAGCGTCCAGAAACCCGAAGAGCTCGGCTTCTAGCCACCTCCAAAGGGCCCCATGACATCACACAAGCAATGTCATGGGGCCTCGTCGGGTGCTGTCATTCACTACCAGGGGGAGGCCCCCCGTCGCCCCAGCCCTAAGCCCCTCTGGGTGTAGGCGTGATCTCTCCCCGGACTTTTTTTCCAAATGGGATTGAAGGTTTGGGGAGAGGTCAGCAGCCAATAACTGAATAGCAACACCACTAGCAGCCCGCTCATGGCGGGCTTTTTCATACCCAAAACCAGACGAGAGGAGCCTTCCTTGGCTATCCAAACCACCCCGCTGGGGTTTAAGAAACCGGACGGCAACGAGCTAGCCCGGGGCGGCGACAACGTCATCGCCGACAACGCACAGAAGGCCGAGGAGCGCCACCAGGAAGACCGCGGGCGACTCAGCTCCATTGAGGCGCTGAATGTCACGCAGAATGGCAGGCTCACCGCCGTCGAGTCGTCCATCACCGCAACGACGGCCCGCGTCACGGCAGTCGAGTCAACGAACACCGCACGGGACAGCCGCCTGACCGGTATCGAATCCACGAACACCACGCACGGCGCGCGGCTGAACAGCCTCGAATTTAGCGACTCCGCACAAGACGCGCACCTCGCACAAGTCGATGGGCAATACGCCAGCTTCTCCGCACGCATCGGTCAGGCCGAGGCGAACATCGCAGCGGGCACGGGCGACACGGGGCTCGGCCTTTCCGAGGACCCTGACAACCCCGGCACGTACTTCATGGCCGACATCACGCCGACCGGACCAATTCAACCGGACCCGGTAACGCCGGGCCTCTACCTGATCGGAGCATGACCTTTGCCTGAACTTGAACCGACGCTCGATGGGATGTGCCTTTTTGAAGACCCGGCAGATCCCGGCTTCTACATTGCCCACACCGTAAACATCCTTACCGAAGACCCAGCCGACCCCGGCTTTTTCAAGAATGGATCCTGACCCATGCCCCGCAGACTCGTATCCGTTGACGACTCGTTCAACGTCCCCGACAGCGTCAACATCCGCGAAGTGAACCTTCCCGACAACCTCGCAGCAACGGCACTTAATGCCACCTTTGTCCCAGGCAACCCGACGCTGGCTGTGACCTACAACGGGGACGGCTCGGTGGCCACGACCACGGAGAACGGCGTCCTGACCACGTTCACGTACAACCCCGACGGCACCGTTGCCACGCAGACCCGCGCCGGGTCCACTAAGACATTCACCTACGATGCCAGCGGCAACGTGACAGGAGCGGCATAGCAATGGACGTTGTAACGCTCGGCATGGCGAAAGCCGACGCCGCCAAGAACTACACCCAGACCAAGCCCTCCAACGTCGCCACCCGCATCTTCGGCGGGCGCATGGGCACTATGGTAAACAGCCCCGCGAACACGTTCCAGGTCACGGCGGAGCTCGCCCAGCACTTCGACGCCGTCCGCGTCATCTTCGCCAACACCGACACCGGGTTCTCCCACTCCATGCGGCAGGTCGCCGTCTCCGTGACCGGGTCCAAAGCTGACCTGAACAACAGTGACGGGACGTGGACGCTCGCTGCCCGCAGCGGCATGGGCCGCGTCTACGCCCCCATCGCCCCCGGGACCGAACGCATCACCTACACCGCGACGGACTGGATATACGTGCCGAGCGTCCCCCGCACGGACGGCGGCACGAAGCCCCTTGTGGTGGTCCGCGCCTACATGAAGGACGTCATGGCGCTCCCCGTCTACGGTGACGGCATTGACAACTTCACCAACTGGGCGACCCGCACTGATGGGCGGCTGTGGGCGGCGCGGCAGCAGTCCGGACTCCACACCACCGCCACTACGGGCTTCACGTCCACGACGAACGTCAGTCAGTCGCCGATCGTGGGCATCCAGTACCTTTCCCGCGGCAAGGTCATCACGGTCTGCGCTGTGGGCGACTCCATCACGGACGGGCGTGGCACCTACAAGAACGAGGGCTTCGTCCTCCCCGCCACCGAGCAGTTGTCCAGCATGAACGGGACCGCATACGAGTACATGAACTGCGGCTGGTCGGGACAGTCCATGCGAGTGTTCTCCGAACGCGCCATTGACATCCTGCAATCCGATGTCTGCCCTGACGTGCTGGTCCTCCCGGCAGGCTCTCCCAACGACATCGTTACGACCATTGGGGCGGCGGACGTGTCTAACCTGCGGGCCCAGCGTGCCCGTGTCCTCGCGGAAGCGAAGCGGCTCGGCGTGCCCGTCGTCCTGTGGACCTGGCTCCCGTCCAACACCGCCGCCAAAGCGTACGGCGCGACCGACTCGCTCCGCACCGCCTACAACGCTGAGGTGTTGTCTCAGGCAGGGCGCGGCATTATCGTCGCCGACGCCTCCGCGGCAGTGTCCGGGGCGACCAGCGGCGGACAAGTGCAGATGGCAGCCGCGTCCACCACGGACGGCATCCACCCCAACGACACCGGCAACGCGACACTCCGCGACGTCATCAAATCCGCCATCCAGAAAGCCGCGAGGGCCGCATAGTGCTGACCAAAACAGACCTTCCCACGTTCCTGCTCTCTGACACGGACGCCCACGTCACCAGGACCGGAGTGTGGGTTTACGCGTCCAGCAGTGTCGGCGGCTGGACGATCCCGCCCGCGCAGCCCTCGCCCCGCGCCACGGACTCGCAGACCTACTTTATCCGGGTCCGGCCGACAGCCGGGCCGTTGACGATCACCCGGTCAAACGCGGACTTCTTCGCGTATGGGACCACCGTCGCGGCGTCCATCACGCTCCAGCCGGGACAGTCCGCCATGCTCACCCCCGGCGGGCCGAACATGTGGGACGTGTCGTTCCTGTCGCCGACGACGATCACCCCGGCCATCGTGACTAGCGCCGTGACTCAAACCCTCGACCGGAGCGCGGGCCTTTACGTCTACAGCGGAGGCGCCGCTACCGCATGGACGCTCCCCACGCTGGCGAACAACGCCGGACTCACGTACCGCATCAAGAACCGGGGCGCCGGCACGATCACCTTGACGCGGGCGGGCGCCGATCAACTCTTCGACACCGCAGCTGTTTCGAGCGTCACCGTCCTGCCGGGCGCATATGTGACCGTCATCAACGACGGGACATACTGGCTCGTGCTCTAGACGACCCGGATCCGGGCAAGTAGCAAGTCAGCGATCATGCGGTGGCCCTTGTCATTGGGATGGAAATCATCTGAAGGGCCGAGCCACGACGGAGCCCCTTTGGGGCCGAAGGTGCCCTCCGTTTCGTACGCGGCGGTCAGGTCAACATACTGGCCGCCGTTCGACTCGCAGACCCTCTGGATCTCGAAGTCAAAAGGGTCCGAGATCATTTGTCCGGATTTCCCCCACACTCCGACGCAAATGATCTGCACATTAGGGGACCGCTGGACCTTGGCCATGAGATCTATGTACTGCATCCGGAGCTGCCCGTATTCGGTTCTGCTGCCAACTTCGTTGGTGCCGAGGTCGTTGGTTCCGAGTTCAAGGATGGCGAGATCAACGCCGGATTCCGGTATGTTCTTGACGTTTCCGACCTTGAATAGAACCTTCTCGTCCGCCTTGACGGCCCGCTGCTCCAGGATTTCGCCGTGCTTGCGCAGCTCGGCGTTGAAGAGGAACCTGTACCCGTTGGCCTCGGCGCTGGTGAAGAGGCTGTAGCTCAGCGAGTCACCGGCATAGAAGACCGACAGCGGCCGGTCCTTGGGGAATTGAATCTTGATGATCTTGGCCTCGGCCGCAGCGTCATACTGCGCCTTCATATCGGCCCGCACCTTGGCGTCATACGCCGCAGCCTTCGCCGCTACGTCCGGATCGACCTGGAACGACTCACGCGGAGCCTGCGCCGAAGAACCGACGGCGATACCGGCCACGGCCAGGGCGGTGGCAGTGATGACGCCGGCAAAGATCAGGGCACGGCGTTTACGGCGGCGCGACAAGGCCACGATTCCCCCAAAGAGTCTGATGATGTTCAGCCAAGCCTACGACAGGAAGGAATCTCCGGTGTCCTCGCTGCCGGCGGGCGGAGAAGTGTGCCCAGAAACCCAGTAGCCAGCGGCCGTGATCCCTGTGAACGCAAGCAAGATGAGTGTCGCGCCCTTGTATTCATTCCCGGCGTTACCGAACCACGGCAACATCCCCACCAGGACGGATGCTCCAACGATTGCCGCCCACTTCAAAACCGTCCGCTTCATGGAGCCCATCCTATGGGCCCATAAGACCGGTTAAGTTCCCTGAGGCCGACACCCTGCTCGCTTGCGACTTGCAGGGTAAGTTGTGCCCGCCGTTGCGGCGTACGTGTGCCATGCGAGGGCTGTTTATGAAGGGTCCGCCAGCGCATGGCAGGCCCAGGAAATGCGGCACCTAGGAGGCCAGCTAGGTCTAACCCCTGCCGGAATGCTGGCCCTTGGTTGGGTCGTCCGGCATGACTAGCCGACGCCTAGCGCGGCGGGATGCCATCTCCCCAATCGTGGAGATTTCCACAGACCCTAATCGGATTGTCCAGCAGTCCTTGGATTCGCCTCGGGGCAAGCTCCGAGCGTGGTTCAAGGGCGGCGCTTGCTACCGAGTGAGGATTGCCGGCACCACCTACGGCTGGGGCGAAGGCCCGTCTATTTGGGCGGCCGTGCTTGACGGCAGCTTCCGGCCTGACGACTTCGGGAAACACAACTCATAACTGAATAGCAACACCCTAAGTAGCCCGCTCATGGCGGGCTTTTTTGTACCCAAAAGAGAGTAGGTATCCGCGATGGCGGAGCGACGCGTAAACGTGAAATTTAGTGCCGAGATCCAGGGCTTTAAGAGGGCGATGGAGGAAGCCGCTCAGGCTACCAAGAAAACCCAGAAGGCTTCTGAGGAATCTTCCAAGGCTGCGGACACGTACCTCGGCAAGATGGTTCAGTCTGCGAACAAGAACCGTGAGGCTTGGGATACCGCCGGCACGACGATGATGGGCTTTGGGGCGGCGGCTGTTGGTGGGTTGGCTCTCGCGGGCAAGGCTGCGATGGACTGGGAAAGCGCATGGGCTGGCGTTACGAAGACTGTTGACGGCACCCCGGCGCAGATGGATGAGCTTGAGGCGTCCTTGCGCGGGCTGGCGAAGACCCTCCCCGCTACTCATGAGGAGATCGCGGGCGTAGCTGAGGCTGCGGGCCAGCTTGGCGTGGCGCGTGAGGATGTCACGGGCTTTACGAAGACAATGATCGACCTTGGCGAGACAACTAACCTGACCGCCGATGAAGCCGCTACTGCCATTGCTCAGATTTCTAACGTGATGGGCACGATGGAGCGCGAGGGCTCTAAGGGTGTTGAGCGTTTCGGCGCGACACTGGTTGCTCTCGGTAACGCTGGCGCTTCGACAGAGGCCGAGATTGTGGACATGGCTAAGCGGATCGCGGGTGCGGGTAAGCTCGTGGGCGCGTCTGAGTCTGACGTGTTGGCATTGGCTAACGCGATGGCGTCTGTTGGTATTGAGGCGCAGCTTGGCGGCGGCGTCATGTCCCGTGTCATGCAGCGCATGTATGCGGATGTGAAGACTGGCGGCGAGGGACTGGACAACCTGGCGAAGGTTGCCGGGGTTTCGTCTAAGGAGTTCGCTACAGCGTTTGAGACTGACCCTGTGCGGGCTGTCGATTCTGTCGTCAAGGGCTTGTCTCGCGTCAAGGATGAGGGCGGCAACGTCATTGAGACGATGGCGAACCTTGGCATCAAGGGCACTGAGGAAACTTCGGTGCTGTTGCGCCTCGCTGGTGCCGGCGATCTGCTCACGGACTCGCTGAAGCTTGGCGATGCGGCGTGGGAATCCAACTCTGCGCTCGCTGAGGAAGCTGCTAAGCGGTACGAGACGACCGAGTCTAAAGTCAAGATTGCTTGGAACAACATTAAGGACGCCGCGATTGATGCGGGTGGCGTGCTGCTCCCGATGATCGCTGGAATTGCTGAGGGCGCCGCTGGTCTGGCGCAGGCTTTCGGGTCGCTCCCTGACCCCATCAAGGGCGTCCTAACGGTACTGGGTGGCGTGGCGGGTGTTGCGGCGCTGGGCGCTGGCGCGTTCCTGACTCTCGCCCCCCGGATTCTTGACACGATACAGGCGTTCGACAAGCTCGCGCCGTCTGGTGGCAAGGCTCGCGGCGCACTGGCTGGTGTCAGCAAGGCGGCGGGTTCCGCCACCGCGGCGATTGTCGGGTTTGAGATCGTTAAGGGTCTGCACAACTCAATGCAGGCACCGACCGCGTCGCTGGAGAAGTTCACTCAGGCGCTCGTGGGCATCGACAGGGAGAAGGGTTCGCTCGACTCCCTATTCGCTGAAATTGGCGCTAAGGAATTTGAGGGCGACATCACCTCCGCCGGCGATGCGCTGAATAAGCTGGTCAACCAGGACTTCAATAGCGCCATTGAGTCGTTCGGGGCGAGCCTCGGCTTGGACAACGGCATGGCGAAACTCGCTGACGGGATCACCAAAGTTGACCAGTCCATCGCTTCCGCGGTTGGATCCGGCGACATGGATCTTGCGGCTAAGGGCTTCAAGTCCATTGCCGAGTCTGCGGACGAGCAGGGCATCAGCCTGGAGAAGGTCGGCGAGCGGTTCCCGGAGTATCTTGATTCGCTTCGGAAGCTGGCTAGCGATTCCAAGGTCACGCTCACCGAGCAGGAACTACTCAACTGGGCGATGGGTGAGACTCCCGCCGCAATGGAAGCTGCCGCTGCCGGTGGGGACGCTGCCGCTGCTGGCATCAAGGCGGCTGGCGATTCCGCCGGCGGTGCAGTTGGGCCATCCGAGGAAGTGGCGGAAGCCCTTGCCGAGATCGGCGTTGCCGCGGACGGCACTGTAACTGACCTGGTGAAGTTCACGGACGCCCTCATTAATGCGGGGCTGTTGCAGCTCAGCGCTAGGGATGCGGCGCGTGGCTTCGAGGAAGCTATCGACGCGATGTCAGAGTCGCTCAAAACCAACGGCGCGACGCTTGACACCACGACAGCGAAGGGCCGCGCCAATGAGGCGGCTCTTGACGCTATTGCGGGCGCAGGGTTCCGCTCAGCCGGGGCAATGGCTGCTAACGGGGCGAGCCAGGAGGCGCTACAGGGCAACCTCGGGGCCACCTACGACGCGCTGGTTGAGAGCGCCCGTGCGTTCACTGACACTGACGAGGAAGCTGTCGCGTTGGCGCGGGACATTATGAAGATCCCGCCGGGCGTTTCGATTGACTCGTGGATGTCCAGCGAAGCGAAGCGAATGGCCCAGGAAACTGGCGCTGCGCTGGACGCTATCGACGGAAAGACGGTGCGCACCTACGCCATCCACAAGAACACCACAGTCCACGAAACAACAGGGTCCGCCAGCGTTCAGACCGGGCAGGGTACTGCTGACAAGCGGACCCAGGCTTACGCTACTGGCGGGCGTCTCCCGGGGTTCTCCACTGGCGGCAAGCTGCCGTCGACAGGCCCGGGCACTGAGGTAACGGATGGGTTCCTCGGGATCGATTCGCTCGGGATCCCACGGGCGCGGCTGGACGCGCGCGAATGGATCATCAACGGCGATTCTTCCGACCGGTACAACCGGGAACTCGCTGCGATCAATGCGGGCACGTTCCCGAAGCTGCCTGGCTACGCGAACGGGAGTCAGGCGCGTGAGTATTCGGCGCGGTCACTTGGCGTTTCGCCGGCGGGCTCCGCCGCCCCTACCCAAATGACGGGAACTCTTGTCATGGATTCGGGTGAGGTGCTTGGCGTGTTCCATGGCGTGGCGGTTACTGCCGCTAAGGGTGTTGTTTCTTCGGCTGATTCCGATTCACAACGTATGAGGAGGGGTCGCTGATGGCTGCTATATCTGTTGCGGCGCCGCTCAGCGCTAGGCAACTGCGTGCGGCCACGGCGTCGGAGACTCGCGTTAGCCTGTATCTATGACGCATAACTCGCACTCGGATGACCAGACACCTCGGGCCTGGCGTCGCTTCGCTGACGACAGTGAAGCGTCGGCCCATTTGCCGGAGGCGTCCTTCCGGGACCCAGTCGCGGTGGGGATGATGTTCTGCAATGCGCTGGAAAAACACGAAGAATATTTCATGGCGCTGACGCAACTTGTCACTCCGGAGTCTCTGCCATCGTGGGGAGACTTCAGCGAAGCAGCGGCGTTTCTCGTCACGGTTCCAGATCGAGGCTATGGATCCATCGCGGATCGGGCGTACGGGGATGAAGACGTTGCCTATTTCAAGATCCTCTCGGGCGTCACATCCAGCTATCAGGTACTGGAGGAGCAGATCGTCCGTGGTGCGGGCATCGTCACCCTCGTGTGGCGTTGCGAGTTAGGTGAGTGGCGGGTTCACGGCCTCGGCGACTACGTCAGGCCCGAGGAAGTTCCGCACTAGCCCCAGCCCCCTGCCCGCTTGCGACTTGCAGGGTTTCAGGTAAAGCGGTGGCCCGCTCATTCCCCGATTGGCAGAGCGGGCCACCTACCGCCCCGTAGACCATCGGGACCCGTTACGGAGACGGTAGACGAATGCTAAAACCCCGAACTTGGGATTGAGTTGTGCCGTCCGCCTGAAAGTTTTGTCGTACCCGCGGCATAGTGTCCCATCCGTGGTGAAGATAGACGTGGACGCGGTAGGTCGGATGCTGACAAGGGGCAGGTATATTCGGGCCATGGCATCGTTCACGCTCGACGGCGAAACGTTCGAGTACTTGAAACCGGATCCGGGGCACCAGCCGGAAGACGCTAAGTCCTGGACCTATGGAAGCTACCCGAAAGTCCTTGCAAGCCTGCCCCTGACTAATGGTGGAACGGTACGCGTCTACGCCCTCGCGGAGCGCTGGAACCCCTCATACGTCCTCGTGGGCTGGGCTGACGACGGGCGGCACTCTCACTGGGCTTGGATTCCCGCCGGCAGTGTGGAACGCGTGTCCGATTCTGATTGGGATATTGAGGAGTATCGCCGCTGCCCCGAACACCTACGCGGGATCCGCTGGGGAAACCGCATGCCCGGATTCCTGACAGCATAGGTGCAGCGGACGGACTCTATCCATTTGAGTGACTAAACTACTCGCCAGTAAGTTTTGTGTAGGCCCTCCGTTCCCCCAGCGTTGAGGGTCAAACCAGAAACCCCCGTCCGTCATAGTGAACTGGTCCCCGAAAGTTGGACTGGCCAAGTAAGAGCCTAGGCTGCGAGGGCCTGAGCACGGTATTGCACCGGGCTCAGGCCCTTTAGCCTTGTCGAGAT
>NZ_JBVAYZ010000036.1:0-22615 GCF_055412865.1 Pseudarthrobacter ribosi | reverse complement strand
GGTAGGCCGCAGCCCGCCGTGGAGCCCGCGCAGCCGCCGTGGGGCCGCCGTGGGAGCCCGCGCAGCCGCCGTGGGGCGCTGCGGGGCGGGCTGCGGGCGGACGCGCCGCCGGATAGGCTCGTGCCATGGACGTTGCCACCCTCCGCGAGATTTGCTTGAGCTTCCCGGGCGCCTACGAGGACTTTCCGTTCGGCCCGGAATTCTCCGTCTTCAAGGTGCGGGCGGGCGTATCCGGCGGAACGCGGCAGGACGCCAAAATGTTCGCGTTGTCCGCCATGGACCCGGCGGACTGGTCCGTGAGCCTCAAATGCGAGCCGGCCCTGGCCGAACAGCTGCGCGCCATCCACCCGGAAATCACCGGCGCCTGGCACATGAACAAAACCCACTGGAACGGCGTCCGGCTGGACGGGGCGCTACCCGATGACATGATCCGGGACATGGTAGAGGATTCCTACGACCTTGTCGTGGCATCGTTCAGCCGGAAGCTGCGGGAGCAGCTGGGCTGGGCCGGGCTTGCCAGGGGTGAAGGGGCATGATGCGTGACCCCCGCGCCGGCCGCATCGCGCGGGGCGCGCTGAACTATCCGGGTGTCGGCTCCACCGAGCATGGTCTGGCTCCGGACGGCTTCCCCTGCCTGGTGTCCCGGACCTCCCTCGGCGAGGGGCAGGAGGCCTATCGGCGGGTGGCGCAGGGCATCCTGGCCTGGGAGCTGCAGAAACGGTCCGGGTTGCGGGTGCGGACCGACTCCGGCGACGTGGTCCCCGGGGCGCGGGTGGTGAGCGGATTCGGCGTCGGACCCTTCCGGATCAACGCGCCGTGCGAGGTGGTGTGGGTGCACCGGCCGGCGACCAGCGGAGGGCCGCAACGTGCCGGGTTCGCGTACGGCACTCTCCCGGGCCATCCGGCGCGGGGCGAGGAGGCGTTTGAAGTGGAGATCGACGCAGCGGGGCGGGTCTTCCTGATCATCACCGCGTTCAGCAGGCACTCCAACTGGTTCTACACAGCCGGCGGCTTCGTGGCCCGGGCGGCGCAACGGCACATCACTTCCCGATACATTGAAGGGGCACGTCAACTCGCCGCAGGTGAAAGCTGATCAGGAGAACGTACATGCTGGAACAGAAGACCCTTGACCAACTGTGGAACTTCGACGACCCCGCCGGATCCGAAGCCCGTTTCCGGACCGCTGCGGCAGACGCGGCGTACGATGCCGACGAACAGGCCGAACTCGCCACCCAGCTCGGTCGGGCCATCGGTCTGCAGAGCCGCTACGAGGAAGCCGATGCCCTGCTGGACGCCGTCGACGCCGACGAACCGACCGTGGCAGTGCGTGTCCTCCTGGAACGCGGCCGGCTGCTGAATTCGAGCGGCCACGCCGCGATGGCCGTGCCCCTGTTCGAGCAGGCTGCCGAACTCGCGGACCACCTGAGCGAGGAATTCCTGGCCGTGGATGCGCTGCACATGCTGGCGATCGCGGACTCCGCCCACGCCGAGTCCTGGACGCGCAGCGCCCTCGAGTACGCCTCCACGGTTCACGATCCGCGGACGAAACGCTGGATGGTCTCACTGCACAACAACCTGGGCCGGACCCTCCACGCCGCCGGGCGCTTCACCGAAGCGCTGGTGGAGTTCCAGCTGGCCGAGCAGTGGGCTGAACGCGTCGGGACACCCCGGCAGCAGGAGTGGGCCCGGGAGGCGATCGCCGAGTGCCAGCAATCCCTCCCCGCCGCGTCCGGGACGGCCGCGGCACCAGCCCTCGTTGTTCCCGGTGAAAGAATGGACTGACAGCCCACCCGCAACGAAAGGCATAGCCCTGTGATCTTCATTGTCGTCAAATTCAAGGTCAAGCCGGACTGGTCCGATAAGTGGCTGGACCTGGTCGGGGACTTCACCCGGGCCACGCGCCAGGAACCCGGCAACCTGTGGTTCGACTGGTCACGCAGCGTGGAGGACCCCAACGAATTCGTCCTGGTCGAGGCATTCCAGGACGACGCCGCCGGCGACCACGTCAACAGCGCACACTTCCAGCAGGCCATGGCGGACATGCCCCAGGCGCTGGCCGAGACACCGCGGATCATCAGCCGCCAGCTCGACGGCGACGGCTGGGACCGGATGGGCGAGCTCACCATCTAACCCGCATCGACTGCTCCGTAACTGCCCTTTTGACACCCCAAAACGGCAGTTACGGAGCACTCGCTAGGAGAATTGCATGTGGATCGGCTGGATTGAATTCGACGTCCTCCTCGGCGACGTCCACAGCCTGAAGGAGAAGCGCTCCGTGGTGCGCCCGGTGCTCGCCGAACTCAAGCGCCGCTTCGACGTCTCCGTGACCGAGGCCGGACTGCACGACCAGTACCGCCGCACGGTGATCGGCGTCGGGCTGGTCGCGGCGGACCGGGCGCACCTCGTCGAGGTGCTGGCCGCCGTCGAACGCTTCGTCGCGGCACGGCCGGAACTGGAACTGCTCAGCGCCCGCCAGCGCGAGCTCCGCAGCGACGACTAAAACCATCGATTGCTCCGTAGGCGCCCTTATCAGGCGTCATAACGGCACCTATGGAGCAGCGGATTGGGTGGTGTGGATAACTTCTGCGGCGTTCCCGCGGTTCTGGTCTCATGAAGCCATGAAAACCGCACGCCCGCTGCCGGACGATTTCCATGGCCGCCCCTTCACTGTTGTGGAAGCCGCTAAGGCCGGGGTGTCGCCCAAGCGGCTCCGCCACCGGTCGCTCGCGGCGCTGGGGAAGGGGATTCGTTCCCAGGGCCCGACGCCGGGGATTCCGTTGAGCGTGAGAGTGCGGCCATTCATTGAGGTCAATGAGCGATGCGCCGCGTCGCACCTCACCGCGGCGGAGCTTGGTTCGCTTCCGGCGCGGCGTCAAAAGGAGGGACCGCCGATGTATCACGTGATCAGGCCCGAGGGTGCAGCCCATCTCAACCGTCCACATGTCATCGTTCACCGGATGAAGCTCTACGACGACGAGATCACGCTCCTGGACGGGATTCCCCTCACCACACCGGAGCGAACCTGGCTGGATCTCGCCGAAACGCTGACCGTGGACGAACTTGTAGCGGCCGGCGACAGCTGCGTCCGCGTCCCCCGGCCCGAGTTCGAGGGCAGGGACATGCCGTTATGCAGCCTGGACGATCTGCAGCGGATGATTGACCGCCACAGGGGAAAGCGTGGAATCCGCAAGGCGCGGGAGGCCATCAAACTCATACGAGTGGGCTCGGATTCGCCGCAGGAATCGCTGCTGCGACTGGCCATTGTCCGGGGCGGTCTTCCGGAACCGGAACTGAACGTGCCGATCGTCGACGATGGAGGGACGCGGCACCACGAACCCGACTTGTCCTATCGGAAATACAGGATCGGCATCGAGTACGAGGGCGAGCAACACGGTGAAGAGGGACAGATTGTCCGGGACATCGCCCGCTCCGAACGGTACACGGCCCTCGGCTGGAGCGAGGTCCGGATCTCCTACCGGCATATGCACAATGACGCCAAAGCTGCCGTGGCTAAGGTCCGGGCCGCGCTGGTCCAGGCTGGCTGGCGTCCGGGCCGTTAAACCACATCGACTGCTCCGAAACCGCCGTTCTGAGGGTTCAAAAGGGCAGTTACGGAGCAGTCGATGGTGGTGGCGACAGCCGGTGGGGCGGAGGGCCTTAGCCGAAGTACTTCGGCAGGGTGGCCTCGTGGGCCTCGCGGAGGGATTCGAGGTTCATGGTCTCGACGCCGGTGATCTCCAGCGTGCCGCCCTCAGCGTCCACGACGCCGATCCGCAGATGCGGGAAGCCGCGGGCGGTGCACATGTCCGTGAAGCGGATCTCCTCGGAGCGGGGCACGGCCACGAGGGCGCGGCCCTGGGTCTCGGAGAACAACGCCGTGAACAGGTCCACGCCGTCGCGGTCCAGGACATCCTGGAGCGCCACCCGGGCCCCCACGCCGTAGCGCAGCGAGGACTCCACGAGGGCCGCCGCGAGGCCGCCTTCGGAGAGGTCGTGAGCGGAGTCCACCATGCCGTCGCGGGAGGCGTTGATCAGGATCTCGCCCAGGGCGCGCTCGGCGGCGAGGTCAACCTTCGGCGGCAGGCCGCCGAGGTGTCCGCGCATGTTGGACCATTCCGAGCCGTCCAGTTCCGCCGCCGTCGTGCCGAGCAGGTAGATGGCCTGGCCGTCTTCCTTCCAGCCCGACGGCGTGCGGCGGGCGACGTCGTCAAACTTGCCGAGCACGGCGACCACGGGGGAGGGGTGGATGGGGGTGGTGCCGGTCTGGTTGTAGAGCGAGACGTTGCCGCCGGTGACCGGGATGCCCAGCACCATGCAGGCGTCCGACAGGCCGCGGATGGCTTCGGCCAGCTGCCACATCACGTCGGGGTCCTCGGGGGAGCCGAAGTTCAGGCAGTCGCTGACCGCCATCGGCACGGCGCCGGAGGTGGCGACGTTGCGGTACGCCTCGGCCAGCGCCAGCTGCGCGCCGTGGTACGGATCGAGGTAGGTGTAGCGGCCGTTGGCGTCGGTGGCCAGGGCCACGCCCAGGCCGGTTTCCTCGTCCACCCGGACCACGCCGGCGTCGTCCGGGAACGCCATGGCGGTGTTGCCGCCGACGTAGCGGTCGTACTGGTTGGTGATCCAGGACTTGTCGCACATGTTCGGTGAGGCGACGAGTTCGGTGACGGCGGCGGCCAGTGCCGCGGGGGCGGACGGGCGGCCGGCATCCTGCACGGACCCGGTGAAGGCATCGGCCTGCACGGCGTCCTGCCATTCGGGGCGGGCGTACGGGCGGTCGTAGACCGGACCGTCGTGGGCCACTGTGCGCGGGTCGACGTCGACGATCACGTCGCCTTCCCACGTGATGATGAGGCGGCCGGTATCCGTCACCTCGCCGAGCCAGGAGTACTCCACTGCCCACTTGTCCATGACCGCTTCAAACGCGGCGACGTTCTCCGGCGTGACCACGGCCATCATGCGTTCCTGCGACTCGGACATCAGGATTTCGCCCGGGGTCAGGGTCGGATCGCGGAGCAGGACGGAGGTCAGCTCGACTTCCATGCCGCCGTCGCCGTTGGAGGCGAGCTCGGACGTGGCGCAGGAAATGCCGGCGGCGCCGAGGTCCTGGATGCCGTCCACCAGGGAGCCCTTGAACAGCTCGAGGCAGCACTCGATCAGGACCTTCTCGGCGAAGGGGTCGCCGACCTGCACAGCGGGGCGCTTGGACGGCTTGGTGTCGTCGAAGGACTCCGAGGCCAGCACGGAGGCGCCGCCGATGCCGTCGCCGCCGGTGCGGGCGCCGAAGAGCACCACCTTGTTGCCCTTGCCGGAGGCATTGGCGAGGCGGATGTCCTCGTGCCGCATGACGCCGACGGCGAGGGCGTTGACCAGCGGGTTGCCCTGGTACACGGAGTCGAAGACCATTTCGCCGCCGATGTTCGGCAGGCCCAGGGAGTTCCCGTAGCCGCCGATGCCGGCCACGGCGCCGTGCACGACGCGGGCCGTGTCCGGGTGGTCAATGGCGCCGAAACGCAGCGGGTCCATGACAGCCACCGGGCGGGCGCCCATCGAGATGATGTCGCGGACAATGCCGCCGATGCCGGTCGCGGCGCCCTGGTACGGCTCCACGAATGACGGCGAATTGTGGGACTCGATCTTGAACGTCACGGCCCAGCCGTCGCCCAGGTTGGTGACACCGGCGTTTTCGCCGATACCCACCAGCATGTCCTTTTTCATCTCGTCGGTGACCTTTTCGCCGAACTGGCGCAGGTGGTTCTTCGAGGACTTGTAGGAGCAGTGCTCGCTCCACATCACGGAGTACATGGCGAGTTCGGCGCCGGTCGGGCGGCGGCCCAGGACCTTGACGACCTCGTCGAACTCGTTCTGCTTCAGGCCGAGTTCGGCCCAGGGGAGTTCGACGTCCGGGGTCTTGGCCGCGTTCTCGACGGTGTCGATGTTGAACTTCTTGGTCTCGGTGGCGGTGCCGGCCGTCCGGCCAGTCGACGTCTCCGTCATTTGTTGTCTCCCACGATCTTGTTCAGTACAGAGGTGAAGAAGCCGAGGCCTTCGGTGCCGGAGCCGTCTTCGGGGCCGAAACCCTCCTCGACGGCGTGCTCCGGGTGCGGCATGAGGCCCACCACGTTGCCCGCGGCGTTGGAGATGCCGGCGATGTCGCGGCGGGAGCCGTTCGGGTTGAAGCCGACGTAGCGGAACACGACCCGGCCCTCGGCCTCCAGGGCATCGAGGGTCTTCTCGTCGGCGATGTACTGGCCGTCCTGGTTCTTCAGCGGCACAGTGATGTCCTGGCCGACGGCGTAGTCCCGGGTCCAGTCGGTGGTGTTGTTCTCCACACGCAGGATCTGGTCGCGGCACATGAACAACAGGCCGTCGTTTTTGATCATCGAGCCGGGCAGCAGGTGCGACTCGGTGAGGATCTGGAAGCCGTTGCAGATGCCCAGGACGGGCAGCCTGGCGTCCGAGTTGGCGGCGTCGATGATCCTGGCCATGAGCGGCGCGAACCGTGAGATGGCGCCGGCGCGCAGGTAATCGCCGTAGGAGAAACCGCCGGGAATCACGACGGCGTCGACGTCGCCGAGGGTGGTGTCGGCGTGCCAGAGGGACACGGCGGTGGCGCCGGCCAGGCGGACCGCGCGGACGGCGTCGCGGTCGTCCAGGGTGCCGGGGAAGGTGACGACGCCGATCTTCGCACCGGCGAGCTGGCGGGCACCGGGAGCGGCGACGGCGACCGCCTCGCCAATCAGGGGGAGTTCAGTCATCTCAGGCCTCGACGACCTCGACGTTGACGACGTCCTCGATGACCGGGTTGGACAGCAGGGTCTCGGCGGCGTTCCGGGCCTGGGCCAGGATCTCCTCCGTCACCTCGCCGTCGACCGTGAGTTCAAAGCGCTTGCCCTGGCGGACAGCGCTAAACGCGGTGAAGCCCAGACGGGGGAGTGCACCCACGATGGCCTTCCCCTGCGGGTCGAGAATCTCGGGCTTGGGCATGACGTCGACAACGATCCGGGGCATCCGGCAACTCCTGTGCGTGAGCATTGGGTAAGGGCGCAGCGGAGTTATGCCGTCTCACGCCGGTCCGCTGTGTGGTGAGGACAACGTGAAAGGGCGCTCCGCGAGCTTGCATGCCCATTCTACCGGGCGCGGCGCGTCCGGCCGCATTCGTGGCCGGGGTGTGAACGATGCCCCGCCCGGCTGCCCGGACATCGCGCGGGGGACACCCCGGGGCAAAGGCACGGTGGCGCGGCGTGGCCAGCGCCGATCTCTGGTCACCCCGGTGCGCGGTCAGTAGGATGTGCGCATGTCTGAGAAATCGAAATCCGTGCTCCTGCCCGTCGTTGTTGCCGCCGTTTTCGCCGGCCTGGGCCGGATGGTGCTGCAGAAGATCAAAGCGGACCGCAAAGCCCGGGAAAGCAATAAGGCCGGGCCGCTGGATGACAAGACCCGCGCGTGGATCAGCGAAGTGGTCAGAACCCCGCGCCAGTAGCGGGCCGTCGCCCGGATACGTCCCGGATCAGCCGACCCGGCAGGGCCGTCCGCGTCCCTCCGGCGCCGCCGGTCCGCCTGGTCTTGTCGCACTGATTGACAAATTTTGATTTCCCCTTTGTGGGCTATGTCATATCTGGCTCTCAGTCTGTACTGTATGAATCGTCTGGTATCCGTCGGGGCCGTGAGAGTCTCAGCTCTTTCCGTCCTGCCAGTCCTTGACCCGGCAGCAACGCCGGGACCGTTCCTTATGAAAGGTTCAACCACACGTGAAATCACCAGGAAAGAGCTTCCTTCGAAGCGGGGGACTCCGGAGGGCCGTGGCACTGACACTGGGCTTGCCGGTTCTCTTGT
Organism: Pseudarthrobacter ribosi; assembly: GCF_055412865.1. Lineage (NCBI taxonomy): Bacteria > Bacillati > Actinomycetota > Actinomycetes > Micrococcales > Micrococcaceae > Pseudarthrobacter > Pseudarthrobacter ribosi. The sequence goes on along the minus strand of NZ_JBVAYZ010000036.1, from coordinate 14,779 downwards.
CAACAGTCGCGATCGCGCCCGCCACCGCGGCACCGGGATCCACCGTTGCGCAGGTCGCACAGAAGAATCTGGATCCCAGCAGCTTCAAGGACGGCCGCTACATCGTGGTCTTGGCTGAGAAACCTGCAGCGACCTACGACGGCGGGACGCCCGGACTCGCGTCAACCAAGCCGGCACCGGGCAAGAAGCTCGACACCGACAAGACCGAAGTCAAGCAGTACGAGGCGCACCTCGAAAAGAAGCAGGCCGAGGTGGCAGGCCAGCAGAACGTCCAGGTCAAACGGCAGTTCACCGCGGCCATCAACGGCTTCAGCGCGAGCCTGACGGCGGATCAGGCCATCAAGCTGGCCAAGGACCCCGGCGTCCTGGTTGTTGCCCCCGACACCGAAAATGCCCCGGACTACTCCAGCACCGACTTCCTGAAACTCAGCGGCCCCAACGGCACCTGGAACACGAAGTTCGGCGGCCAGGACGCGGCGGGCAAGGGCGTCGTTGTCGGCGTCATCGACACCGGCTATACCCCCTCCAGCCCCTTCTTTGCCGGCGAGCAGGTCAATCCGCTGGTCGGCGATCCGGTTGTTGGCGTGCCGTACCGCACCGACGACGGCAAGATTGCCATGCTCAAGTCCGACGGAGACACCTTCATCGGGGAGTGCCAGAAAGGCACCGGCACCGGCGCGAGCTTCGACGGTTCGGCCTGCAATTCCAAGGTCCTCAGCGCCCATTACTTCGCCGAGGATTTCCTGAGCTACGTCCCGCCGGGCAACCGCGCACCGCAGGAGCAGCTGTCGCCGGTCGACGTCGACAGCCACGGCACCCACACCGGCAGCACGGCCGTGGGTAACCCCAACGTCGAGACCTTTGTCGACGGCCGCAGTTTCGGACTGACGAGCGGCATCGCCCCCGCGGCGAAGCTCTCCGTCTACAAGGTCTGCTGGGAAGACACCGACGCCAGCACCGGCGGCTGCTACAGCTCCTCCTCGGTTGCCGCGATCGACCAGGCCATCTACGACGGCGTCGACGTCCTGAACTACTCGATCTCCGGCTCCACCACCACCACGACGGATCCGGTCTCCATGGCGTTCCTGTCCGCAGCCTCCGCAGGCATCTTCGTCGCCGCCTCTGCCGGAAACTCCGGCCCGACCGCGAGCACCGTCAACCACGGCGCACCGTGGGTCACCACCGTCGCCGCCAGCAGCTTCTCCCAGGAGCTCCAAGGCACCGTCGAGTTCGCCGACGGCAGCAAGTTCCGCGGTGCCAGCATCATGAGCCGCGAGGTCACGGGTGCCGGCGTCGTGCTGGCAGCCAACGCGGCCGTAACAGCCGGAAACGCCAACGCGGCCCTCTGCGGTCCGGGCACACTGGACCCCGCCAAGGTCGCCGGTAAGGTCGTGGTCTGTGACCGCGGTGTCTTTGATCGCGTCGCCAAGAGCGACGAAGTCAAGCGTGGCGGCGGCGTTGGCATGATCCTGGTGAACCTCACCGCCTCCTCGCTGGACACCGACAAGCACTCCATCCCCACCGTGCACGTGAACCCGCCGGCCACTGAGACCATCAAGGCCAAAGTCGCGGCCAACCCGGCCATTACCGTGTCCCTGGTCAACAAGGACACCACCGGCCTGCCGCTAGAAGCCCAGCCGCAGATCGCGGGATTCTCTTCCCGCGGCCCGCTGCTGGCAACCGGATCCGACCTACTGAAGCCTGACGTTGCCGCCCCCGGCGTCGCAGTCCTGGCCGGCGTATCGCCGATCGGCACTGGCGGGGACAACTTCGGCTTTTTGTCCGGTACCTCCATGGCCGCCCCACACGTGGCCGGCTTCGGCGCCCTGATATTGGGCAAGAGCCCGAAGTGGTCCCCGGCGACGGTCAAGTCCGCGATGATGACCACCGCGGGTGACGTCAAGAACGCCGACGGCAGCAAGAACACCGACGTCCTCGCCACCGGCGCAGGCCAGGTGGACCCGGCCCGCGTGCTGGATCCGGGCCTGGTCTACGATGCCAGTGAAGAGGACTACCTGAAGTTCATCCAGGGCACCGGGGTCGACCTCGGGATGCCGGGTCTGGGCACGACCAAAGCCCGCGACATGAATGTTCCGTCCTTCTCACTGGGCAATCTGACCGGCAAGATCGAGGTCACCCGCACACTGACGGCGATGACCCCGGGCACCTACCGGGTCAAGACCGATGTCCCGGGCATCAAGGTCACCGTTTCCCCGTCCATCCTGACCTTCGGCGCGGCCGGTGAGAAGAAGACCTTCAAGGTGAGCTTCGAAAACCAGAATGCGGCACTGGGCAAGTTCGCCATGGGGTCGCTGACTTGGCAGGGTGCCAACAAGAGCGTCGCGTCCCCGATCGCGGTCCGCCCACAGTCGGTGGCCACGTCCAAGGACGTTGCCTTCACGTCGGAGGGTGGCACCGGTTCCGGTGACATCAAAGTGGTCTCCGGCACCAACGCCCCGATCAGCATGACCCTTGATGGTCTCTCCAAGGCGGACACGTCCGCCGTGGAACTCGTTCCCGGTCCCTTCACGGGTGAAGCGGATGCCTCGAACTTCGTCAAAACCGTCGAGGTGCCGGCCGGCAGCCCGCTGGCAAAGTTCTCGGTCCTTTCCTCGGACGAAAACGCTGACTTTGACATGTTTGTAATGACACCCAGTGGGCCGCTCACGGTGGCGACCTCCTCGGCAAGTGAGTCAGTATCCCTTCCCAACCCTCAAGCCGGGACGTATACGATTTACGCGAACCTCTACGCCAGTCCCAACGGACGGCCGACGAAGGGCAGCGTCGATGCGTCGGTCCTCGTTCCGAATGTGGGAAACGCGAGCCTGACGCCCAACCCGCTGCGGCTCGCAAATGGCAAGTCCGGAGTGGTCACGTTGAACTGGAAGAACCTGGCTGTTGGCTCGTACATCGGACGCGTGACCTTCGTCGGGGCCAGTGATCCGACGTTCGTCAGCGTGCTGGTGACACCGGCCGGCGCCGTCGTGGTTCCGCCGACGTCCGAGGACCAGGGCAGCAATGTCGGCCCCGGTGCCAGTGGCGACGACGGCACGAAGAAGGAAAAGAAGGATAAGGGCAAGAAGGTGAAGCAGGAGCTGTCCAAGTTCCTGAACCCGGAGCTGGACCGCCCGAACAACGCCGTCTAGGCGGAGTCCAACCCTGACAACAAAGGCCGATGGCCGGCGGTTTCCACCGCCGGCCATCGGCCTTTTAAGTTCCTGTGAGGCTGCCGGTGAAGTGGCCGGGACAGGCGTTGAGCGGTGGCGGCTCAGATCGCGCCGGTGGAGCCCGCGACCCCGCCCAGCAGCGGCGCCATGGCGCGCCAGCGGGCGATCTCGCAGCCGTCGGTGCGGCTGAACTCGCTGTTGACTTCGCGGCCCAGGAACCGGCCCGTCACCACGGCGACCTGGGGGCCGCCGTACTGCTGGGTGCACAGCTTCGGCGGGCCGGGCTTGGGGAAGAAAATGTCGTCCCCGTGCTGCGTGACAGCCGCGAGGGCGGCGGCGGAATCCGGCAGGGTGCACCCGTCGGCGAGGGCGCCGCCGCTGGCCTCCAGCCGGAAGACGTATTCCGGCGCGCCGGGGGCCTCGGTCAGGCGGATGGTGAGATCGATCTCGTGGATGGCGGTCATTGCTGTCCTTCCGTGGTTTCAGGGGCGGGACCGGGGCCGGAACCCACCGACTGGAGCAAGGGCGTGAGCTCCCGCAGCAGCCGGCGCCGCAGGTCCTGCGATTCGTTGGAAAAGGTCCGCTGGTGTTCAACGTACTCGGCTTTTCCTTCGGCCGTTTCGATCCGGATGGCCGGATAGCCCCATGCCTCCAGATCGTAGGGTGACGCTTGCATGTCCATGGCCCTGATCCGCCAGGAGAGTTCGAAGCAGTCCATCACCAGCTCGCTGGACAGCAGCGGCGCGAGCTTGTAGGCCCACTTGTACAGGTCCATGTTGGCGTGCAGGCACCCGGGCTGTTCCATGCTCCGCTGGTTCTCCCGGCTCGGCGCCAGGCTGTTCAGCGGCACGGCATCCGGAGTGTAGAAGCGGAAGGCGTCGAAGTGCGAGCAGCGGATCCGGTTCTCCTCCACCACCTCGTCGGTCCGTTCGGAGCCCAGCCGCAGCTGGAGGTACTCGTGCCGGAGCTCGAATTTGTCCTGCCGGTAGACCATGGCCCACTCGTGCAGCCCGAAGCAGCCAAACTGCGCCGGCCGCGCCGCCGTCCCGGCCAGGATGATCCCGGCGAACTGCAGAGCGTCCCGCCGGTCCCGGACAAACGCCTCGACGTCGACCGTGACGGCCGCGCTGCCCGGCGGCAGCCCGGCGGCGGCGAGTTTGCCGTCGTCAGGCGTGCGGTAGTACTTCCAACCGGTGCGCTCCGCCGCGGCGGGACCGGAAAGCACGACGCCGGCACCCGCGTGCCAGCGCAGCAGCTGGCCCGGTTTCTGGGTGTAGTAGGTGAAGAGGAAGTCCTCGACCGGGTGCTTCCTGCCGGCGGACCGACGGGCCAGGTAGGGGTCCGCATAGCGGCGGACGCGCGCCTGGTGAGCAGCCTGGCGCTGCAGCCAGGCTTCCTGGGGGAGGCAGTGCAGCTTAGACAGCCCCGCCGGTGGAGCCAAGGACATCCTTGGCGGCATTCCAGGCCGCGATCTCGCAGCCGTCGCGCAGTGTGAAGGTCGCTTCGACCGGCTGGCCGTCCACTACGCCCGTGACCAGGGCCTCCTGCGGGCCGCCGTACTGCATGGTGCAGGCCTGGTCCTTTGTCCGGGGCGCGGGGCTGAGCAGCGCCGCGTTGCTCTTTACGGCCAGGCAGGCCGCGGCAGCGTCGGGATGCTGACTCTCCGCGGCCGGGACGCCGTCCTGGCAGACGAGGGTGAAGTTCGCGGGTGCGGCCGTCTCGGACGGCTTGACCATGATCGCGAGTTCGGCGTTGCCTTGCCCGGGACCGGAGGTCACGGGTACGGCGGACGGCGAGGGTGCCGGCGTCGTCGTTTCAGTGTCCGGCGAGGGAGTGTCAGTCGCGGAGGGGCTTGCCCCGCCCGTCGGGCCGGGGGACGTGGCCGACGGCGACGGGGTTCCGCCGCCCGGCGTGCAGGCGGCCAGTCCGGCGACCGCCATCAGAACGAGCGCCGCCTGGCTCAGTTGCTTGCGCATCAGCAGTCCTCCTGTGTTTTGCTCAGTCTACCGCCGGGGCGGTCCGTTGGGACCAGCCTTCGTGGCCGCAATCAGATCCATCATGGAGGCGTGCAGTTGGCTGACCTGTTCACGGGTCAGGCCCAGCCGGTCCATCATGGTGCCGGGCACGGCTGTGGCCCGCTGCCGCAGCGCGGCGCCTTGCGGGGTCAGTCCCACGGCGAGGGTCCGTTCGTCGCCCGGCACGCGCTGGCGCGTGATGAAGCCGGCCGCTTCCAGGCGGCGCAGCAGGGGCGAAATCGTTGCCGGCTCCTGGGCGAGGGCCTCGCTGATGTCGCGCACGGAGCGGGGGCTGGATTCCCAGAGACACAGCATTACCAGGTACTGGGGGTGGGTGAGTCCGAGCCTGTCCAGTACCGGCTTGTAGGCGCCGACGACGCTGCGGGAAGCCACCGTGAGCGCGAAGCAAAGCTGGTGCTCCAGCAGGAGGTCGTCCTCGGTTCCGCCCGTCACATCCGCCACGTGGGCCCTCCTCGAATAGTTAGTGCACTAATCATTAGCGTACACTGAAGAGAACGTCAGGTTCTTAGGAGTGGATAGTGATGGCCAAGGAAAATGCGGAAAACGCCTCGCAGAGGTTCATGCGTGCTATGGGCAAACTCCGGATGATTTTCGGACCTGCCAACCGCAGTGCCCTTGGACACGAGATGACTGAGCAGAACCGTGAGTTGCTGGCCCGGCGCGAAGCAGAAACCCAGCAGTGGGAGACCCTCCACCGCCCCGACGGCAGCACCTATGTCGTGCCGCGCAACCCCGAGGACAAATCGCTGCGGTAAGGACGAAGCCGCTGTGGGGCTGCGCCTCCGGCTGTGCTTTCCGGGCCGGTCCCCGTGGTCTTGCCGGGCTGGTCCCCACCCCTTTCTGGGCGTCGGCAGGCATGCCTTTCCCCGGCGTCGGGCGTAATATGGGTTCACTGGCACCAGCACTTAGCCACGGTCGTTCCCCGTGGCCGGATGTGGGAGAGGGGGTGGGAATTGTGGCACTTCCACTGAAGAAGGCTGCTCTGAGGCAGCACTTGCACCCGTCTTCATGGGCTCGCTTCCTTTTCGGCCCTGCCTCGCGGGGGGATTACTCCGCGCCGGTCATTCACAAGCATGACGAGTATGAATCGGCTTCTGAGACGGAGCTCGCCGGTTTTGAAGTGGAGACCGACGCGCACGGTCATCACTACGCTGTCCGAAAGGAAGACCTCCCGAAAGAGGAAGTCTGAGCAGCGCCCTGCGGAGGGCATAGCGAAGGGAGCGGCAGTTGCCGCTCCCTTCGCTATGTAATTCCCCGGGCCGAGTTCCCGGCGGGTGGCTCAGCGGCCGGTACCGCCGTGCACCGTTGCCTCATCGTCGCTGTCCAGGTCGAAGGCCTTGTGGATCACGCGCACGGCGTCGTCGAGCAGGTCCGCGTGCGTGACGACCGAAATACGGATCTCCGAGGTGGAGATCATGTTGATGTTGATCCCGGCCTCGGACAGCGCAGCGAAGAACCGTGCCGAGACGCCCGGGTGGGAACGCATGCCGGCGCCGATCAGCGACAGCTTGCCGATCTTCTCGTTGTACTCGATGCTCTCGAAACCGATCCGGTCCTGCGCGGCGTGCAGGGCGGCCAGGGCGTCGGCGCCCTCGACGATCGGCAGCGTGAAGGAGATGTCGGTCCGGCCCGTGCCGTGGGTGGAAACGTTCTGGACGATCATGTCGATGTTGGAGTGCGCATCGGCGATGACCTGGAAGATCGCCGCGGCCTTGCCCGGGATATCGGGAACTCCGACAACCGTGACCTTGGCTTCGGAACGGTCGTGTGCAACACCGGAGATGATTGGCTGCTCCAAGGCAACTCCCTCTTGGGTTGTGATTTTGTCGTCGGCGCTGGGCAGGACCCAGGTGCCTTCGTTTTGGCTGAATGAAGAACGGACATGCAGCGGCACGCCGAAACGGCGGGCGTACTCGACGCAGCGCAGGTGCAGGATCTTGGCGCCGGACGCAGCCAGTTCCAGCATTTCCTCGCTGGAGATCCGGTCGATCTTGCGGGCGGACGGAACCACGCGCGGGTCGGCGGTGTAGATACCGTCGACGTCGGTGAAGATCTCGCACACGTCCGCGTCGAGGGCGGCGGCCAGCGCCACCGCCGTCGTGTCCGAGCCGCCGCGGCCCATGGTGGTGATTTCGTTCGTGGTGCGGCTCATGCCCTGGAATCCCGCGACGATCGCAATGTGGCCCTTGTCCAGGGCGGTGCGGATGCGGTGTGGGTCGACTTCGATGATCCGGGCCTTGCCGTGGATGCCATCGGTGATCATCCCGGCCTGGGAGCCGGTGAAGGACTGGGCCGACGCGCCGAACTTGTTGATGGCCATGGCGAGCAGTGCCATTGAGATGCGTTCGCCGGCGGAAAGGAGCATGTCCATTTCACGGGCCGGGGCGGAGTCGGTGACCTGGGCCGCGAGATCGAGCAGCTCATCGGTGGTGTCACCCATGGCGGAGACAACCACGACCACTTCGTCGCCGGCGTTCTGGGCATCCACGATCCGTCGGGCCACACGCTTAATGCCCTCGGCGTCCGCCACGGAGGAACCGCCGAACTTCTTCACCACAAGGTGCTTCGTCGTGGCGGCAGCAGCGGGCAGTTCCTGTGGCTGCGGTCCGGGGTGGACTTCGGTAGTGGGCAAACTCATGCGCGCACCCTCACTGGATTATCGGGTCTGGGCCAAGCAACCAAACGGCGCGACGGCGTAACTTCTCACCCCAGTTTATCGCCGGGACGCCTTGGTTGCTGAATTGTGACCGTATGCCAGACAGTCCTGCATCCGTTCCGCTGGACATGCCCTCCGTTGCGGGACAGGGGCGGGCATGTGCTCCGGCCCTTGGTGGACATGCGCTCCGCCGGGGCCGGGGGATGGGCATATTGGCACCATGTCCATCCGCGGGCGCGGAGGCTGGACATGTCCGCCCCGGGGTGGAAGGGCGACGGCGGCTCCGCCGAAGCGCTTGGCGGAGCCGCTAGCTCAGGGCGTTGCGGCGGCCCTCGAAGGCGCGGCCAAGCGTGACCTCGTCGGCGTATTCGAGGTCACCGCCCACTGGCAGGCCCGATGCCAGCCGGGTCACGGCGATGCCAATCGATTTGAGCATCCGCGCCAGGTAGGTAGCTGTCGCCTCGCCCTCCAGGTTGGGGTCGGTGGCGATGATGATTTCCTGGATGGCGCCGTCGTTGAGGCGGGTGAGGAGTTCGCGGATCCGGAGTTGCTCGGGGCCGATGCCGGCAATGGGATTAATCGCCCCGCCGAGCACGTGGTAGCGGCCCCGGAAGGAGCGTGTGCGCTCCACCGCGAGGACGTCCTTGGATTCCTCGACAACGCAGATAATCGAGGGGTCCCGGCGGGGGTCGCGGCAGATGTTGCACAGCTCCTGTTCCGTGACGTTGCCGCACACGGTGCAGAATTTGACCCGTTCCTTGACGCTGGTGATGGCGTCGACGAGCCGTTTCATGTCCTGCGGGTCGGCCTCGAGGATGTGGAAGGCGAGCCGCTGGGCGGACTTGGGCCCGACTCCGGGAAGGCGTCCGAGCTCGTCGATCAGCTCTTGAACTGCGCCTTCGTACACTGTGTCCTCGTTCGTTTGGGATGGTGACGGGTGGTGGACCCGGCAGTGCGGTTAGAAACGCGGTGGAAGCGGGCTTCCGTCCAGTGACCGCTCTTCAACAAGTTTTCCGCCCAGGATGCGCTCGACGGCGGCCCGTCCGAAGACGCCCGATTCCTCGATCGTTTCGTCATCCGCGCTGGGGATGTCCTGGACATAGGTGGTCGTGGCGGCCGCGGCCCGGGCCGGGGCTTTGGCGCGCCCGGCTTCGGCTTCCGGACTGTTGGAGAGCCGTTGATAAAGGCTCTGCCGGCCCGTCGAATGTGGCGCCGCCGCGGATGCGGTGACCGCAGCCGGTGACGCGGTTGGTGGAGCGGGCGCGGCCGGCGGCGCGGCGTTTGCTGAGGTGAGCGCAGCCATCGGCGCGGCGTTGGCTGAGGCTGGAACGGTGGGGGCGCCCACCGCCACCAACTCCGCGGAGTCTCCCCACCCGTTGGACGAGGACGCGACCGGTTCATACGCAGTGGTAGCCGACACTGCTGCGGCGTAGTGCGGGACCTGGGCGGCCGCTGGTTCGTAGTGCGGCGGTTCCGGCTCCGGTGCCGGCTCAGGAGCCACGGGCTCCCCGGGCGCGTAGCCTCCGACATTGGAGTCTGAGCCGATCGTCCAGATTCCGGGGGCCTGCTCGACGGCACGGGCCCACGGGTCGTTGGCGGTGTCGGGCGACTGTGGTGCCGGAGCGCCGGCCAGGGGCGCCGCGGCAGCAGCGGCGGAACGCGCCGACGAAGGGGTCCTCTTGCGGGCGGGCGCGGCGGACGGCTGGGCGGGGGCCGGCCGGGCGGCCGGCGCCACGATGGGGGCCGAGGGATCCCAGTCCATGGGCGGTTCCTCGTCCAGCGGCGGAGCGTCCTCATCGCGCGGCGGGCCCCAGTCATCGTCGGGGTTGGCGTAGGATCCGGCGGCCTCCGGAGAGGCGTCCGGGAGTTCGCCTGCGGCCGCGGCTGCCGGGACAGCAGAGGGCGGTTCCTCGGGGGCAACAGTTGCCGGAACCTGCGTCGGCGCCGCGGAAGGGGACATGCGTGGTGAAGCGGGTGACTGAACCGGAGCGGCCCGCGTGACGGGTGTGTGCACCGGATCGGCCGGCGCGACGGGACCAGTTGCAGGTGGCTCCGCATCACGCGCAGGCTCCGACCCGGCAGGGACGCCCTGCGCTGACCCGGAAGGAGCCGGGGCGGCGGCCGGGGGCAGGCCCCAGTCCGCGTCGGTGGACGTGACCGGGACGTCCCGGCTAACGGGTGCTTTTGGGTTTGGCTCAGAGCTCGCTGCGCTGTTGCTTCCGCTGGCCACTGCATTGATCTGGCATTCGATGCCGATGGTCTTGTGGATCGCCTGCCGCAGGTTCTCGGAGTGATCCGCCCGGCCGAACGCGCCGGCCAGCCCAGAGGTGGTGAAGGCGAGAGTCAGGACATTGTCTTCGAAGTGGCCAACCTGGGCATTCGGCTCGACCAGGGCCCAGGTGCTCCGCTTGATTTTGGTCAGCGTCTGCAGGATCTCCGGCCAGGCACGGCGGAGGACTTCGACGTCGGGCCCGGATCCGGTGGCCGCGGCGCGCGCGGCTGAGGGAGCTCCGGGGGCCTGCTGAGTCTGGGCGGGTGCGGGCGCGGGTGCGGGTTCGGGTGCGGGCGGGGCCGGGCTGGAAGGGATCGGGGCAGGGGGTACCGCAGCGGCGGCCGCCGGCTGCACCGGCGCGGACGTCCGGGGTGCCGGGGCCCGCCCGGGCTCCGCACGGTTGGCCGCGGCGGGAGCAGCAGTTGCAGGAACCGGAGCCAGCGGGGCCGAGGTAGCTGCGGCCGGGATAGCGGGCCCGGCGTGCGCCGCGGCGGGAGCCCCGACGTCGTTGCCGGCGTAGTTCAGGCGGCGTTCCACCCTGTCGATCCGGGAGGCGATGCCGCGCTCGGTCTGGTCGGAGGACGGCAGCAGGATGCGGGCGCAGAGCAGCTCCAGATGGAGCCGCGGCGACGTGGCGCCGGTCATTTCGGTGAGGGCCGTATTGGTGACGTCCGCCGCGCGCGACAGCTCGGCCGCGCCGAGGTTGTGGGCCTGGTTCTGCAGACGCGCGATCTGGTCCGCGGGCATGCCGCGGAGGATCGACTGGGCGCTCTCCGGCATGGCCTGGACGATGATGAGGTCGCGGAAGCGCTCGAGCAGGTCCTCCACAAAACGGCGGGGGTCATGCCCGGTCTGGATGACCCGGTCCACAGCCCGGAACACTGTGGCGGCGTCGGAGGCTGCGACGGCCTCGACGACGTCGTCGAGCAGGGAGGCGTGGGTGTAGCCGAGCAGTGCGACGGCGAGTTCGTAGTTCAGGCCGTTGGGTCCGGCGCCGGCCATGAGCTGGTCCAGGACGGAGAGCGAGTCCCGCACCGAACCGCCGCCGGCGCGGATGACGAGCGAGAGCACGCCGGGCGCCACGGGGACGTTCTCCTGCGTGCAGAGCAGTTCGAGGTACGCCATGAGCGGTTCCGGCGGCACGAGCCGGAACGGGTAGTGGTGCGTACGGGAGCGGATGGTGCCGATGACCTTGTCCGGCTCCGTGGTGGCGAAGATGAACTTGATATGTTCCGGCGGTTCTTCGACGATCTTGAGCAGGGCATTGAAGCCGGCGGACGTGACCATATGGGCCTCGTCGATGATGAAGATCTTGTAGCGGTCGCGGACGGGGGCGTACGTGGCCCGTTCGCGGAGGTCACGGGCGTCGTCGACGCCGCCGTGGCTGGCGGCGTCGATCTCTATGACGTCGAGTGATCCGGAACCGCCGCGGGCGAGTTCAACACAGCTGGGGCACTTGCCGCACGGGGTGTCCGTGGGGCCCTCGGCGCAGTTCAGGCAGCGGGCGAGGATGCGCGCGGAGGTGGTTTTTCCGCAGCCGCGGGGACCCGAGAAGAGGTAGGCGTGGTTGACGCGGTTCTTCCGCAGAGCCGTCATCAGCGGCTCGGTGACGTGTTCCTGCCCAATGACGTCCGCGAACGAATCGGGGCGGTATCGACGGTAGAGAGCGGTAGTAACAGTCACAGATAAACCCTACCAATCGGCACAGACATAAAAGACCCCTCATGCACCCGCCAGAGCCCATTTACCCTTGCTACCTTCCGGTCCTGGGGGAGTTCAACAGGATGACGCCACATGAGGGGCCGTCAGCTAGTTTACCCGACGTTTGAGTGTGCCCCGAATCGCGTTCCTCGCACCCGGAAAATCCCGCGGGACATGCCCATTTTTCGAGGCTCCGAGTGGGCATCCTGGGCTTATGCCCAGTGGCTGCGCTAAACGCGGGGCATGCCCCGAGAGGCGGGGGTCCGCGGGGCCAATTGGGTGATGCCGGGAAGTTCAGGTATTCTAGTATCTGCTTTTGATTCAAAAGCTACTGGAGAATTCGCCTAGCGGCCTATGGCGCACGCCTGGAACGCGTGTTGGGTTAACGCCCTCGGGGGTTCAAATCCCCCATTCTCCGCGCTTGGCCCCGGTCCCTTGGACCGGGGCTTTTTTGCGTCCGACGAAATCCCCCGTGCGTTCCCGGCGCTGGAATCCGGGGCGCCGGTCCGGCCTCAGGCCTGGTGGCCCAGCCTGCGCAGGCGGGACCGGGCCGCCTGTTCGCTGGGCCCCACCCGACCCAGGGCAAGATGGACGACGCCGAGTGTCACCTTCGTCGCCAGCCGCACCGGGAGCGGGATGGGGCCCAGCCGTGCGGTCCGCAGGCCCAGCAGGTCGCGGTATTTGGGCTCCAGACTTGCCACGGCCGCCGCGAACAGCACCCGGTAGCCTGGCCTGAGCACCGGATGGAGCGGCGGATTGCGGATGAACGCCACGGTTTCGGCGACCCTCTCGTCGGAACGGAGCTCGCCGGCGTCGTGCCACTGGTCCAACTGCCGGCGCATTTCCTTCTCGCTGCGTGGCGGGGACTTCACTCCCATGAGCTCGCCGGCCTGCGCCCACTCACACACGTAGGCGTCGGGGCCGCCCGGAATCGGCCTGCCCCAGATCTTGTGCGCCGAGAGGAAAGCATCGGTGAAGGCAATGTGCACCCAGCGGAGGAGCTCAGGATCATTCGCCGTGTAGCTCCGGACTACGCCATGTCCGTCCTCGTAGTTCCCGCGCACCGGCTCGTGGAGCCGCAACACCCAGTCGGAGGCTGCCCGGGCCGCGGCGGTTGAACCGTATGAAACCGTAAAGATCCAGCGGATCGTTCCGGCAAGCCGGCCCAGGGGGTCCTCGCGGAAGCGGGAGTGGTCGTGGACGCCGGCCAGCGCCCCGGGATGGAGTGCCTGCATGAGCAGGGCGCGAATACCCGCCACGATCGTCGGCATGTCCCCATGGACGGCCCAGACCGCGGATCCCGGCAAGTGGTAGCCGGGGTCGTCGCCTTCCGCCAGCCGCGGGACCCAGTCCGGCACGGCGTCCCGGGTTCCGGTGAACGTCTGCTTGAGTTCGGCCTGCAATTCCCTGAGGAGGTTGCGCATACTCCATTCTCGCCCACCGCTAAGGCGTCGCGCCCAGTACTTGCCCCGATCACGAGTACTACTGGTCCACCACCTGTAGTTAGAAAGGGGTAGTTTTTGCGGTTCCCAGGCACCCGCGATTGTGGTCCCATAAGAGCGTGAGTCCGCAAATTGGGGACTGGCGAACAGGATGCGGGAGTCACGTGGGAAAACACTGGGGAAACTCATCGAGTGAGCAGGCAGTCAGAGCGCGAATCATTGCGGCGCGCTGCCTGTCCGGCGGCTTCTGCCTCTCACTCGCGGTCCTGACGTTCGGCGTCCAGGGACTGTCGGGCAGCGGCGCGGCCGTTGCGCCGTCCCGCTCTCAGGCCTATGGCGTCGTGGGACCGGGCACACTGGATCCGGACACTCCGGCCACCGCTGGTGCCCGGACTGTTCCGGCCGCTGACGCCCAGACGTCGGCGGCTTTCACCGCGGATGCCTTGGCACTCGTGGCCCACACCCGGTCAACGGTGGAGACGACGTCCAAGGACGGTGTCCCCGGGCAGCTCAATGTGGCGTCCGCCGGACTGAAACGGCCCGCCGAAGGCTTCCTCATGGCGCCACTCGAATCCCTTCGGGAGTCCTCGTCGTTCGGGCTGCGAACCAGCCCCATCACCGGCTCATCCGGGGAATTTCACTGGGGCCAGGACTTTGCCGCGCCGTGCGGTACCCGTGTCTACTCTGCCGACGCCGGCGTTGTGCGGGCTGTCGGCTGGCACCCGTGGGGCGGCGGAAACCGCGTGGAAATCGACCACGGCAACGGGCTCATCACGACGTACAACCATCTTGAGGCGATCGCCGTCAAGAAGGGCGATTCTGTGCGGGTTGGCGAGATCATCGCCCGGGTGGGAACGACAGGATCCTCCACCGGCTGCCACCTGCATTTTGAGACCATCCTGAACGGCTCGCACAAGAACCCGCACGACTGGATCCTTCTTCCGATCGCGCAGACGGACCAGCTGGGCGCCCTCGAGATGGCCAGCTACGCACCCGACGCCGGCAAGCCCTCCAACACTTCCCTTGGCTGGGCGGTCCCGGTGTCCGGCAACAGGACCCCCGTAGTTGCTGGCGGAGCCCAGGAGGTGCCCGCCGCGGCGCTGCCGGAACCGCCGCACTCCTCGTCCCCCGCACCCGACCCCAGCCAGCCGCCGGGCGGGACCACAACGACGGCGGGCACGCCGACGCCGACCGACACGCCATCTCCCTCGGAGCCGGGCACGACGCCGCCGCCTCCCTCGGGGCCGGGCACCACGCCGCCGCCCTCCTCGGAGCCGGGCACCACGCCGCCGCCTCCGTCGGGGCCGGTCACCACACCGCCGCCTCCGTCGGGGCCGGGCACCACACCGCCGCCTCCCTCGGGGCCGGGCACCACGCCGGCGCCACCACCAGAATCACCGACGCCGACGCCGACGCCGACGCCGACGCCCACCTCGGCGCCTGCGCCGCCGGTCGTGGCGCCCGCGCCGCCGCCCCCGCCGCCAGCGCCCATCGTGACCGCTACA
>NZ_JBVAYZ010000035.1:0-28776 GCF_055412865.1 Pseudarthrobacter ribosi | reverse complement strand
TCTTCGTGAACGGATTCAAAAGACGTTCACACCATGAAGAGAGTACAAAGATAACAAGACTGCTTGCGTCCACTATGTGGTTCCCAAACAACAAACCCGTCACCAAACGGCACGTTGTTCCAGGGAACAAAACCACAACACAATAACAACACCACAACTGCACCAGAAAACCGGTGCAGGAAGCGGTAACCACAGATTTCCCACCCCCACGGCCACAAAACCACGGGGGACGGGAGCAAGGGTTACGGCGGTCATAGCGTGGGGGAAACGCCCGGTCCCATTCCGAACCCGGAAGCTAAGACCCACAGCGCCGATGGTACTGCACCCGGGAGGGTGTGGGAGAGTAGGTCACCGCCGGAACATCATTAAACGGTCGAGAGCCCCAACCACACGGTCGGGGCTCTCCCGCATTTAACCCCAAAACAGCACCCCACGCGCCACAACAGAAGAATGACGCAGCTGCATTGCGTGATTTTCTGCAGCGTGCCTCCGGTGCGCCCTTGCCATCGAGGTACCTGCCCCCGTTACTATTTGGTGGGGTTCGCTGAAGGCGGCCCGGGTGGAACCCAAGCGTCCACTATTCGATTTGGGGAGTGGTTTAGTGAAATTTCCAAAAGTGATTGCGTTGGTGGCAATCCTGGCGGCCGCTGTCGCGACGTCTGTCGTGCCGGCTCATGCTGAGGATTCAGCTGCCGTCACCCCCACCATAACCACAAGTCTCCAGCCGTCCCCTGGAGCGGACCCCACACTTTCGCCCACCCCTTCGGCCACCTCCGCGCCGCCGGCGTCCGCGCCGACAGCAACATCCGCATCCTCCAAGGCTGTACCAGCTCCCACACCTTCCAGCGCTCCCACACCGTCGGCTGAGCCCAGCCCGACCAGCACGGCCACGACCGAAGACCTGCCCTCGGGCGTGGCTGCGGTCGGCGCCGGCGAATCGGCCATCGAGGCCCATTGGATATCCCTGGGAGGCGAAGCCGGCTGGCTCGGTCGCGCGGCGTCCACCGTTTCTTGTGAATTGCGGAACAGTGGTTGCGTTCAGCGTTTCGAGCAAGGCGCCATTCACTGGTCCCAGGCGACCGGAGCGCACGCCACGACGGCGGCCATTGCCGCCAAGTGGGGTGCCTTGAAGTGGGAATCCGGGCGACTGGGCTATCCCGTCAGCGAGCAAGTCTGCACACTCAAGAACGCCGGTTGTGTCCAGCGTTTCGAAGGCGGTGCCGTTCACTGGTCCAAGGCGACCGGGGCGCACGCTACCTGGGCTGCCATCGCCAGCAGATGGGCGGCGCTGAACTGGGAATCCGGGCGACTCGGTTACCCCACCAGTGACGAGATTTGCGGATTGAAAAATGGCGGCTGTCTTCAGCCCTTCGAAGGCGGTGCCGTTCACTGGTCCAGCGGGACCGGGGCGCACGCTACCTGGGCTGCCATCGCCAGCAGATGGGCGGCGCTGAACTGGGAGTCGGGACGTCTGGGCTATCCCGTCAGCGGCGAGACCTGCGGCCTAAGGAATGACGGCTGCGTTCAGCGCTTCGAAGGCGGTGCCGTTCACTGGTCCAGCGGGACCGGGGCGCACGCTACCTGGGCTGCCATCGCCAGCAGATGGGCGGCGCTGAACTGGGAGTCGGGACGTCTGGGCTATCCCGTCAGCGACGAGACCTGCGGCCTAAGGAATGACGGCTGCGTCCAGCGCTTCGAAGGCGGCGTGGTGTACTGGTCCCCCTTTGGTGGCGCCCAACCGGTGTGGGGAGCCATCCTCGCCAGTTTCGGGTCCAGGTCATGGGAGGCCGGATCACTGGGCTATCCGGTGGCTGCCGAGTCCTGCTCCAGCTCCAGCAATTGCGTACAGGAATTCCAGTACGGCAGGTTTACCTGGACGGCCAGCATGGGGGTCAAATATCACCTCCGGTCGGCTGGCTACTGCGAAGCGTTGAACCGCAACGCCGTGCGATACCTGGGCGCAGGGCCGGCGCGTGTGTCATTCGCCATCGCAGAGAGCTACCCTGCAACACCTATTTCCTTCGCCACCTGCGTCCGTGTCAACGGTGCCTACCAGGTCGAATGGGCGGTCCCCGGCTATGCCGGGGAAAGCGGATTTGCCCGGCCGGGCGTCGCCTCCGGTCCCACCATCAACAAGTTTTCGCCCACCGGCTCCTTCTCCGTTACCGAGGCCTTTGGCCTCGGTAACCCTGGAACCGCGCTCTCCTACCTCCAGCTCAACCCCTACTCACGGTGGGGCGGCCGGCTGAACTCAAACTACAACAAGTACTTCGAATCCAGTGCTGATATCTTCCCGGACGAAAACATGTGGTATTACGCAACCCGGCCGTCCCATGATTACCGTCAAGGAGTTGTAATCAACTACAACCGGCCCCCGGACTCACCAATCCAAATGAATGCCGGATTTGCGATTTTCCTTCATGCCAACCGGGTCCCCACCTGGGGCTGCATTTCCCTCAGCGAGTCTGACGTCGTGAGGTTCCAGCGGGGGGCAGTTCCCGGAGACCGGATCATTATGGGAGTCGGAGAAGATGTTTTCCACTAAAGCGACGGGGCTTGCGAGCCTCGGATTACTCCTCGTGCTCGGACTGTCAGCTTGCAGCGGGTTCTCCCCGGCGCCGAGCGCAGGGGCTTCGACGTCGGCTGGATCCGCAGCCGCGGCGACTCCCAGCACCTCTGTGTCCCCAACTGCACGTGACGGATCGTCACTGATTCCCACCACCGAAGTCGGGGCGTGTTCCCTCCTCAGCGTGGAGCAGATCAGGGCGGCTCTCGGCGACGCGGCGCGGGAGATCCAGGCCGGCGAAGTCGCCGGGACCGTCAGTCCCGCTGGTGTCAGGCACGAAAACTGCATCTACCCCCTCGACACCTCCGGCACGACGACGCACGCGGTCGTCCTGGAAACGATCACCTATCCGGACGAGGCGAGCCGCGCAGGTGCGGACCCGTGGGAGGGCATGATGTCCCCCGCGGACGTGACGGGCCTGTGGGGTGAAGCACGCTATGCCATCAACCGGCTCAGCCAGTCAACGGAGCACGTCCTGGCTGTAGCCGAGGGACCACGGGTCTGGAGATTCGTCGTCTCCCAACCGACGGACATTTCGACATGGGACGCGCAGGAAGGACAGGCGGTGCTGAGGAAGTTGGCGGAGGTTGCCAAAACCTAGCCCGCCGGACTCGACTACAATAGAGGCTGGCCTCGAGGCGTTCCGTTCACCACCGGTGCGCCCTCAACAGGCAAGAAGCAACTAGAGTAGTACGGCTGCCAGCGTGCCAGTCGGGGGCTCGCAACAGGAGGAATCCAGCATGGCTGAGCACAACGACGGTAATCGCGGCGGCAACGACCGCGGCAACTTTGGCGGCGGACGCACCTCAGGCGGCGGTGGATTCCGCGGCAGCAACAACTCCGGCGGCGATCCCCGCGGGTACCGTTCCCGGGATGACCGGGGAGCCCAGGGTGACCGTCCTTCCTCCAGCGACCGCGACCGGAAGCCTTTCGGAGACCGCCCGGCGCGTGAAGGTGACCGGAAGCCGCCGTATAGCGGTGGCGGCGATCGTGACCGGAAGCCCTATGGTGACCGTGCCCCGCGTGAGGGCGGCGGCGAACGCCGCAGCTTCGGCGCCGGCGGCGGGGACCGCAAGCCGCCGTTCGGCGGCGGCGGCGACCGTGACCGGAAGCCCTATGGTGATCGTGCCCCGCGTGAGGGTGGCGGCGAACGCCGCAGCTTCGGCGCCGGCGGCGGGGACCGGAAGCCGCCGTACAGCGGTGGCGGCGATCGTGACCGCAAGCCCTATGGTGATCGTGCCCCGCGTGAGGGTGGCGGCGAACGCCGCAGCTTCGGCGCCGGCGGCGGGGACCGGAAGCCGCCGTACAGCGGTGGCGGCGATCGTGACCGCAAGCCCTATGGTGACCGTGCCCCGCGTGAAGGCGGCGGCGAACGCCGCAGCTTCGGCGCCGGCGGCGGGGACCGGAAGCCGCCGTACAGCGGCGGCGACAACCGGAAGCCCTTTGGCAGCCGTGATGACCGGCCTGCCCGTAGCTTTGACCGTGATGACCGGCCTGCCCGCAGCTTTGACCGCGGCGACTCCGGTCCCCGCCAGTTCGGCCGCGACCGGGCGGAAGACCGCCCTGTCCGTGTCCCCAACGCCCGGGACCTCCGCAGCGCCAACCGCCCCGACCGCGAGCGTTCACCGCAGATCGACGACGACGTTACGGGCAAGGAACTGGACCGCGCCACGCATCACCAGATCAAGACCCTTGAGGAAAACAGCGCCGAGTGGGTGGCCCGCCACCTCGTGATGGCCGGACGCCTCATCGACGACGAGCCGGAGCTGGCCTTCCAGCACGCCCTGGCTGCCAGCCGCCGCGGAGGCCGCCTCGCGGCCGTCCGCGAAGCGGTGGGCCTGACGGCCTACGCCGCCGGCCACTACGGCGAAGCCCTTCGCGAGTTCCGCACCTACCGGAGAATCAGCGGCTCCAACATGCACCTGCCGGTCATGGCCGACTGCGAACGTGGACTCGGCCGGCCCGACCGCGCCCTGGAAATGGCGCGCTCCGAGGAAGCCAAGGACCTCGACGCCCCCGGCAAGGCGGAACTGGCCATTGTGGCCGCCGGTGCCCGCACCGATCTGGGCCAGCTCGATGCCGCCGTCTCCGAACTGGAAATCGCGCAGCTGGACATGAACCGGGCGTTCTCCTACAGCCCGCGACTGTTCCACGCCTACGCCGAAGCCCTGGCCGCGGTCGGCCGCACGGCCGAGGCGGAAAAGTGGCAGCGCCAGGCCACCGTCGCCGAGAACGCCCTCGGCCTCGATGTCTCGGAGGACCCGGACATCATCGATCTTGGCTGGGACGAGGAAGAGGAAGCCCGCGAGGAACAGCAGCAGCGCCGGCTCCTCGCCGAGCAGACCGCCCAGCGGTCCGCCGCGGCTGCCCCGCAGGAGGAGTCGCCGCGTGCCGCCAGCGCCGAGGCCGTTGCCGGCCTGCCGGAATCGGCTGCGGCAGCCAACGCCCTCGACGAAGGATCCGACGACGCCGAATCCGACTTCTGGGAGTCCGACGACGCCGAGTCCGATGACGACTCGGTGGAAAAAGACGCCCTGGACCGCTCCGAGGTCCTCACCGCCGACGATTCCGACGAGTCCGGCGATTCCGACGATTCCGACGAGTCCGGCGAGTCCGGACACGACGAGTCCGGCGAGTCCGGACACGACGAGTCCCACGACGCCGGCTCGCGCGAGCCGGAACGCTCCGAAGGCTGATTCGGAATGGCCGCACCGGAACTGATCTCCGCCTTCGACGCCCTGCTCGCCGACCTCGACGGCGTCGTCTATGCGGGCCCGCACGCCATCCCGGGCGCCGTGGAATCGCTGCGCCGGCTCGCCGGGATCGACGTCGGCCTCGGCTACGTCACGAACAACGCCTCCCGGACGCCGGCGCAGGTGGCGCAGCACCTGCGCGACCTGGGTGCCCCGGCGGAGGACCACCAGGTGGTCAGCTCCTCGCAGGCCGCGGGCCAGCTGCTCGCTTCGCTGCTGCCCCCGGGTGCCCGGGTGCTGGTCACCGGCGGGGACTCGCTCGCCCAGGAGATTGAACTTGCCGGACTGGTGCCGGTCCGCAGTGAAGCGGAGCAGCCCGTCGCCGTCGTGCAGGGGTTCCATCCGGACCTCGGGTGGAAAGACCTCGCGGAAGCCGCCTATGTCATTGCCGGCGGCGCGCTGTGGGTGGCCACGAACACGGACATGTCCATTCCCCAGGCCCGGGGCATGGCACCGGGCAACGGGACGCTGGTCGCGGCCGTGGCCGCGGCCACCGGGCAGCGGCCCCTGGTTGCCGGCAAGCCGGAAGCGCCGCTGTTCCACGCCGCCGCGAAACGCCTGGCCGCAGACCGGCCGCTGGTCGTCGGCGACCGCCTGGACACCGACATCCTCGGCGGGAACAGGGCCGGCTTCGCCACCGTTGCGGTGCTGACCGGCGTCGACACGCGCGAAACGATCCTCGCCGCCCGCACGCTGGAACGGCCCGGCTACCTCATCAACGACCTCACGGACCTGTACCGTCCCTACCCGGCAATTGTGATCGACGCCGGGCAGCACCGCTGCGGCGCGGCCACCGCCGTGGTGCACGGGCAGACGGTCCGGATCAGCGGCGATCCCGGCGACCTCGATGCCTGGCGGGCCGCCTGCTCGGCCTGGTGGACCGCCAAACCCGAGACCGCCACGGCCCTGGCGCCGGTCCTCGAATGGCTGGATCACTAGACTGGGGACCATGACCGAGCCCAACCACATCACCGGGACGGACCCCGCACGGGAAGACGCCCAGCTCACCTGGCCGGCGCTGCCGGCGGAAGCCGGCGCCGCCGCAGGGGATGATCCGTCCCCGGACCCCGAAGTCGGCGCACTGCTCCGCCGTCTCCGTGAACTGCCGGAGCTCCCCGTCGCCCGCCACGACGAGGTCTATGCCCTCCTGCACGATGAACTGCTCGCGGCTCTCAACGAGTCCATCGCAGCACCACTAGCCACAGGCCCGGCCGCGGCCGGACCGACCACTTCACCAGGGGATGCCACGAAATGAGCAGGCTTGACCAGGCCCTCGTCAGCCGCGGGCTGGCCAGGTCCCGAACCCATGCCGCCCGCCTCATTGCCGAAGGCAAGGTCAGCTCCGACGGTGAGGTGCTGGCCAAGGCCTCGCTCCAGGTCCAGGACGACACGGCCCTCAACGTCGCAGCCGCTGATGAGGACAACTACGTCAGCCGTGCCGGGCACAAACTGGCCGGCGCGCTGGACGCTTTTCCCGCCGTCGAGGTCGAGGGCAAGCGGTGCCTGGACGCCGGGGCCTCCACAGGCGGATTCACCGAGGTGCTGCTGCGCCGCGGTGCGGCCCACGTCGTGGCCGTCGACGTCGGCCACGACCAGCTGGTCCCCGTGATCCGGCACGACCCGCGCGTCTCCGTCCACGAAGGCCTCAACGTCAGATACATGACCCCTGAGGAAATCGGCGGACCGGCGGCGCTGACGGTGGCGGACCTGTCCTTCATCTCCCTCACGCTCGTGCTGGCACCCCTGGCGGCGTGCACCGAACCGGGCGGCGACCTCGTCCTGATGGTCAAACCGCAGTTCGAGATCGGCAAGGACCGGCTGGGCCGCACCGGCGTCGTCACCTCGGAGCGGGAGCGGCGCCTCGCCGTGGGCAAAGTCGCGGCGGAGGCCATGGACACCGGGCTGGACCTGAAGGGCCTCGCCGGCAGCCCGTTGCCCGGCCAGGACGGAAACGTCGAGTACTTCCTGTGGATAAAGCGCGGGATTCGAACAGACCTGCCTAAGATCGAAGAGCGGGACGCAGCCGTTGCTGCGTTACTCGGAACAATCTGGCCCAAGTACTAGAAGCACCAGAAGGCGGAACCCGATGAGCAGGCGTGTCCTCATCCTTGCCCACACAGGCCGTGAGGAGTCCCTTAAGGCTGCCTGGGAAGCGTGCGCCCAGCTCCACGACTCCGGCATCATTCCCGTGATGCTGAAATCCGAGCTCGGCGACATGGTCCGCTTCTTCGGCCGCCTCGACCAGCCCGTCGAGATCCTCCACGACCACGTGATGCTCCCCGACGTCGAGCTCGTGATGGTGCTCGGCGGCGACGGGACCATCCTCCGCGCCGCGGAACTGGTGCGCGAGGTCGACGTGCCGCTGCTCGGCGTGAACCTCGGCCACGTGGGATTCCTGGCCGAGAGCGAGCGGGCGGACCTGGCCCAGACCGTCGAATGGGTCGCGAGCCGCGACTACACCGTGGAAGAGCGGATGACCATCGACGTCCAGGTCTGGGTGCGCGGGCAGAAAATCTGGCACACCTGGGCCCTCAACGAGGCCGCGATCGAAAAAGGCAACCGGGAACGGATGCTCGAGGTGGTCACCGAGGTCGACGAACGCCCGCTGACCTCCTTCGGCTGCGACGGAGTGGTCCTGGCCACCCCCACGGGCTCCACCGCCTACGCCTTCTCCGCCGGCGGCCCCGTGGTGTGGCCCGAGGTCGAGGCGCTGCTGATCGTGCCGATCAGCGCCCACGCGCTCTTCGCCAAGCCGCTGGTGGTCTCACCCCGGTCCCGGCTCGCCGTCGAAATCCTGAACCGCACCGGTGCCCAGGGCGTGCTCTGGTGCGACGGCCGGCGCTCCGTGGACCTCCCGCCCGGCGCGCGCGTGGAAGTGACCCGCTCCGCCACGCCCGTCCGGCTCGCCCGCACCCACCAGACGCCCTTCTCCGGCCGCCTGGTCCGCAAATTCGAACTGCCCATCCAGGGCTGGCGTGGACCGATGCCGCAAGCCGCCTCGGTCCATACCGGGCCGGTGCCGGTGATCCGCACGCCCCGGCCGATGCCCCCGCTTCCCACTCCGCCGCAGGCTGGGCCGCCGCACGCAGGGCCGGACGAGACTCCTGATCCATCGACTGCGAAGTGAACCATGCTTGAAGAACTGAGAATCCGCGACCTCGGTGTCATCACCGACGCCACGCTGCCCCTCGGCCCTGGCCTGAGCGTCGTGACCGGTGAAACCGGTGCCGGCAAGACCATGGTGGTGACCGCCGTCGGGCTGCTGCTCGGTGCACGGTCCGACGCCGGCGCCGTGCGCAGCGGCGCGAAAAGCGCCTCCGCGGAGGCAACGGTGAAGCTCGACGCCGGGCACCCGGCCCTGGTGCGCGCCCGCGAGGCCGGGGCCGAAGTCGAGGAGTTCGACGGCGGCGCGGAGCTGCTGCTCGCCCGCAGCGTGGGCGCGGACGGCCGCAGCCGCGCCTACCTCGGCGGGCGCGCGGCGCCGGTGGGGGTGCTCGCGGAGATCGGGGAAACCCTCGTGGTGGTCCACGGACAGTCCGGGCAGATCCGGCTCAAGAGCCCGGTCGCGCAGCGCGGCGCCCTCGACAAATTCGCGGGGGAGAGCCTCGCCGCAGCGCTCGGCAGCTACCAGGAGCTGTACGCCCACTGGAAGTCCAGCCAGGCCGAGCTGGACGAGCTCCGCAGCGCCGCCCGCGAACGCCTCCGCGAGGCCGAATCCCTCGAGGTTGCCCTGGCCGAGATCGACGCCGTCGACCCGCAGCCGGGGGAGGACGAATTGCTCAAGGCGGAGGCAGTCAAGCTCGCCAACGTCGAGGAACTCCGGATCGCGGCCACCACGGCACACCAGGCGCTCATCGCCGAGGACTTCGGTGACGGCAACGACGCCACCGCACTGGTGGATGCCGCCAAGCGCACGCTGGAGCACGTCGCCGAACACGACGAGGAACTCGGCTCCGCGGCCGCCCGGCTCGCCGAGGTCGGCTTCCTGCTCAACGACATCGCCACCGAACTCGCCAGCTACCAGGCGGCCCTCGACACCGAGGGCCCGGAACGGCTTGCCGAGATCGAGGACCGCCGGGGGGCCCTGGCGAAGCTGGTGCGCAAGTACGCTCCAAGCATCGACGAGGTGCTGGCTTGGGCCGAGCAGTCCCGGGCGCGGTTCCTGGAGCTGCAGGACGACTCCACCCGGATCGAGGCGCTGGAGGCCGAAGTGGCCCGCGCCGGGGCCGAGCTGGCCCGGCAGGCCGCCGGGATCAGCAAGACCCGCAAGAAGGCCGCCAAGGACCTCTCCGCTCGCGTCAGCGCCGAACTCAAGGCCCTCGCGATGGCGGATGCCACCCTGGTCATCAACGTCGAATCCGGCGGGAAGCCGGGACCGCACGGCGCGGACGAGATCTCCTTCCTGCTCCAGCCGCACTCTGGCGCCCCCGCCCGCCCGCTGGGCAAGGGCGCCTCCGGCGGCGAACTGTCCCGCGTGATGCTCGCCATCGAGGTGGTGCTGGCCGCCGTCGACCCGGTCCCCACCTTCGTCTTCGACGAGGTTGACGCCGGCGTGGGCGGCCGGGCCGCCGTCGAGATCGGACGACGGCTGGCGATGCTGGCCCGGCACGTCCAGGTGCTCGTGGTGACCCACCTGCCCCAGGTGGCGGCCTTCGCCGACCAACACATCCGGGTCACGAAGACCTCCGTGCGTGGCGCTGACGGCGCCACCGCGACCGGCTTCACCTCCAGTGACGTTCAGCTCCTCGACGAGGCCGAACGCGTCCGGGAACTGGCCCGCATGCTCGCCGGCCAGGAGGACTCCGAATCCGCCCAGGCCCACGCCCAGGAGCTGCTCGACGACGCCCGGCTCCTGCCGCAGCAGGCCTGACCACCCCCGTGCGGCGTCCCGGCACCGGGAGGACAACCACAGCGGCTTGCCGCGAACAGACCCCTGGAGACTGAATTGATGATAGGCTCGAACCCCGTGGTGCAGCGATCAAATTCCCGTGTAAATTCCCGGTTTCCGGGCTCGTCCAAGACGACCAAACACATCTTCGTCACCGGTGGTGTGGCGTCCTCGCTCGGTAAGGGACTGACGGCTTCGAGCCTCGGTCACCTCCTGCGGGCACGCGGCTTGTCTGTAACAATGCAAAAGCTCGATCCCTACCTGAATGTGGATCCGGGCACGATGAACCCCTTCCAGCACGGCGAAGTCTTCGTGACTGACGACGGCGCCGAAACGGACCTCGACATCGGCCACTACGAGCGCTTCCTCGATGAGAACCTCGAGGGATCGGCCAACGTCACGACCGGTCAGGTCTACTCCACGGTCATCGCCAAGGAACGCCGCGGCGAGTACCTCGGCGACACCGTCCAGGTCATCCCGCACATCACCGATGAAATCAAGCGGCGCATGCGGCTTCCCGCCGAGGGCAAGCACGCCCCCGACGTGATCATCACCGAAATCGGCGGCACCGTGGGCGACATCGAGTCGCAGCCGTTCCTCGAGTCCGCCCGCCAGGTCCGCCAGGACATCGGCCGCGGCAATGTGTTCTTCCTGCACGTCTCCCTCGTCCCGTACATCGGCCCGTCGCAGGAACTGAAAACCAAGCCCACGCAGCACTCCGTTGCCGCGCTGCGCTCCATCGGCATCCAGCCCGAGGCGATCGTGATCCGCTCGGACCGCGACGTCCCGCAGCCCATGCGCGACAAGATCGGCCGCATGTGCGACGTCGACATCGACGCCGTCATCGGCTGCCCGGATGCCCCGAGCATCTACGACATCCCGAAAACCCTGCACTCCCAGGGCCTGGACTCCTACATCGTCCGCGCGCTCGACCTGCCCTTCAAGGACGTGGACTGGACCAGCTGGGACAGGCTCCTCGACGCGGTCCACAACCCCAAGCACGAGGTTGAGATCGCCTTGGTCGGCAAGTACATCGACCTGCCGGACGCCTACCTGTCCGTGACCGAGGCCCTGCGCGCCGGCGGCTTCGCCAACGACACCAAGGTCAAGATCCGCTGGGTCCCCTCAGACGAATGCGAAACCCACGAAGGTGCGGTCAAGTCCCTGGACGGCGTCGACGCGATCTGCGTCCCGGGCGGCTTCGGCATCCGCGGACTCGAAGGCAAGCTCGGCGCGCTGAAGTATGCCCGTGAGAGCAAGCTCCCGGTCCTGGGCCTCTGCCTGGGCCTGCAGTGCATGGTGATCGAGTACGCCCGCAACGTGGTCGGCCTCGAAGGCGCGTCCTCGTCCGAGTTCGAGCCGGATTCGAAGTACCCGGTGATCGCCACGATGGAAGAGCAGCTGGACATCGTCGACGGCAAGGGCGACCTGGGCGGCACCATGCGCCTGGGCCTGTACGATGCCAAACTGGACGAAGGGTCCGTGGTCGCCGAGACCTACGGCGCCACCAGCGTCAGCGAACGGCACCGCCACCGCTACGAGGTCAACAACAAGTACCGCGAGCAGATCGCCGCCCAGGGACTGGTGTTCTCCGGAACTTCGCCCGACGGCAAGCTGGTGGAGTACGTGGAGCTTCCCCGCGACGTCCACCCGTACTACGTGGCCACGCAGGCGCACCCGGAGCTCAGCTCACGCCCGACCCGGCCGCATGCCCTGTTCTCGGGACTGGTGAAGGCCGCCCTGGAGCACCAGAAGGGCGGCGGCAGCAAGGTCACCAACGCAGCGGCAGGCGCGGCGGATACAGCCAAGGCGGCCCCGGCCGCGGCCAAGCCGTCCCCGGCAGTGTCGAAGTAACCACCCAACTGAATCAAAGGACGGCGCGATGCCCGGTATCCCTGAAACCCCCCATGCTGCACGGCAGGTTTCGGACGAGCCGAGCCCGCGCCGTCTTTTGTCGTCCCGGACGGTCTACGAAGGCCGGATCTGGGACGTGGTCAGTGACAGGTTCCAGCTCGACGACGGCGGCGACCCGCTCGTCCGCGACTACATCGCGCATCCCGGAGCCGTGGCTGTCCTCCCGATGAACGACGACGGCGAAGTGCTGCTGATCAAGCAGTACCGGCACCCCGTCGGCATGGACCTGTGGGAAATCCCGGCCGGGCTGCTCGATGTCGAAGGCGAGGACTTCGTGGCCGGCGCGGCCCGGGAACTCGCCGAAGAGGCCGACCTCATCGCCGGCCGGTGGAACGTGCTGGCCGATTTCTTCAATTCCCCCGGGTCATCCAGCGAGGCCATCCGCATCTACCTCGCCCGGGACCTGAGCGACGTGCCCGGCCACGAACTCCACGTCCGCACCGACGAGGAAGCCGAAATCGAGTTGCACTGGATCCCGTTGGACGCGGCCGTTGAGGCTGTGCTGGAGGGGCGCCTGCACAACCCGTCCGCCGTCGTCGGAGTCCTCGCCGCCGCAGCCGCCCGTGCCGACGGCTTCACGAGCCTCCGCCCGGGCAACGCGCCGTGGCCCGCGCATCCCAGCCAGCGTTGATGGTGGAACCGCTGACAGCCGAGCCTGAGGCGCCCGCCCGGCCCCCGGCCCCGCCGCTGACAGCGATAGACCGCGCCATAACGGACTACCTGCAGCACATGGGCGTGGAACGGGGCCTCGCGGCCAACACCCTTTCCGCCTACCGGCGGGACCTGGCCCGCTACGCCAGGCACCTGGCCCACACAGGCCGCCAACGCCCCGCCGCGATCACCCGGCACGACGTCACGGGCTTCGTCCAGGCGCTCTCCGACGGGTCCGACGGCGGCTCGGCCCTGGGCATCCGGTCGGCAGCCCGGACAGTGGTGGCCGTGCGCGGGCTGCACAAGTTCTGGGCCCTGGAAGGCGTGACCCCCACCGACCCCGCCAGCGACGTCCATCCGCCGATGCCCGGCAAACGCCTGCCCAAGGCCATCAGCGTCGACGAGGTCACCAGGATCCTGGAGGCAGTCGGAACGGACACCGCCACCGGGCTGCGGGACCGGGCCCTGCTGGAGTTCCTGTATTCCACCGGCGCCCGGATCAGCGAAGCCGTGGGCCTCGACGTCGACGACATCTCCCTGCACCCGCCCGGCGACCGGGAAGCCGGGCCCGCGATCGTCCGGCTCTTCGGCAAGGGATCCAAGGAACGGCTCGTCCCGCTGGGATCCTTCGGCGCCCGCGCCCTGGACGCCTACCTGGTCCGCGGCCGGCCGCTGCTGTCCGCCAAGGGCAAGGGGACCCCGGCCCTGTTTCTGAACGCCCGTGGCGGACGGATCAGCCGGCAGAGCGCCTGGACCATCCTCAAGACCGCCGCGGAAAAGGCCCACATCACCAAGGACGTCTCGCCGCACACCCTGCGGCATTCCTTCGCCACCCACCTGCTCGAAGGCGGGGCCGACGTCAGGGTCGTCCAGGAGCTGCTGGGCCATGCCTCGGTCACCACCACGCAGGTGTACACCCTGGTCACGGCGGACACCCTGCGGGAGATCTACGCCGCCGCGCATCCCCGGGCCCTGGGCTGAGCCGCAGGAGCGCCGCGCGCCGCTAGGCTAGGCGTCATGGCCTCCGCTCCTGTCACCCTTTGTTTCCTGCTCCGTGATGCAGGCTCCCGCACCGAAGTGCTGCTGGGACTGAAGCGGACCGGATTCGGCACGGGCAAGATCGTGGGCATTGGCGGCCACGTTGAACCGGGGGAGAGCGACGCCGAAGCCGTCGTCCGCGAAGTCTGGGAAGAGGCCGGAGTCATCGTCCGGCAGGAGGACCTGGCCGACGCCGGCGTCGTCGAGTTCCTCTTCCCGACCCGCCCCGAGTGGAACATGTCCTGCCGGCTCTTCACCACGCGGCGCTGGGAGGGCGAGCCGGCGGAAAGCCCCGAGATCACGCCCGAATGGTTCGATACCGGGGCGCTGCCACTGCATTTGATGTGGCAGGACGCGGAGCACTGGCTGCCGGCCGCCCTGGCCGGCGAGGTGCACGACGTCGTGGTTGTCCTGAACGAGGACAACGAGAGTGTGGCATCGGTCGAAAGACTTTCCGGGGAAATGTAACCCCGGGGCACCGGCCGGAAACAACACAGGTAGCCTGCAGCTCAGGACACTACTTTTCAGGGGGAGATCGTGCTTTCCGAGCGCGAACTGGCGTTTATCGCCATTCACAAAGACAGCTATCCGCGGGTCTACCGCTTTGTGCGACGGCGGGTGGAATCGGCCGAGATAGCGGAGGAGCTGGCCGCGGACGTTTTCCGGGTGGTGTGGCAGAAGTGGGGCGAGGAGCCGCGGTCCGACATGGCCTGGCTGCTGACCGTGGCCCGCAACCTGGTGGGCAACGCCTACCGGAGCCGGGACCGCCAGCAGGCGCTGAGGGACAAGCTCAGGGCCGCCGCCGTGGTCAGGGGCGGCGAGGACTCCGACAACGTCGCCGTCCAGGATGCCATGGCGCAATTGCGGGACAAGGACCGGGATATCCTCCAGCTCGCGTACTGGGACGAACTGAGCATCGCGGAAATCGCCGGTGTCCTGCAATGCAGTGAATCCGCAGCCAAGGTCCGCCTGCACCGGGCACGGGCTGCCTTCCGAAAGCACATGCCGCTCGGTGCCGAATCGATCATGGCTGAAGCGACCACACAGAAGATGGGTGCCTGAAATGGATCCGATCAAGAACAGAATTTCCGCCACGGACCCCGTGCACAACGATCCGTCCGTGCCCGATGGCGAAGCGGCCCTGCACCGGATGCTCACCGAACCGGCCGCATTCAGCGACACCGGTCTGGCCGGTGTTGCCCCCCTGGATGAGGTCCGCCGACGCCGGCGTTCCCGGATCGCCGGGGCCCTGACGATCGCGGTGGCAGCCGTGGCCGCGGGCGTCCTGGTCGCCACGAACCTCGGCGCGCTCAGCACGGCGCCGGAACCGGCGAGCAGCGTTGTGGCCACGGACTCCCCGGCCCCCGCCAGCCCCTCGGCGACGCCGACCGCGACCCTCAGCGCCACACCGAGCGCCGCCCCCGCGCCGCCGCCGGCCCCGACCGCCTGGACCACGTTCACCGACTCCAGCGGACAGGCCACGTTCGAACATCCTGTGGACTGGCGGGTGGCCGAGTCCCTGCTGACGGCGGAGACGGGACTGGGCTATTGGACCAGCGACATCGCCGTCACGAACGCGGCCGGGAAACCGGTCGCCCGGCTGCGCACCATCCCGCAGGCATCCGGAACCGGAGCGCCGGCGGTGTCCTACCAGACCCTCGACGCCGTGACCCTGGACATCCCGCAGGCAGCCTCCGGCGGCGCCCGGACCGGCCCGACCCAGTTCAAGTTCCGCATCCTCGAAGGAGCGGCGGTCTACGGTGCGCTGACGGTCGACTCGAGCGGCGTGCCGGCGTCGGGGAAAGCCGGCCAGCTGCTGTCCTCGGTCCGGACCCCGGAGGGCGTGCCGGCCATCACGTTCGGGACAGGCCAGGTCCTGACGGCCGATGGCCGGGACGCGCCGCTGACGTTCCGGTCCGTGGCCGAGGCGAAGGCCTACATGGCCACGCAGGAGTACCAGGATGTGAAGCGCATGCTCATTTCGCTGGAACTCAGGTCCGTCACGAAGCCGCCGGTCTGGAAAAACCACACCAGCGC
The DNA here is from genome assembly GCF_055412865.1 of Pseudarthrobacter ribosi. Classification (NCBI taxonomy): domain Bacteria; kingdom Bacillati; phylum Actinomycetota; class Actinomycetes; order Micrococcales; family Micrococcaceae; genus Pseudarthrobacter; species Pseudarthrobacter ribosi. The sequence goes on along the minus strand of NZ_JBVAYZ010000035.1, from coordinate 12,929 downwards.
CAACGGGCTGGGCAGCTTTGACTACCCGGACAACTGGCAGGTGGCCAGCCGCGAAGGCGGCCGCTACACCGACGTGACCGACGAGAACGGCCGCGTGCTGCTGACCCTGGGTTTCAACCAGACGCGCAACCGCCCGAACCTCATTTCCCCGTGCACGGCCTTCACCGTGCTGGACAGTGCGGCCATGAACTTCCCGTCCAACAGGCAGGGCGAGCGGGCCATCGGCCCCCGGTTCATCTTCCGGGTGTGGGACGTCAGCCAGCTCGGAAAGCCGGCGGTCCCGTTTGTCGGCAACCTGGGCATTGCGGATGAGAGCTGGGGAGTGGATGGAACCACCTGCGACCCGCAGAACGTCGTCAGCGGCCTGCCCTCCGGAGAGTACTTCTTCGCCCAGAACTACAACACCGGCGACGCGTCGGACCTGAAGTTCCAGTCCCTCGAGGATGCACGCCGCTACATGGAAACGGCCGAGTTCGCAACGCTCAAGCGCATTGTGATGTCACTGAAGATCAACGGCTAAACGGCAATCGACACATTGGGGATATGACATGGATACAACCAGGGACAACACCACGGGGACGGCAACATTCAGCGACGACGGAACGCCGTGGGATTCCACAACACCCGCAGCCACGCGCCGCCGGTGGCCGTGGCTGGCTGCGATCGCGGCCATCGCCGCGGCCGCCGTTACCGCCGGGGTGCTTGTGGCCGGGAACCTCACCTCCGCGCCGGCGCCGGCCGGACCGGCCGGCGGCGTGACGGCTCCCACCGCGCCGGCGTCGCCGGCTTCAGAGCCGAGCGCGACACCTTCGGCGAGCCCAACCGTCCCGCAGAGCGCCGCGGCAACATCCCCGGCACCCTCCCCGGCCACGTCCCCGGCAACAGGGGGAAGCGTCGCCGGTCCCGCGAGCGGGCGCTACGTCAGCGCCTCAGCCGGAGCCTCCTTCGATCTGCCCGACGGCTGGACGGCGGAGGAGTTCACCGCCGGATCCGGCGACAGCCCGGGAACCCGCGTCATAGTCTTCAACGAGGCCCGGATGCAGGTTGCGGAGCTCTACCACGGTGCCGGCGGCGGGGTGGGCGGCGCGTGCGGCCCGGGTCCCTATCCCATGACGGAGCTGGATACGGCGCCCGCCCTGGACGGGCCGTGGGCTGCGGCGGCCGGCGTGCGGTTTTCCTACCGCGTCCTCGATATGCGGGCCGACGGCGGAGCCTTCGCCTACCAAATCGGGCTCGTCGACAACGTGAGCGGGCAGCTGACGGACAGCTGCCTCATGTACTCCCTCGTCACAGGTGCGCCCAAGGGCGCGCTGTCCTTCGCAGACCGGGCGGCCCAGAGTCCGGCGCACGATGACCCCATCTTCAACTCGATGGCCGAAGCCAGGGACCACATGCTGACTCCGGAGTACCGGAAGCTCAAGGCCCTGATCCTCAGCCTGGACATCAAGGCCTAGCAGCCAACGACAGACGGGCCGGCCACCTCCCAGAGGTCACCGGCCCGCCGTCGTGCGTGCTGCAGGAACCGACGCTAGGCCAGGTGCCGTTCCTCGACGCCGTTGTATTCGCTCAGCGGGCGGATCAGGGAATTCGAGTCCAGCTGCTCCATGATGTGCGCGGTCCAGCCGGTAATGCGGCTGGCGACGAACAGCGGCGTGAAGGTCGCGGTGTCGAAACCCATCAGGTGGTACGTGGGACCGGCCGGGTAGTCGAGGTTGGGCTTAATGGCCTTGGCCTCGTCCATTGCCGACTCAAGGCCGTTGTACAGCCCCAGCAGTTCCGGCCGGCCGTAGTACGCGATCATCTTGTCCAGGGCCGCCTTCATGGTGGGCACCCGGGAATCGCCGTGCTTGTAGACACGGTGGCCGAAGCCCATGACCTTCTTCTTGTGCGCCAGGGCGTCCTCCATCCACACCTTGGCCCGGGTGTGAGCCTCCTCCAGCGACTCCTCCGGACGGATGCCGATCTCGTCGAAGGTGTGCATGACGGCCTCGTTCGCGCCGCCGTGCAGCGGGCCCTTCAGCGCGCCGATCGCCCCGGTCACGGCCGAATGCAGGTCCGAGAGCGTCGAGGTGATCACCCGGGCGGTGAACGTCGAGGCGTTGAAGGAGTGCTCGGCGTACAGGATCATCGAGACGTTGAACGCCTCGACGACCTCCTGGACCGGCTCCTCGCCAAAGGCCATCCAGAGGAAGTTGGCGGAGTAGCCCAGGTCCTCGCGCGGCTCCACGGCGTCCTGGCCGTGACGGCGGCGCTGGTCGTAGGACACCACCGCCGGCATCGCGGCGAACAGGTCCACGGCCTTGGCCATGTTCGCCTCGCGGGAGGAGTCCTCGGCGAGCGGGTGCCGGGCACCCATCACGGAGGCAGCCGTCCGGCAGACGTCCATCGGATGCGAGGTGGTCGGCAGCGCGTCGATGACCTGCTTGACCACGGGGTCCAGCGGGCGCCCGGCGCGTTCCCGGGCCGTGAACTCCGCCAGCTGCTCCGGGTCCGGCAGTTCGCCGTTCCAGAGCAGGTAGGCGACTTCCTCGAAGCTGCACGCGGCGGCCAGTTCCTGCACGGGGTAGCCGCGGTACAGCAGTGAATTGGTGTCCGGGTTCACCTTGGAGACCGCGGTGTAATCCACCACGACGCCGGCGAGGCCCTTTTTGATTTCTTGTTCAGCCATGCTGAAACTCCTTTGTTCCTGTCGCCTGTTGAACCGGCCGGAGCCGGAAGTCGGATGCGGGGGGCTTATTGACCCGGGATCTGGAAATTGAAGACCCCGGTATCGAAGCTGTTGTACGCCTCGTAATCCACGAGGTCATACAAACGCGCCCGGGTCAGCATGTTCCCGACCTGGGCCTCCTGGGTACCGTCAGCCTTGATCGATTCCAGCGTACGCTCCGCAGCGCCCATGGCACTACGGAGCAGCGTCACCGGATAGATGATCATGTTGACGCCGACGCCGGCGAGCTGCTCCACCGTGAACAGGGCGCTCTGGCCGAACTCGGTCATGTTGGCCAGGATCGGCACGTCGACGGCGTCACGGATCGCCTGGAACTCGCTGAGGTCCTTCATGGCCTCCGGGAAGATGGCGTCCGCCCCGGCCTCCACGAGCGCCCTGGCGCGGTCCTGCGTAGCCTTCAGACCGTCCGTGGCACGGATGTCGGTCCGCGCCATGATCAGGAAGTTCGGGTCGCGCCGGGCATCGGCCGCCGCGCGGATGCGCTTGGTGGCCGTGTCCAGGTCCACCACGTTCTTGCCGTCGAGGTGGCCGCAGCGCTTCGGGTTGAACTGGTCCTCGATGTGCAGGCCGGCGAGACCGGCGTTCTCGAGCTCCTGGACCGAGCGGGCCACGTTCATCGGCTCGCCGAAGCCGGTGTCGGCGTCGACGATGCTGGGCAGGTCCGTCATCCGGGCGATCTGCCCGGCGCGGGTGGCCACCTCGGTGAGCGTGGTCAGCCCGATGTCGGGCAGGCCCAGGTCATTAGCCAGGACGGCGCCGGAGATGTAGACCCCGGCGAAGCCCTTTTCCTCGATCAGCCGCGCCGAGAGCGGGTTGAACGCGCCCGGGAACTGCTGGATCGTCCCGGAGGCCAGGAGCTCGCGGAAGCGGACCCGTTTCTGCTCCGGGGTGACCTTCGAATACAGCATTTAGAAGAGTCCCTTCGGTGCGGCGGCCAGGTCGATCACGCCGTCGGCGGCCTGGATGTTGAGCTGGTCCAGCTCACCGGCAGCCAGCTCGGGCAAGCGGGCAGCGGCGGCCAGGAAGCGTTCGATTTCCGCTTCGGCGACGAGGCCGGCGGCGAGGGTGCGGAACTTGTTCACGTACTGCTCCCGTGCGAACGGCCGGGCACCCAGCGGGTGGGCGTCGGCGACCGCGATCTGGTCGGTGATGACCGTGCCGTCCTTGAGCGTGATGACAACGGTCCCGCCGAAGGCCTTCTCCGCGATGTCCAGGGAGTGGTAGCGGCGGGTCCATTCCGGGTCTTCGACGGTGGTGACCTTGTGCCACAGTTCCACGGTGTCCGGGCGCGTGGCGCGCTCCGGGGCGTAGGAATCGACGTGGTGCCAGGCGCCGTCCTGCAGGGCGACCGTGAAAATGTACGGGATGGAGTGGTCCAGAGTTTCGCGGCTGGCCGTGGGGCTGTACTTCTGCGGATCGTTGGCGCCGGAACCGATCACGTAGTGCGTGTGGTGGCTGGTCTTGATCAGCACGGACTCCACGTTGGCCGGGTCCGTGACCTCCGGGTGCCCGCCGTGGAGCTTGCGCGCCAGGTCGATCCACGCTTGGGCCTGGTACTCGGCCGAGTGCTCCTTGGTGTAGGTGTCCATAATGGCGCGCTTCGTCTCGCCCGGTGTCGGCAGCGGTACGGTGTAGGAGGCGTCGGGGCCGTCCAGCATCCAGGCGATGACGCCGTCCTCGCCTTCGTAGATCGGCACGGGGGAGGTCTGGCCGCGCATGGCCCGGTCCGCGGACTCGACGGCCATCTTGCCGGCAAACGCGGGGGCGTGCGCCTTCCAGGTGGAGATCTCGCCCTTGCGGGACTGCCGGGTGGCGGTGGTGGTGTGCAGGGCCTGGCCGATGGACTGGAAGATGGTCTCGACGTCGAGACCCAGCAGGGTGCCGATGCCGGCGGCGGCGGAGGGGCCGAGGTGCGCGACATGGTCGATCTTGTGCTTGTGCAGGCAGATGGCCTTGACCAGGTTGACCTGTATCTCATAGCCGGTGGCGATGCCGCGGATCAGGTCCTGGCCGCTGGAACCCACGTGCTGGGCGACGGCGAGGATCGGAGGAATGTTGTCGCCCGGGTGGGAGTAGTCCGCGGCGAGGAAGGTGTCGTGGTAGTCGAGCTCACGGACGGCCACGCCGTTGGCCCAGGCAGCCCACTCGGGGGCGACCCGCTCTTCGATACCGAAGACCTTCGAGCCCTTGCCGCCGGTGGTCGGGCCGTGGGTCAGGGCCTGCGCGCGGGCCGCGACGATCGGTGCACGGTTCAGCGAGGCAATCGCCACCGAGGCGTTGTCGATCACCCGGTTGATCACCATGTCGGTGACCTCGGCGGAGACGGCGACGGGATCGGCGGCCACCTGGGCGATCTTGAACGCGAGCTGGTCCTCGCGGGGCAGGTTTTCCTCGCTCTTGTAAACGCGGACGTGGTGTTCCTTGACCATGGTGCTCCTTTTTAGTGCGGTGGATGCGTGCTATTGCGGTGTGTGCGTGGCTTTGACGTGGGAAAGGCTGCGGTGCAGGTGGAGTGTGGTGGCGGCCTCCGCCAGTCGGGGGTTGCCGGCGGCGATCGCCTCGGCGATGGCGGCATGTTCGGCGGCAGCGGCCGTGAGCCGTTCGGCGTCGTCGGCCGCCAGCCGGCGGACCCGGACGAGGTGGACGCGCAGGCTGCGCATCGCCTGGGCGAGGTAGGAGTTGTGGATCGCGGCGTCGATGGCGGTGTCCAGCCTTCCGACCAGCCCGTAGTATTCGTGCCGGGCCGGATCCCCGGCGCTGATCAGCGAGGGGGCCTGGCACAGTTCGTTGCGGAGCTGTTCGAAGGTGGCGGCGTCGCCGCGTTCGGCGGCCAGCGCCGCTGCCTTGCCCTCGAGGGTTTCGCGCAGCTCGAAGAGTTCGTCGATGTCCTCGAGTGAGATGTCGGTGACGACGACGCCGCGGCCGCCCGCCGTCGTCGTCAGGCCCTCCGCGGTGAGCCGGCTCAGGGCCTCCCGCAGCGGGGTGCGGGAGATGCCGAGCCGCTCGGACTGCTCCACTTCGGCGAGCACCGTCCCGGGCGCCAGACGCCACTCGATGATGTCGTCGCGCAGGGCCGCATAGGCCTTGTCGCTGGCGCGCATCCTGACTCCTTCGTTGGCTGACGATGTCCAGTGTATACACGGATGCTCGGTTTGCCCAGCATTTGCCCTGAATTGGGTTGAGCGGTGGCAGCTTTGTATACATAAGCCTTGTGCCGTGAGCCCGGACACGGCTACCATGAGCACCATCACATCGTCGTGGACGGGACTCATTTTCATGGTTAGCAAGAATTACCGGGACAGCTACGCACGCAGCCTGGATACGCCCGAAGCATTCTGGCTGGAAGCCGCAGCAAAGATCTCGTGGACCACTCCACCCCAGCGTGCCCTCGATTCCGGCCGGAAGCCGCTGTACGACTGGTTCCCCGATGGGGTGCTCAACACGTCCTACAACGCGCTGGACCGCCACGTGGAGGAGGGGAGGGGCGGGCAGGACGCCCTGATCTACGACTCCGCCATGCTCGGCACGCAGCAGCGCTTCAGCTATGCGGAGCTCACGGACCTCGTCGCCCGGTTCGCCGGAGTCCTGCGCAGCCACGGCGTGGGCAAGGGCGACCGGGTTGTGATCTACATGCCGATGATCCCCGAGGCGGCCATCGCGATGCTCGCCACCGCCCGACTCGGCGCCGTGCACTCCGTCGTCTTCGGCGGCTTCGCCCCCAAGGAACTCGCCGCCCGCATCCGCGACGCCGCCCCCGCCGCGGTGGTCACGGCCTCCGGCGGTATCGAACCCTCGCGCCGGATCGAGTACCTCTCCGCCGTCGGGGAAGCCCTCGGCCTGGCCGGGGTGCCGGACACCCCCGTCCTGGTGAAGGCGCGCGACGGCTTCGCCACCTCGGTCGCCGACCACGCCGGCTGGCTGGACTGGGACACCGAGATGGCCTCCGCCACGCCCGCCGCGCCGGTTGACGTCAAGGCCACCGATCCGCTGTACATCCTCTACACCTCCGGAACCACCGGCGCCCCCAAGGGCGTCGTGCGGGACAACGGCGGCCACGCCGTGGCGCTCAGCTGGACCCTGGAGAACATTTACGACATCGGACCCGGCGACGTGATGTGGACGGCCTCCGACGTCGGCTGGGTGGTGGGGCATTCCTACATCGTCTACGGCCCGCTGCTGGCCGGCGCGACGACCGTCCTCTACGAAGGCAAGCCTGTCGGCACCCCCGACGCCGGGGCGTTCTGGCGCGTCATCCAGGACCACAACGTCAACGTGCTGTTCACCGCGCCCACCGCCCTGCGCGCCATCCGGAAGGCCGACCCCGAGGCCGGCCTGCTCGGCGGGTACGACATTTCCAGCCTGCGCACCCTGTTTGCCGCCGGTGAACGGCTCGACACCGACACCTTCCACTGGGCCTCCCGGACCCTGGGCGTCCCGGTCGTCGACCACTGGTGGCAGACCGAGACCGGCTGGGCCATCTGCGCCAACCCGCGCGGGCTCGACGGCCTGCCGATCAAGGCAGGCTCGCCCAGTGTGCCGATGCCCGGCTTCAAGCTGAACATCGTCGACGGAGCGGGGACGGACGTCGAGGCGGGGACGGAGGGCAACATCGTCCTGGCGCTTCCGCTGCCGCCGGGCACGCTGACGACGCTCTGGGGCAACGACGAACGCTACGTCTCCTCGTACCTGCAGGCGTTCGAGGGCTACTACGCCACCGGCGACTCCGGCTACCGGGATGAGGACGGCTACCTCTTCGTGATGGGCCGCACCGACGACATCATTAACGTCGCCGGCCACCGCCTGTCCACCGGCGCCATGGAACAGGTGCTCGGCCAGCACCCGGCCGTTGCCGAATGTGCCGTGATCGGACTCGCGGACCCGTTGAAGGGCCAGCGTCCCAGCGGCTACGTGGTGCTGAAGTCAGGGGTCGATGTGCCCGAGGAGATCCTGGTCAAGGACCTCATCGCGCTGGTCCGGCGCGACATCGGCGCCGTGGCCGACTTCAAGCACGTCACCGTGGTGGAGGCCCTGCCCAAGACCCGCTCCGGCAAGATCCTGCGCAAGACCATGCGCCAGATTGCCGACGGCGAGGACTACGTGGTGCCCTCGACGATCGAGGACGCCGGCGTGATCGACCAGCTCATCGGAACGCTCCGGCCCGCCGCCGCGGGGGAGTAGCTGCGGAATAGCGGTGACGTGTCACGCTGGGCAGGCTTTTGGATCCCCCGTCGGCTACGACGGCGTGATTCCGCTGCCGGGGCCGGGCGGCAGCGGCGAAAGTCTGCATTGAGTGACGGGTTATTTTCCGGCTGTCGCAGCTCTCCCCGGTAGGGGAGCGTAAGTTTCCGAAGTCGTCTGCACGGAATGTCCACACGCGTGTGCACGACCCACTACATGTCCCCAAGGGGAACCCTGAACGGACAGTTAGTTGCCGAGCTCGCAGTCAGCGTTCATAGAGCAGCGCCGTTTCCTAGGACGATGCGTTTTCGGAGGTACTGATTCGTCGGTGGAAGCCACATCAGTACCGTCCCGATTACGACGGGGATAAAGGCCCACATAGGTTCCAGGGAAGGGGCTGCGATGACAGCGACGGCAAACCATGCGGCCACAAGAGTGAGGAGGCCTCTGGCCACTCGAGACCTGTAAAGCATCAGAATGGGAACGCCGATCACGACCACTGTGTATCCGGCCAAAACGGCAAGGGTCCAAGACCCGAACCCACCGGTGTCTCTTAACTCGGGCGGCACGAACAATAGTGGGATCAGCGTGCCGAGGCCGGACCACACACCGGGAATGAGCCAGCACAACACACTGAGGGTGAGACTCCACGGCACCTGCCGGCCATCCACCCGCAACTGCTTAATCACAAGCACCCCAACACCCCCAGCCATACGGCCATTCAACGCTTCCCACTGCTCTCCGTCCAATCAATGCCGGCATGGGCCGAGCCTTGCACAGGCCCTGACCTATTTCTTTTGGGGATCCTCTGCGGGACATATTCAGCGGCAGCGTTCCACGTCCTTGGAATTGGGACACCCATTAGACTCCGCCACTCAGGGAACAGCACCTCAGCGGCGGACGTAGGATTTCGAGATGATCTACAGACCGCTTCTTCCTGGCGAAGTCCTCATCATGCGGACTTTGCTTGATCGTGCGTATGAGCCTAGGTGGAAGGCAGTCGACGTTGAATCCCTGCGGGTTTCCGATATGCACGACGGAGGCATGGGGAGCCTTCTGTTCGACACTGCAAAACCACACCGTGTGTTTGGTCGAGCATTATCGGAAGGCTGGTTCAAGGATGTAGACGGTATTCCGGTGCTGGTTGCCATCTACCTCGACATGGAAGATGAGATCTTCGAACTCGACAGTTGGAAAGTTGACTTTTCGCCAAGGCGCCGACTACCCGAATCCGAGGCGGAGATACATTCCGATCCGGCGGAGATACATTCCGATCCGGCGGAGATGGACTAGCGACCTACGTTTGTTCAAAATCGAAGCTCTCTTTTGGTCGTCGGCAGTATCCCATTTCCTTGGAACTTGCACGCCCAGGTGGGTTATCCCCCACTGAACGGGATTGTCAGTTTGGAAGTCGCCTGCGCCACCTCTGGGTGTGAGGCTCGGGTTCCGATTGGGGAACGCTCGGCGAACGCCACCGGCGGCGGGAAATCCGTGCGTTTATGAGCTAGCGGAGCGCGAGGAATCGTTGCCCGTCGCCGTCGATCAGTGATTTTGTCAGGAAGCGCTGACCCGCCTCGGTTGCGAGACCACCCAAGGACGTGCCTGCCTCAATCAATGGTTCAAGCTGGACAGCGAGAACACCCAGCAGTCGGGTCCGTCGCTCTTCGTCTTCAACTGCTTGATCAAGGTCGAGCAAGGCCTCCAGATTCAGGCGGAGATCCGATCGGACCAATGCCTCAAGACGGCTCTGAACGTGACAGTGCATTAGCTGGGGGTTTGTTGCGGCGCCGACGCCCAAGAGCCAAAGGCCGACGTTGACGTAGTAACGCGGACCGTATTGGGACTTCTGGAGGTTGAGGACGGCGATGGCTTCAGGCCCCGTGACATACCACGAACCGGACTTCTTCGATCCTCCGAGAGACCTGCCGAACTCGTCGAAGGTCGTCTGGATGACGTTGCGCATGCTCATGCGTTGTAGGCTACCGCTCTTCCAGTCCAAGGCTCGGCCGGGACGCCTCCCGCCTGAAATAGGACCCATGTTGGCATGACACAGCACCCATGGGCTTTTAGGATCGCAATCTCGAAGGGGGTCTTGAGATCCCCGTTTGAGGAACGTTGAGCGGACGCTCTATTCCGACTGCGAGAGTGCTCGCTCCCACGCTGTTTGGTTTCGGGCAACATAGTCAGCGGCGGCAAGCCAATGCTCCCCATGCCCGTTCCCATACATCTCGGCCCACGGCTGGAATCCGCTCTCGTTTGAGGAACGTAGAAGTTCGAACATCGCAGCGGCCCGTTTCGCCATAGTGGCCGGCAACGCCTCGCGCAACGCGAGGTCGGCCCCGTAGCCGTCGACCAGAGCGCGCAATCTCGCAGCAGCGGATTCCACCGGTTGCCCTTCAAAGAGCATGCCGAATGACTGCGCGGCGTATGCCAGATCCCACAACCGGGTGCTCGGCCCAGCACCGTCCCAATCGATGAAGACCCACCGATCTCCCGTGATGAGGTTCCAGGGCGCGAGATCGTTGTGGCACATCAGGTTCGGATTCTCCGCTGGCAGCAGCATCTGCCAGCCGTCCGGATCGGGAATCGGTATTAATTCGCTGGCGTCGTGGATGTGGCGAATCATTCTCCCTACCCGCAGCAGGTCCTCGAGCCCCAGCGGTGATTTATCCAGCGCAAGAGTGCCGCTGACATACTCAACCACCTGCCGCCCATGCTGGTCGCAACCAAGCGGCTTTGGGGCGTCCACTCCACGCGCGCGGAGAGCGCCGAGATAGCTCTGTACGACCGACGTTTTACCAATCCAGGGCTTTCGTACGGTCTCACCTAAACGCACCACGCGGCCTGACGCGTTGCCTCCGGTCAGTTCTTGCTCTTCATCGCACATCCCTGCAGGCTAGTGCCTGCAACCCTGACGTCAAACCGGATGAGCTGGTTTGCAACAGGGTGCGGGGGTGTCGTCCCGCAAGGAGTGAGTGCCCCGTTAGCCGATCCATCACCGGACGCTACTGAGCCGCCACGAGCACGTTCACGAGTCGCGAACGCCAGCATCGAGCCCACGCACCAGCGCACTACGCAGCCGACTGACCGCGTGCGACGAGGCCCCGTTACCGACATCCTGGAACGACCCCATGCCGCCTTGGTACAAGGTAAGAGCATTCCGCGTTGCTTCAAGCAGAACGCGCGGGTCTGAGATACCGATGAACTGTTCGTCGAGCCAGTCGGCAACTTCTATCCGCTGCTTGTCCTGTTCTGCGCGGGCCACAGCACGTAGCTCTGCGGCAGCGGCGATTATCTCGTCTCGGAAAACTTCCACATTGTGCTGATTGCGACTCATTCACAAATCCTATGCAGTTGCCAAGCCCTCACACACAGCGACGGACCCTGGACCCGCCGCCCGTAAGCCGGTCGATCACCGTGCCGAGGAAGCCCGCCGCCACTTTCCGCGCAGTGCTGGCCGAGGCCATGTATGTGAATCGCAGCGATAAGTGGCGGGATTTTTGCAGCGCTAAATGGCGCCCCTGGTGCCCCTGGTGCCCGTAAGTCGATCCTTTACCGGGCGCCGCCGCGAGTGAGCGTGACCAGTAACGGTCGTAGTCGTGCGCTGGCCACACCGCATCGTCCGCGGCTCCTGACGCCGCGCCAATTCGCGGAACGCCGACACTGACCTTTGCACGAAACACTGCACGTGTGGAGTTGGTCGCTCTGTGGCGGCGTTTTTTGGTCGCTCCGTGTCGCAACAGTGCCCGTAAGGCGAGCACCTATTCCCAATACATCGCAGCCGCACGTGAGCAGAGGCGCATCTCATGACCGCCGACACGAAACGCCGAGGCTAGTCGACGCACCGGATCGCGTCGCAGACGTTCACGGCTGGGCGTGACGCTCCAACGCGTCCAGAGTCGTCTCGGGCGATGTGTTGAAGCAGAAGGTGATTCCGGGCGATTCCGCATTGCACACGTTGATGATGCGTTCGAAGAGCTCTGTGTACTCCGGGAGCATCCTGATGCCGCCCCCGATCATCACGAGGCCGAAACGATCACGACCGAACGCCGAGCGAATCTCTGCTTCGGCCTCGACCGGGGAGGTGCCGATCAGGCAGTTGACGGCGTCGAAGCCGGCGGCCGTAGTGGCCCCGAACCCCGCTTCGATCCGTTCGGTCATCGTGGCCTCGTCGAGGCCAGGAGGCAGCTTGCTGTAGTCGAGGGCTCGCGCGTGGATGCCGATCATGAGGATTCGAGTCATGGGCCTCATTGTGGCATGCACGCCTCACCAACGAATTAGCCAAACCGCACCACCAATCAGGCGGGCCCGCTGGATCCTTACTCGACCCGCCCCGCCCCAGATGAGCTGCTCCTGTAGTGCAGAGGACTCTTGACGTTCCGTGCAGACGACTTCGGAAAATGACATCGGTGAGCCGGCCCCAGGTTGCGACCGCCCGTTAGACGATCCCCTTACGGGATCAAATGCTCTACCAATCAATGCATCCCTTACGCTGATGCCATGAATAACACCATGAGAGCAACGCTCATTTGGTCGCTGGGGGCAGTTATTTTCTCTCTCGTCGGCGTGTATATCGCATTGAACTCCAACGGCGTTTGGTACAGCGTCGTCTCGGCGGTCATACTTTTGCTCGCCGGTGTTACCTTCGCTGCCCGGGCCCTTCTTTCGCTTCGTACCTCAGATCCCAGTATCTAAGTGAGTAGCCACGCCGCCGCCGTGGCTACGCTCTTGGCCCTACCGAAAGCTGACTTTGCGGCAGACGCGTCAGCTATGGCTGGCGGCAGCTGACAGCTAGAGGCGTCGCGTAGAAGGATCCTCCACCGGCACGTCGGGTCGCCAAGTAGCCTCGACCCGTGCACCATCTGGTTCGATGAGTGAATGGATCATTCGCTGCTGAACTTGTCCGCGCAGAAGCTCGTAACGGGCGATCGGGTCGCGGTTCTCTCCCCGTCGTTCGCGGCGCCTGGACTCGCCCCTGCCGTGCATGAACAGGCGATGCGGCGGCTCACCGCGGCTACCGGGT
>NZ_JBVAYZ010000034.1:0-38525 GCF_055412865.1 Pseudarthrobacter ribosi | reverse complement strand
GGCCGGAGCGCGGCTGCCCGGCGTCGGGGCCGTTGACCGGCGGTGCGGAGGGGCGGGCGGGCGGCGGCGTGGGCGTGGGCGGAGTGGCCGGCGGAGCAGGCGGCGGGGTCGCTGGCGGCACAACCTGCATTGCGGATGTGGGCGGCGCAGACGGTTTCGGGGGCACGGCAGGCGGCGCGGCAAGCACGGACCGCGCGCCGGGTCCGCCGGCCGGTGGAACCCCAGGCATGCCGGCGTTGCCGGGCCTTTCGTTCTCTTCGGTCACTGAGAATTCACCACTTCCGTGCATCTTTGCCGCGGCGGGACGCCCGGCGGTGGGACCCGTTTCCGGACGTCCACTACGGAACTCTATCGAAGATGCCGGGCGGACTGCATGCCGCCGGGCCGCCGTCCGGGGCTGCGGTCTGCCCGCCTCCGCCCGGAGCAGCTGTCCCGGGGAGCAGTTACTGCTGAAAGCATGTAATCTAGGTGTACGACAAATTGACCAAACATTCCGGGGCCTCACTAACGCCAATGGTGACCACCTCCGGTCCGAGTACAAAAGGGGGTCACGCCATGGGGCGCGGCCGTCAAAAGGCAAAAGCTACCAAGCAGGCTCGGGACATTAAGTACTATTCCCCGAACACTGACTACACAGCTCTTCAGCGTGAGCTCAAGAGCTCTGAGGTCCGGGCACCGAGTCGTTTCTCGAGTGAGCCTGTCGAGCCGGATTATTCGGCCTATGTGGACAAGTACGCGGACGATGTGGAAGAGGACGACGACGAGGTTGATTCCCGTCGGATAGGTTAGTCGAAACTTCTTTCCGGCATGCACCTCCGCTAGCGGATTGCCGACCACATGATTTCAGGCCCGCCGGCCACTCCCAGCAACGGGAGTGGACGGCGGGTTTTCTGCTACCCGAAAGGACCGCCATGACCACTCGCACGGGCTTCACCGAGGGGGAAGTCTGCTGGACGGACCTCCAGACCAGCGACGTCGCGGCGGCCAAGGCGTTCTATGCCGCGGTCTTCGGCTGGCGCTTTGAGGACCTCCCCACCCCGGACGGGCGCAGCTACGCCCAGGCATTCCTGGGCGAGGACCTGGTCACCGTGATCGCACCGCAGAATCCACAGCAGCAGGCCGCCGGAGCGCCGGGCCAGTGGAACGTCTACTTCGCGTCCTCCGACGCCCGGGAGCTCGCCGACGGTCTGGTCCACGCCGGCGGAACCCTGGAGTTTGGCCCGGAGGAGGTGGGCGGCACCGGCGTGATGGTCTTCTTCGCCCCGCCCGGCGGCGGCACCACCGGCGCCTGGCAGGCCGGCAGCCACTTCGGCACGGTCCGCAGCGGAGAACCCGGCGCCCTGGCCTGGGCCGAACTGCTCACGCCCGAGCCGCAGTCCGCCGTCGGATTCTTCCAGCAGCTGTTCGGCCAGGACGTGACCGAGTACCCGCAGGACGACGGCGGCAAGTACAGCACGCTGGTGGTCAACGGTGCGGAAGTGGCCGGCATCGCCGCGGTCCCGGCGGATGCCGAGGGCACGCTCAAGCCGGGGTGGCAGGTGTACTTCGGGGTGTCCAGCGTCGCGGGGGCCGTCGCGGCGGCCGAGGCTGCCGGCGGCACCGTCCTGATCGCACCGGACGAGGCCGAGGAAGCCGGCACTATCGCCACCCTCGAGGACCCGCAGGGCGGCGTGTTCAGCGTCCTGGAGGTCTGAGCCGCCTTAACCACAACGAGTGCTCCGCAACTGCCGTTTTGAACGTGCTAAACGGCGGTTATGGAGCACTCGATGAGGGTTTAGATGGGGGGGTTAGGCGTAGGCGTTGACCAGCCGGACCGCGCCGCCGTCGACGCCCTTGGCGCCCTGGACGTAGTCCGGTCCGGACTTGATGATGGAGTCTGAGTTTTCCTCCACGGTGCCCATGACCCAGGCCGGCAGCCCGCGCTCGTTCAGCCGGTTTACGGCGGCGTCGGCGGCCTCGGGGGAGACGATCGCGACCATGCCCACGCCGAGGTTCAGGGTGCGCTCCAGGTCGGCCAGCGGGACGTTGCCCAGCTCGGCGACAAGCCGGAAGATGGCCGGAAGCTGCCAGGTGGCGCGGTCCACGGTGGCCAGCAGGCCCTGCGGCAGGACACGGGCCAGGTTGGCGGCGAGGCCGCCGCCGGTCACGTGGCTGAAGCCGTGCACGGCCCGGCCGGCTACGGAGCCGTTTACCGGGAAGGTGCGGGCCAGGTCCAGGCAGTCGGCGGCGTAGACGCGGGTCGGTTCCAGGAGTTCCTCGCCGAGGGTGCGGCTGAATTCGGAGACGTGGCGGTCCAGGGCCCAGCCGGCGTGATTGATGACGCGGCGGACCAGGGAGTAGCCGTTGGAGTGCAGCCCGGAGGAGGCCATGCCGATCACGACGTCGCCGGCGCGGACGCGGTCCGGGCCCAGCAGGTCGGCGGCTTCGACGACACCGGTGGCGGCACCGGCGACGTCGTACTCGTGCTCGCCCAGCAGGCCCGGGTGCTCGGCGGTTTCGCCGCCCACCAGGGCGGTGCCGGCGACGGAGCAGGCGGCCGCGATGCCGCGGACGATGTCCGCGATGCGTTCCGGGACCACCTTGCCGCAGGCGATGTAGTCGGTCATGTACAGCGGCTCGGCGCCGACCACGACGATGTCATCGACCACCATGCCGACAAGGTCGAAACCGATGGTGTCGTGGATGTCCATGGCCTGGGCGATGGCGACCTTGGTGCCGACGCCGTCGGTGGAGGTGGCCAGCAGCGGGCGCTTGTAGGTGAGCAGCCGCGAGACGTCGTACAGGCCGGCGAAGCCGCCGACGCCGCCGATCACGGAGGAGTTGTGGGTCGCCTTGATGGCGCCCTTCATCAGTTCGACGGCGCGGTCGCCCGCTTCGACGTCGACGCCGGCGGAGGCGTAGGTGATGCCGACGGCGTTCTGGGCAGCGTTCATGTCAGCGGCCGGGGAGGCGGGAGTCATACGGGCTCTTTCTTGTCGGCAGCAATGTTTCGATCGATGCGATCGTCATCGGTGAGCAGTTGTTCGAATTCGGCGTCCGGACCCGGATCGCAGCCGGTGGCGCCGGCTTTCTCGGCCGGATCGTCGTCGGCGCTGATACCGGCAGCCGCTTCGGCGGCGGATTCCGACGCTGCTGCGCCGAGGGCGGCATCCCCGGCAGCGGCGGGGATGCCGCCAAGGTCGGTGCGTTCGAGCAGGTTCTTGCCCAGCTTGTCGGCGCCCGGGAGCGCGATCGGGTACTGGCCGGTGAAGCAGGCGGTGCACAGGCGTTCGCGCGGCTGCTGCGTGGCGCCGATCATGCCGTCTTCGGAAATGTAGGCCAGGGAATCGGCGCCGATGGCCTGGGTGATCTCTTCGACGGTGGCGCCGTTGGCAATCAGTTCCGCCCGGGAGGCGAAGTCGATGCCGTAGAAGCACGGCCACTTCACCGGCGGGGAGGAAATCTTGATGTGGACGCTGGCGGCGCCGGCTTCCCGGAGCATCCGGACGATCGCGCGCTGCGTGTTGCCGCGGACGATCGAGTCATCCACCACCACTACCCGCTTGCCGCGAATCACGGATTCCAGCGCGTTGAGCTTGAGGCGGATGCCCAGCTGGCGCAGCGTCTGCGAGGGCTGGATGAAGGTGCGGCCAACGTAGGAGTTCTTGACGAAGCCGTGCGCGAACGGGATGCCGGATTCCTCGGCGTAGCCCACCGCCGCGGGGGTGCCGGATTCCGGGACGGGGATGACAATGTCCGCTTCCTGGGTGTTTTCGCGGGCCAGCTGGCGGCCCATTTCGACGCGGGATTCGTACACCGATCGGCCCGCAATGGAGGCGTCCGGGCGGGCGAGATAGACGTATTCGAAAACGCAGCCGGCCGGTGTCGCCTCGGCAAAGCGCTCCGAGCGGACGCCGTCCTCGTCGATCGCGATGAACTCGCCGGGCTCGATTTCGCGGATGAAGCTGGCGCCGACGGTGGCGAGGGCGGACTGCTCGGAGGCAACGACCCAGCCGCGTTCCAGCCGGCCCAGGCAGAGCGGGCGGATCCCGTAGGTGTCGCGGGCCGCGTAGAGGGTGCCTTCGTCCATGAAGACAAAGCAGAAGCCGCCCTTGATCTTGGGCAGCAGTTCGATTGCGGTCTGTTCCAGGGTCTTGCCCTCTTCGCCCTCGAGGAGCGCGGTAACCAGGGCCGTGTCCGAGGTGTTGCCCTGCTTCATTTCGCCGCTGAGCTGGCCGCCGTTGCGGTCCTCGATCATGGCGTTGAGCTCGGCGGTGTTGGTGAGGTTGCCGTTGTGGGCCAGGGCCACAGTACCGGTGGCGGTGGCGCCCAGGGTGGGCTGTGCGTTGGCCCAATGGCTGGCGCCGGTCGTGGAATAGCGGCAGTGGCCGACGGCCAGGTGCCCGGTCAGGGTGTTGAGCGTGGTCTCGTCGAAGACCTGGGAGACGAGTCCCATGTCCTTGTAGACGTTGATCCGTTTGCCGTCGCTGGTTGCTATGCCAGCCGACTCCTGACCGCGGTGCTGTAGTGCATACAGCCCGTAATAGGTGAGTTTTGCAACCTCTTCGCCGGGAGCCCAGACCCCAAAGACGCCGCAAGCGTCCTGAGGGCCTTTTTCGCCAGGGAGGAGATCATGAGAAAGTTTTCCATCGCCGCGTGCCACTGGTCGATTATCTCACGTTGTGCGCTGGGTCTTTCCCGGCGGCCGGTTTATGACCTGCGGCCCCGCTCAGGCTCCCGGCTGATCCCCGGTATCGGGTGCGGAATCGGGAACGGATTCGACGACGGCGCGCTTGGCCCTGCGGACGCTCAGGCGGTCCAGGATGAGCGCCGCGACGCCGCCGAGGATGACGCCGCCGGCGCCGCACAGGATCATAAAGAAACCGAAGACGGCGCCGGCGTCGTAGGCCTCATCACCCGGGAGTCCGTAGGCGAGGAAGGCGGCCACGGCGAAGCCCAGAAGCCCGCCCAGGACCAGGAACGGCACGTACTTCGGCGCCCGGCGCACGGTGACGTCGCGCCGTTCGGGGACGTGCTGCTCGCCTGCGGTGCCGGGGTTTTCGGGGGTAGACATGCCGTTAAGCCTACTGCCCCGGCAGCCATTGCTCCGGCCGGGGCGGCGGGGGCACACTAGGGTGTGGGGGAGGGTGCGGTCCGAGCGTAAGGAGTCGCACTATGTCAGTCACAGCGGACAGCATTCGTGACCAGCAGCGCACCATCTGGGACGAATTCGCGGCAGGCTGGCAGAAATGGGACGCCGAACTGCTTGGCTGGCACGGCCCGTTCGGCGACGCCCTAATTGAGGAGGCGCGGCTGCAGCCGGGTGCCTCGGTGCTGGACGTTGCGTCGGGGACGGGGGAGCCCGGGCTCACGGCGGCGGCCCTGGTCCCGGACAGCCAGGTGGTCCTGGCCGACATTTCAGCCGGGATGCTCAAAGTGGCCGAGCGCAAAGCGCTGGCCCGGGGCCTTCAAAACGTGCGTTTCGAGGTCTGCGATGCCGCCGACCTGCCGTTCGAAGGCGAATCCTTCGACACCGTGTTTTGCCGCTTCGGATTCATGTTCTTCCCCGCGGTATCGCCCGCGCTCCGGGAGATGGTCCGGACGGCCAGGCCCGGGGCGCGGATAACGGCTGCTGTGTGGGGCCGGGCCGCGGAAAACCCGTGGGCCAGCCTGATCCTAGGCACGCTGGCCCACCACACGGAACTCCCCCCGCCGCCCCCGGGGACACCGGGGTTGTTCCGGTATTCCGCGGCAGGGCTGATGTCGCGCATGTTCCGCGAGGCCGGCCTGGTCGACGTGAGCGAACGGAAAGTCAGCACGGACCTGGTGCACGAATCCCCGGAGCGCTACTGGGAGTTCATGACCGACATTGCGACCACCGTGGCGATGGGACTGGCCAGGTCGGACGCGGGATCCCGGGAGCTGATACGCTCCGACGTCTTCCAGCTGCTGGGCCGCTACGAGCACAACGGCGCCATCCGGCTCCGCTCCTCGGCCACCATCGTGGCGGGGACGCGGGCCTAGCCGGTTTCCGCGGCGCTTTCGGACGGGCGCGCCGCGGATCCGGGGTGCGCCCGTCCGAAAGCACGCCGCGCAATCCCAGGGTGCCTAGAGGCCCAGCTCTTCCTTCAGCGCCGCGACGTGGCCCTGCGCCTTGACCTGGTACTGCGCCTTCATCACTTTGCCCTCGGGGTCCAGGACCACGGTGGAGCGGACGATCCCTTCGGTGACCTCGCCGTTGACCAGCTTCTCGCCCCAGGCGCCGTAAGCCAGGGCCACGGCGTGGTCCTCGTCGGCGAGCAGCGGGAAGGTCAGGGCGAAGTCGCCGGTGAAGTGCGCCAGCGACTCCGGCGCGTCGGGGGAGATGCCCAGCACTTCATAGCCGGAACCCTGCAGGGATGCCAGGTTGTCGCGGAAATCGCAGGCCTCGGTGGTGCAGCCCGGGGTGGCGGCCTTCGGGTAGAAGTACACGATGACGTTCTTGCCGCGGTAGTCGGCCAGTGCGACCTTCTGTCCCGCGGCGTCCGGAAGCGTGAAGTCCGGGGCGGGGGTTCCGGGCTGGAGTTTGATGGTCAGCTGGGGGCTCATGGGGTTCCTTCGGGGTCTGTGAGGGGTTCGTCTTCGGATCTAGCGTTCTGCCAATGCACAACCACGGCTTCAGATGCTGTATTCCGCCGGCCCGCGCACCTTGGTGTGGGGTCCGGGCACAAACCGGTAGCCGCCGCCGCGGACCGTGGCGATCGCGTGCCGCCCGCCGCGCAGCTTGCGCCGCACCCGGCCCACGTACACATCGATGGACCGGGACGCCGCCGCGGGGGAATCGAACGATTCGAGGAACAGCCGCAGCTCTTCCCGGCTCACGGTGTGGGAGCAGTTCTCCACAAGATACCGCAGCAGTTTGAACTCGACGCCGGTCAGCGGCACCCGGTGACCGTCCAGCCGCACCTCGCTCGCGGCAAGGTCCACGGACACCAGGCTGCCGGGCCCGGACGACGGCGGCAGGCGGGGGGCGCCGCCGTCGTCCTCCTGCGGGGAGTCCTCCGCAGGAGACGGCGACGGCACCGGGGTTCCGCCGTCGGCGGTGGTAGCCGCCCCGGGGACGGGCCAGAGCTGGACGTCCGCCTCCGGGGCAATCTTCAGGGCGTGCGCCAGCAGCAGTTGCGCGGCCCGCGCCATTCCGGCGTCATCTAGGTCCCGGCCTTCGCCCGGCGTTACCCAGACGGCCAGGCCGTGCGCCCGGAGCCGCGGCCCGGAAGCCGAACGCGACTCCGTGCGCGTAGGTATGCCTCTTGGCGAATGGGCTTCGGTTGCCATGGAAACCGTCAGACTCCGCCGCGGCGCAGTAGCTGTCCGCTGGGCGTGCGGCTGTCGATTTCCTGGCCGCGAAGGAAGGTCCTGCGGACCACGCCGGACAGTGCCTTGCCGTCGTACGGGGTGATGGGGTTCTTGTGCTTGAGCTTGGAAACGTCCACCACGAAGGCCTCGTCGGGCGCGAAGATGGAGAAATCGGCGTCGTACCCCAGAGCCAGCTGGCCCTTGGTGGTCAACCTCGCCAGTTCTGCGGGTTTCCGGGCCATCCAGGACACCACCTGTTCCAGCGGGATGCCGCGGTGCCGGGCCTCCGTCCAGATCAGGGACAGGCCCAGTTGCAGCGAGGAGACCCCACCCCAGGCCACGGCGAAGTCGCCGTTTTCCAGGTCCTTCAAGTCAAGCGTCGAAGGGGAGTGGTCGGAGACGATGCAGTCGATGGTGCCGTCCTGCAGGCCCCTCCACAGCAGTTCCCGGTTGGAGGCCTCACGGATCGGCGGGCAGCACTTGTACGCGGTGGCCCCGTTGGGGATTTCCTCGGCCGTCAGCGTGAGGTAGTGCGGGCAGGTCTCCGCCGTGAGATGGACGCCGTCGCGCTTGGCGCTGGCGATCATGGGGAGGGCGTCCGAGGAGGACAGGTGCAGGATGTGGGCGCGGGCGCCGGTCCAGCGGGCGCGTTCAATCACCTCGGCGATGGCCTTGTTCTCCGCGCCGCGGGGCCGGGACGCGAGGAACGTCGCGTACTGGTCACCGCCTGGGTGCGGGGCACGGTCGATCGCGTGGGAGTCCTCGGCATGGACGATCATCAGCGAATCGAAGGACTTGAGCTCGGCCAGATCCTCTTCCAGCTCCTCGGCGTTCAGGTGCGGGAACTCGTCCACGCCGGAGTGAAGCAGGAAGCACTTGAAGCCGAAGACGCCCTCGTCGTGCAGAGGGCGGAGGTCCGCCTTGTTGCCCGGAACCGCGCCGCCCCAGAACCCGACGTCAACGAACGCCTGGTCCTCGGCCACCTCGCGCTTGAGCTTGAGGCCGTCCACCGTGGTGGTAGGCGGGATGCTGTTGAGCGGCATGTCGATGATGGTGGTCACGCCGCCTGCCGCCGCTGCCCGGGTGGCGGAGGCAAAGCCCTCCCACTCGGTGCGGCCCGGCTCGTTGACGTGGACGTGCGTGTCCACGAGGCCCGGAAGCAGTGTTTCGTCCTCCGCGAGCTCAATGACTGCGGCGCCGGACAGCCCGTTGCCGAGCGGCTCTATCGCAACGATCTTGCCGCCGCGCACTCCCACTTCGCGCGGCGCGATTCCCGCCGTCGTCAGGACGCGCTGCCCCCGGATGACGAGGTCGAAGGTTTCTTCAGACATTCAGGCTCTCCTTGCTCGTGGCCGTGCGGCCGGCGGCCGGCGCCGCCAGCTGCAGGCCGATATTCCGTCCGAGGCGTTCCAGCAGTGCCGCCGCCTCCGCTATACATGTGTCTACATCGCTTTCGAGCTCCGTCAAAGCATGGACTTCGTGGAACCCGGAAGCCGCGAGCTGTTCAGGGCCCAGGGTGGTGCGTCCGCAGACGGCGATGACCGGAATGCCGGCCCGCGCCGCCGCCCGCGCCACGCCCAGTGGGGTTTTGCCCAGCAGGCTTTGTTCGTCCAGGCTGCCTTCGCCGGTGATCACCAGATCGGCACCGGCCAGGCGCGTTTCCAGTTCAGTGAACTCGAGGACGACGTCGATGCCCGGCCGGCGTACGGCCGCCAGGGCCGCGATCGCGGCGTAGCCCGCCCCGCCGGCCGCCCCGGCGCCCGGAGCCTGTGCGGCCTTGACCGCCCGGGGCCCGAGTTCCCGCGCCAGCACCTCGACAAAATGCGCCAGCGCGGCGTCGAGTGCTCTCACGTCCGCCGGGCTGGCGCCCTTCTGCGGTCCGAAGACCGCGGCGGCACCCTCGGCGCCGAGCAGCGGGTTGTCGACGTCGCTGGCCAGCACAAAGCGTGTGTCGTCCAGCCGCGGATCGAAGCCGGTGAAATCGATCCGGTCCAGCCGGGCGAGGGCGGCGCCGCCGGGCGGCAGCTCGCGGCCGGCACGGTCGAGGAACCGGGCGCCGAGGCCCTGCAGGACGCCGGCGCCGCCGTCGGTGTTCGCGCTGCCGCCCACGCCGAGGATGATCTGCCGGCAGCCCGCAGCCAGGGCCGCGCGGACCAGCTCTCCGGTGCCCAGGCTCGTGGCGCGCGTGGCGGTGGCCGAGTCCGGGCCGCTGCCGGGCAGGACCGCCAGCCCGGACGCGGCCGCCATTTCGATGACCGCCTCCCTGCCGCGGACCGCGAAGTCGGCGGTCAGCAGTTCCCCGGTGGGTCCGGTCACGACGGCGCTGCGGCGGGAGAAGCCGGAGCCGACGGCGGCATCCAGGGTGCCTTCGCCGCCGTCGGCCACCGGAATCAGGAGAACGTCCAGGGTGGAGCCTGCGGCCGCCTGCAGTCCCGCCGCCAGCTGCCGGGCGACATCCGGTGCGGAGAGCGAGCCCTTGAACTTGTCCGGTGCTATGACAACGCGCATGTCCTACGCCTGCAGGGCCAGGATGGCGGTGGGGGCGTCCTCGCGGGTTTCGGCCAGCGCCTCGAATTCGTTCACGGCGTTGATTTCGGTGCCCATGGAGATGTTGGTGAGCTTCTCCAGGATCACTTCCACGACGACGGGAACCCGGAACTCGCCCATCAGGGCCCGGGCCTTGTCGAAGGCGGACGCCAGGTCGCTGGGGTCCTCCACCCGGATGGCTTTGCAGCCCAGGCCCTCGGCCACCTTGACGTGGTCCACGCCGTAGCCGCTGGCGGTCGCCGAGAGATCCGTGGAGTTGATGTTCTCGAACGCCAGGGACACGTTTTGCTCCATGTTGAACCCGCGCTGGGACTGGCGGATCAGGCCCAGGTAGGAGTTGTTGACCACCACGTGGATGTAGGGGAGGTTGAACTGCGCGCCGACGGCCAGTTCCTCGATCATGAACTGGAAATCGTAGTCACCGGACAGGGCGACGACGGTCTCCTCCGGCTTGCCGCGCACCACGCCGAGGGCGGCCGGGGCGGTCCAGCCCAGGGGGCCGGCCTGGCCGGCGTTGATCCACTTGCGCGGCCCGAACACGTGCAGCATCTGCGCGCCGGCGATCTGGGACAGGCCGATGGTGGAGACGTACGTCGTGTCCTTGCCGAATGCCTTGTTCATCTCCTCGTACACGCGCTGCGGCTTGATGGGGATGGTCTCGAAGTGTGTCTTGCGGTGCAGGGTGGCCTTGCGCTCCGCGCATTCGGCGGCCCAGCCGGAATAGTCCGGGAGGGTGCCCGCAGCCTGGCGTTCGCGGGCCAGCCCGATCAGTCCCGTCAGGGCCGCGCCTGCGTCGGAGGCGATGCCCAGGTCCGGGGAAAACACGCGGCCGATCTGGGTGGGTTCGATGTCGATGTGCACGAACGTCCGGCCGGCCGTGTAGGTGTCCAGCCCGCCGGTGTGGCGGTTGGCCCAGCGGTTGCCGATGCCGATGACGAAGTCGGAGGCCAGCATGGTCTCGTTGCCGTAGCGGTGGCTGGTCTGCAGGCCCACCATTCCGGCCATCAGCGGGTGGTCGTCGGCGATGGCACCCCAGCCCATCAGAGTGGGGATGACCGGAACGCCGAGCAGTTCGGCCAGTTCCACCAGTTCCGCGGACGCGCCGGCGTTGATGACACCGCCGCCGGCCACGATCAGCGGGTGCTGCGCTGCCGTGAGCAGGTCCAGGGCCTTTTCCAGCTGCCGGCGGCTGGCCCGCGGCTTCTCAACGGCCAGGGGCTCGTAGGCGTCGATGTCGAACTCGATTTCGGCCAGCTGCACGTCGATGGGCAGGTCCAGCAGCACCGGACCCGGGCGGCCGGAGCGCATCAGCTGGAAGGCCTTCTGGAAGGCGCCGGGAACCTGGCCCGGTTCCCGGACGGTCATGGCCATCTTGGTGACCGGCTTGGCGATGGACTCGATGTCCACGGCCTGGAAGTCCTCCTTGTGCAGTTTGGCCACCGGGGCCTGTCCGGTGATGCAGAGCATGGGGATGGAATCGGCCCAGGCCGCGTACAGCCCGGTGATCATGTCCGTGCCGGCCGGCCCGGAGGTGCCGATGCAGATGCCGATGTTGCCGTCCTTGGCCCGGCTGTAACCATCGGCCATGTGGCTGGCGCCTTCAACGTGGCGGGCCAGGGTGTGGCGGATCCCGCCGTGGTTCCGCATGGCGGAGTAGAACGGGTTGATCGCCGCGCCTGGCAGGCCGAACGCCTCGGTGGCGCCCTCCTTTTCCAGGATGGCGACGGCAGCGTCTACGGTGCGCATCTTAGTCATGGTGTACTCCTTGGAAGTCTGTTTTGGGTGTGCTGAAGGAAGCCCCGGCGAACCGTCGTGGGGCACTTTGGGGGAGCCGCCGTCGTAATTCACGACGGCGGCCGGCGTGTCCGTGTCGAAGTGCCCCCGGAAGGGCGGTCGGGAAGGGAGCTTGGCCGTGCCGGGCTAGTGGCGGCCGCTGAGCTGCAGGACCTGCTTGAAGAGTCCGGAGTGGTCAAGTCCGCCGTCGCCCTGGTTGACGCTGGCGGCGACGAGCTGTGCGACGACGGCGCCCAGGGGTACGGCGACGTTGGCTTCGCGGGCGGCCGAGGTGACGATGCCCAGGTCCTTGTGGTGCAGGGCCAGCCGGAAGCCGGGGTCGAAATTGCGGTCGAGCATCTTCTGGCCCTTCTGGTCCAGGACCTTGGAGCCGGCCAGGCCCCCGCCGAGGACCTTGAGCGCCGCGTCCGTGTCAACGCCGTAGGCCTCGAGGAAGGCGATGGCCTCGGCCAGGACCTCGATATTGACGGCGACGATCAGCTGGTTGGCTGCCTTGACGGTCTGGCCGGAGCCGGACGGGCCGACGTGGACGATGGTTTTGCCCACTGCGGTGAGGACATCCTGGGCGGCCTCGAAATCTGCCGCTTCGCCGCCCACCATGATCGACAGCGCGGCGTCGATGGCGCCCTGTTCGCCGCCGGACACCGGGGCGTCCAGGGCGCGGATGCCGGCGGCTGTGGCGTCGCCGGCGAGGCGCTTGGCGACGTCCGGGCGGATGCTGCTGGCATCGATCCACAGCGTGCCCGGCCTGGCGTGGGCGAACACCCCGTCGGGGCCGCTGACGACGCCCTCGACATCGGGGGAGTCCGGCACCATGGTGAGAATGACGTCGGCGTCCTTCACGGCGTCGGCGATGCTGGTGGCACCCCGGCCGCCTTCGGAGACCAGCTTGTCGATCTTGTCCTGGCTGCGGTTGAAGCCGGTGACGGTGTGGCCGGCGTTGGCCAGGTTGATGGCCATGGGCAGGCCCATGATTCCGAGTCCGATGACTGCAACGTTGCTCATGATGGTTCCTTTACTGAAGTCTGTTGGTGGTGCGTGGTGGTGCGGGTGGGGACTAGCGGGCGACGCGCTGGCGGATGGCCCAGGCGAAGGCGGTTTCCGCCGGTTCCTTGTACTCGAGGCCGATGTAGCCCTCATAGCCGAGTTGGCGGCTGCGGGCGATCCATTCGCCGAGGGGAAGCTCGCCGGTTCCGGGAGCCCCGCGGCCGGGGTTGTCGGCGATCTGGATGTGGCCGAAGTCCTTGGCGTGCTTTTCGATGACGGCGGCGACGTCGTCCCCGTTGACCGAGAGGTGGTAAAAATCGGCGAGGAGCCTGATGTTCTCCGCGCCGGATTCCTGCTTCACGCGGGCGATGACCCGGAGGGCGTCCTCGGCGGTGAGGAGCGGGTACCGTGGGGCGCCGCTGACCGGTTCGAGCAACACGGCGCCGCCGATGCCGGCGACGCCAGCGGCCGCGGCCGCGAGGTTCTCGACCGCCAGGTCGTCCTGGGCCTCCGGCGTTTGCCCGTCCTGCCGGTTGCCGTAGAGAGCGTTGAAGGACGTGCAGCCGAGCCGTCCGCCGATGCCGGCCACCACGTCGATGTTGTCCTTGAACTCGGCGCTGCGGCCCGTCCAGGACACGAGGCCGCGGTCGCCGCCCGGCATGTCGCCGGCGTTGAAGTTGAGGCCGGTGAGCTTGACCCCGGCCTCGGTGATGGCCCGCTCGAAGCGGGTGACCTCGGCGTCGGCGGGCACCGACGTCGCGAAGGGCCACCAGAACTCGACTGCGTCAAAGCCGGCGGCCTTGGCCGCGGCGGGCCGCTCGAGGAGGGGCAGTTCGGTCAGCAGGATGGAGCAGTTCACGGTGTACGTCATGGTGTGTTCTTTCCGGTGCGGGCGGGAGCTGAAGGAGTGGCTTCCTTGCTACTATCAACTTCCACTTTGTGGAATAAAGATTCTGCTTTATGAAAAGTGTAGGGAAAGTGGGGCGGGTGCGTCAAGGGGTAATAAGAAGCAGGCCCGGCTGCCGGGTCTTCAGGCGGTCCGGGTCGTTTGCGGGCACAGCCTGAGGGCGCGCCTCAGGGCCCGGGACATCAGGGCCCGGGGGATTTCAGGGTGGGGGCTTCGCTACCCCTTCGTGGGGTCTTTCCTGGCGGCCAGGCCCACCAGCGCGCCGACGGCCACGCCGATCAGCAGCCCTGTGAACGGCTTGTCGACGGTGGCCACGCCGATGGCGAAGCCGAGGGCCGCGCCCAAGAGCATTCCGATCCACAGGGATTCATACTTCACAGGTTCAGGCTAGCAAGCGCCGCAAGCCCCCGGCGGCCTTCGAGGCCGGGGCCCTAATGAGGAAGGCCCGCCCCGTCAGGCGGGGCGGGCCCGGTGCTTCGGCCGTGCCTAGGTGAGGCGGATCTGCCGGTTGACATCCTTGTAGAGCAGGTAGCGGAACGGGCCCGGCCCGCCGGCGTAGCAGGCCTGCGGGCAGAAGGCGCGCAGCCACAAGAAGTCGCCGGCCTCGACCTCCACCCAGTCGTCGTTGAGCCGGTAGACGGCTTTGCCCTCGAGGACAAAGAGGCCGTGTTCCATCACGTGGGTTTCGGCGAACGGGATGGAGCCGCCGGGCTGGAACGTGACGATGTTGACATGCATGTCGTGGGCCAGGTCGTCCGGCTCCACGAAACGGGTGGTCGCCCAGGCGCCGTTGGTGTCCGGCATGGGCCGCGGCTCGACGTCCTGGTCTCGGGTCACGAAAGACTTCGCGGTGAAGCCGTCCAGCGGCTCATAGGCCTTGCGGATCCACTGGAAACTGGCAGCGTCCGATGCGCCATCGTTGGAGACCTTCCAGTCCGAACCCGCGGCAAGATAGGCGTAGCCGCCGGACTCCAGATGGTGGATCTCGCCGTCGAGCGTCAGCGTCAGTTCGCCCTTGGTCAGGAAGATGACGCCTTCGACGCCGGCCTCCGCCTCGGGCTTGTGGCTGCCGCCGCCGGGCGCCACTTCCACGATCAGCTGCGAGAAGGTCGTGGCGAAGCCGGCGATGGGCCGGGCGATGATCCAGGCGCGGGTCTTGGTCCAGCCGGGGAGGTTGGACGTGACGATGTCGCGCAGCACCCCTTTGGGGATGACCGTGTAGGCCTCTTTGACGACGGCGCGGTCGGTGAGGAGCTGGTTCTGCGGCGGCAGGCCGCCTTCGGGGGAAAAGTAGTTGCTCATGGGGTCGCTCCTGTTGAGAAGGGGGTCAGTGGTTGTGGGTGGCTGCCGGCTGTGCCAGCCGGGGGTGGGCCAGGACGGTCAGCTGGGGCAGTCCCATGCCGGTCAGCCCGAGGACTTCCTCGGCGCTGGCGGCACCGCACTGGATGCCGCGCAACACGAAGGCCGCGAGGGCCCTGGCCGTGGCGGGCTCGTCCATAACGCCGCCCCCGGTGCGCTCCACATAGTTGCGAAGCCGCGCGGCGGCGGCGGGAAGACCCTGCCGGTAGAACGCGTAGGTGGCGGCGAAGCGGCTCGGCAGCTGGGCGGGGTGGAGGTCCCAGCCCTGGTAGTAGCCGCGTTCCAGCGAGCGGCGGACCAGCCGGCCGTGGAGCCGCCAGGCGTCCTCCACCCCGTCGCCGACGGGGATGACGTTGGTGGACCCGTCGGAGAGCCGGATGCCGGTACCGGCGACGGCCAGCTGCATGACCTCTTTGGCGAAGTCCGCCACCGGGTGTTCCATCGACTGGTATTCCGCCGAGATCTGCAGCGAGGCCGAGTAGTCGTAGGTGCCGTAGTGCAGGGCGCTGATCCGGCCGGGGACGGCGTGCGGCATCTGCGCCACGGGGGAGGTGCCGTCCGGGCCCAGGATCAGCTGCGGCGTTTCCACCTGGACTTCGAACCGCAGCCGGCCGGCCGGCAGCGAGTGGGCTTCCTCCAGCCGGGACACGGCGTAGTCCATTGCCTGCACCTGGGCCACGGTGGTGACCTTGGGCAGGGTGAGGATGAGGCCGTCCGGGAGCTCGCCGGCGGCGGCCAGGCCGGAAACGAACAGGTCCAGGGTGCGCAGCCCGCGGGCGCGGGTGGGCGCCTCGAAGCATTTGAACCGGATCCCAATGAACGGCGGGGCGCTGCCGTCCGCCACCGCGGCGGCCACGGCGGCGGCGGCAGCGACGGCGTCGGCGTCCTCGGCGTCGTCACCGCGGTCCCCGTAACCGTCCTCGAAGTCCAGCCTGAGGTCTTCGATCGGTTCGCTGCCGAGCTTCGCGGCCACGCGGGTTGCGACGGCGGCGGTCAGTTCGGGGTCCTGGCCGAGCAGGGTTCCGAGCCGCTCCAGCCCGCCGTGGGCGTCGGCCGCGGCCAGCGCCTGGGCGCCCCAGGCGGCGGCGAACCCGGGTGTGAAGCGGTCGGCCGGGATGTAGACGGTGTGGACCGGCTGGCGGGTGCCGTCGTCGCCCGGGTAGTTCCGTTCCAGCAGCTCATCCGTCGCCGCCAGCAGGGCATCGATCCGGCCCAGGTCGGCGCCGGAGAGGGCGCCGGAGGCCGGTCCGGAGGGCGTCCCCGAGGGAGATAGGGCCATGGCTCAGCCCACCAGTTCGTAGGCCGGTGTGGTGAGGAAGTCCGTGTAGTCCTCGGAGAGGCAGATGTCGCCGATGAGCTTGCTGGCGGGCAGGTAGTGCTTCGCGAAGGCGGCCTCGCCCACCTCGCCGCGGAGCTTCTCGGTTTCCTCGGCCAGGATCCCGGACACCAGCTCGCGGGTCACGGTCCGGCCGGTGTCGGCGAGGACCACCTGGTTGCGGATCTGCTGCCAGACCTGCGAGCGGGAGATTTCTGCCGTCGCGGCGTCCTCCATCAGGTTGTGGATGGCGACGGCGCCGTTGCCCGAGATCCAGACCGCGGTGTAGGCGACGGCGACGTAGAGGTTCAGGTGCATGCCCGCTTCGGTGACCGTGCCGTCCGCGGAGGCGATGTCCAGCAGCTGGTCCGCGGTGACCGAAACTTCCGGGCGCTGTTTGTCCAGCTGGTTCGGCCGTTCGCCCAGGACGGCGTCGAAGACGTCGCGGCAGACCGGGACCAGGTCCGGGTGCGCCACCCAGGAGCCGTCAAAGCCGTCGTTCGCCTCGCGGGTTTTGTCCGCCCGCACCTTCTCGAAGGCCTGGGCCGTCACCTCGGGCTCGCGGCGGTTGGGGATGACCGCCGCCATGCCGCCCATCGCGAAGGCGCCGCGGTGGTGACAGGTCTTGACCAACAGTTCGGTGTAGGCGCGCATGAACGGCGCGGTCATGACCACGGTGGCGCGGTCCGGCAGCACAAAGCGCGAGCCGGCGTCGCGGAAGTACTTGATGATGCTGAACAGGTAGTCCCAGCGCCCGGCGTTCAGGCCGGAGGCGTGGTCGCGGAGTTCGTAGAGGATCTCGTCCATCTCGAAGGCCGCCGGGATGGTCTCGATCAGGACGGTGGCGCGCACGGTGCCCTGCGGAATGCCGAGGTAGTCCTGCGCAAAGACGAAGATCTCGTTCCAGAGGCGGGCCTCGAGGTGGCTCTCCATTTTGGGCAGGTAGTAGTAGGGCCCCTGCCCGTTCTCCAGCAGCTGCCTGGCGGTGTGGAAGAAGTGCAGGCCGAAGTCCACCAGGGCGCCCACGGTATGCTCGCCGCCGATCAGCAGATGGCGCTCGCTCATGTGCCATCCGCGCGGGCGGGCCACGACGACGGCCAGCGGGGCATCGGTCCGCAGCTTGTATTCCTTCCCTTCCGGGGAGGTGTACGCCAGGGTGCCCGCCGCGGCGTCGCGAAGGTTCAGGATCGATTCGATCACATTGGACCAGGTGGGGGTGCTGGCGTCCTCGAGGTCGGCGAGCCAGACCTTGGCGCCGGAGTTCAGGGCATTGATGGCCATCTTGGCCGGCGCGGCGGGGCCGGTCATTTCCACCCGGCGGTCCTGCAGGGCGGCCGGGGCGGCGGCAACGGTCCAGTCGCCCTCGCGGATGTCGCTGGTCTCCGGCAGGAAATCGAGCCGGCCGGTGCGGGCCACCTCCTCGCGTTTGACCGCGCGGGCCTTGAGCAGATCCCCGCGGGTGGCGGCGAACCGCTGGTGCAGTTCCTCAATGAAGGCCAGGGCCTCGGGCGTGAGGATCTCCTCCGCACGGTCAACGGGGCGCTGGGCTGAAATGGTGAGAGCCATTGTGGTCCTTCCTGTTCGGTGAATCAGGGCTGCAAATGGGGTTCAGGCGTGGGCGAGCGCGGCGGCCGTGGCCGCATGGGCCGCCGCGGCAACGGCGGCGGCGACGTCGGCGGCCACATGGGGGTCGAAGACGCTGGGAATGATGTAGCTGGCATTGAGCTCGTCGTCAGCCACCCGGTTCGCGATCGCCGCGGCGGCGGCCACGAGCATCTCGGGGGTGATATCTGCTGCACCCGCGTCCAGCAGACCGCGGAAGAACCCGGGGAAGGCCAGGACGTTGTTGATCTGGTTGGGGAAATCGCTGCGGCCGGTCGCCACCACGGCGGCGTGCCGCGAGGCGATGACCGGATCGATTTCCGGCGTGGGGTTGGCCATGGCGAACACAATAGCGTCCTTGGCCATGGATGCCACCTGCTCTTCGCCGATCACGTGCGGTGCGCTGACGCCAATAAAAACGTCGGCTCCCTTGAGGGCTTCGTGCAGGGTGCCGGAGAATCCCTGTTCGTTGGTGTTCTCGGCAATCCAGGTGCGGTGCTCGTCGTTGTAATGTTCGCCGAAGTGGATCGCGCCCGAACGGCCGGCGGCGATGATGTTCCGCGCCCCCTGGGCCTTGAGCAGCGCGATGATGGCGGAGCCGGCAGCCCCGACGCCCGACACGACGATCCGGACATCGGGGAGCTTCTTGCCCACCACGCGCAGGGCGTTGGTCAGGGCCGCGAGGGTGACGATGGCGGTTCCGTGCTGGTCGTCATGGAAGACCGGGATGTCGAGTTCCTCGCGGAGCCGGGTTTCGATCTCGAAGCAGCGCGGCGCGGCGATGTCCTCGAGGTTGACGCCCCCGTAGACCGGGGCGAGTGCCTTGACGATCTTGATGATCTCCTCGGTGTCCTGGGTGTCCAGGCACACCGGCCAGGCATCGACATTGGCGAACTGCTTGAACAGCGCCGCCTTGCCTTCCATCACTGGCAGCGCGGCGGCCGGGCCGATGTTGCCCAGGCCCAGGACGGCGGAGCCGTCGGTGACGACGGCGATGGTGTTGCGTTTGATGGTCAGGTTCCGGGCGGCCTCGGGGTTCTCCGCGATGGCCATGCAGACACGCGCCACGCCGGGAGTGTAGGCGCGGGAGAGATCGTCGCGGTTGCGCAGCGCGACCTTCGGGACGACCTCGAGCTTGCCGCCGAGGTGCATCAGGAAGGTGCGGTCCGAGACGTTGCGGACGGTGACGCCGTCGAGCGCGTTCAGCGCGTCCTTGACGCGAACGGCGTGGTCGTCATCCGTGGTGTTGCAGGTGACGTCGACGACGAGGGTCTCGTGGTGGGACTCGGTGACGTCCAGGGCGGTGATCGCGGCGCCGGCGGCACCGACCGCGGCGGCCAGTTCGCTGGTGGCCGTGAAGCTGGACGGTGCCTCCACGCGCAGGGTGATCGAATTTCCGGGGCTCGGATTCGCCATTGAATTTCCTCCTGGTCGGCCCGCTGACGGGCGTTCGCTGTTCTTACTTATTTCGTATTATGGATATTATTATCTACTCTGTGGAAATACAAGCCCTGCGCGGCGGCGTCCCCGGTGTGTCGGCGCCGCGCGGGTGCCGCTTCGACGGCGCGCGGGCCGTGCTGTATCTTGGGTCTACGAAGCACTTTTTTCACGATGCGGATAAAAGTTGTCGCAAGCCGATCCCTCAGGAGACCCAAGTAATGGCGGAAAAAGCCCCCGGAGGCGTGCAGTCCGTTGAGCGCGTTTTCGAACTTCTGGAGCTGATCACTGATGCCGGCGGCGACGTCACCCTCAGTGAACTGTCGTCCTCCAC
Organism: Pseudarthrobacter ribosi; assembly: GCF_055412865.1. NCBI lineage: Bacteria > Bacillati > Actinomycetota > Actinomycetes > Micrococcales > Micrococcaceae > Pseudarthrobacter > Pseudarthrobacter ribosi. Next base: position 18,929 of record NZ_JBVAYZ010000034.1, on the reverse strand, counting down.
CGATCTGCCGCTGCCCACGATCCACCGGCTGCTCCGCACGCTGGTCACGCTGGGATACATCCGGCAGCTGCCGAACCGCCGGTACGCCCTGGGCCCGCGCCTGATCCGCCTGGGCGAGGCGGCGAACAAGCAGCTCGGCGCGCTCGCCCGGCCGCAGCTCCAGTCGCTCGTGGAGCGGCTCGGGGAAACCGCCAATATGGCGGTGCTGGATTCGGACATGGTCATGTACGTGGCCCAGGTCCCGTCCCTGCACTCCATGCGGATGATGACGGAGGTGGGCCGCCGCGGCTACATGCACGCGACCGGCATGGGCAAGGCGATCCTGGCCCAGCTGGACGACGAGACGGTGCGCGGCATCGTCGCCCGGAAGGGCATGCCCACCCCCACCCCGAAGAGCATCGGCGACGTCGAGGCCCTGTTTGCGGACCTTAAGCTGATCCGGGACCGTGGCTACTCCATCGACGAGGAGGAGCAGGAGATCGGTGTCCGCTGCTTCGCCATCGCCATCCCCAATGCGCCGACGCCCGCGGCGATTTCCGTCTCCGGCCCCGTTTCCCGGGTGGACAAGTCCTTCGCCGACCGGGCGGTGCCGCTGCTGCGTGAGGCGGCCCTGGCGATTTCCCAGGACCTCAACAAGAGCTGAAGCCCGGCAGTTCCGGCGAGGCAGCCGGCGCGGCCACAGTGCGGCCCCTTTTCCTTCCGGGAAAGGGGCCGCACTTGCCATCCCGGTGGTCTCCCCGGCGGTCAGTGCTCGGATTTCGACGCCGACTCGACCGGGACTTCCTTACCGTCGCAGTCGATCAGCTTGCCGCCTTCGAAGCGGTCGCCGTCGGCCAGGCACTTGAGGTCCTGTTCCCGCACGGTCCGTTCGGTGCCGGCCACAAACACCGACTGGTTCTCCGAGTTGCCCGCCTTGAAGTGGTTGAAGAGCAGGTTCAGCAGGATGGCCATCACCGCGGCCGAGCTGATGCCGGAGTGGAAGATCGTGGCGAACCAGGACGGGAACTGGTCGTAGAAGGCCGGGGCGGCAATCGGGATCATGCCGAAGCCGATCGAGGCGGCCACGATGATCAGGTTCATGTTGTTCTTGTATTCCACCTTGGCCAGGGTCCGGATGCCGCTGGCCGCCACCGTGCCGAACAGCACGACGCCGGCGCCGCCCAGGACCGGTGTCGGCACCGCGGCCACCACCCGGCCCAGGACCGGAAGCAGGCCCAGGATCACCAGGATGGCGCCGCCGGCGCTGACCACGAAGCGGCTCTTGACGCCCGTAATGGCGACCAGTCCCACGTTCTGGGCGAAGGCACTCTGGGTGAAGGAGTTGAACAGCGGCGAGATGGCGCTGGAGAGCATGTCGGCCCGCAGCCCGTCGCCGATGCGCTTGGAGTCCACCTTGGTGCCCACGATTTCGCCGACGGCGATGATGTCCGCGGACGTCTCCGTCAGGGTCACCAGGATCACGATCAGCATCGAGATGATGGCAGCCAAATGGAACGTGGGCGGTCCGAAGGCGAACGGGGTGGGGAACGCCACCATGTCGCCCTGGCCGACCTTCGAGAAGTCAGTCATTCCGGCGATGAACGCGATGACCGTGCCCAGCACCATGGCCAGGAGGATGGAAAGCCGCGAGATGGTGGCGCTGCCGACCTTGCTCAGCAGCAGCACGATGGCCATGGTGACCGCCGCCAGCCCGATGTTGGCCATGGAGCCGTAGTTGGGCGCTGACTTGTTGCCGCCCATGGCCCAGTTCGCGGCCACCGGCATGAGGGTCAGCCCGATGACGGTAATGACCGTTCCGGTGACCACCGGCGGGAAGAAGCGGATGATCTTGGAGAACAGCGGCGTGATGAGCAGGCCGATAAGCGAGGCGGCAATCACCGAGCCGAACACGGACTGGATGCCTCCGCCCTCGTCCACGATCGCCACCATCGTGGACACGCCCGCGAACGAGACGCCTTGGACCAGCGGAAGCCGGGAACCGAAGAACGGGATCCCGATGGTCTGGAGGATGGTGGCCAGGCCGCCCACAAAGAGGCAGGCCGCGATCAGGAGGCCGATTTCCTGCGACGGCATGCCGGCGGCCGCGCCAATGATCAGCGGGGGTGCGATGATGCCGCCGTACATGGTCAGGACGTGCTGGAGGCCGTAGGCGAAGGTGCTTCCGATCGGAAGCCGTTCGTCTTCGGGCCGGTCGGACGGTGTGCGGCCGGCGCGGGACTTAACCGCTGACGGCTTCTTTTTCATGTTCATGGCAGACCTTCTTGGTTCATGGCAGACGTCTTTGTCTGGCTAACGGTGTCTGGCTAACAGGTGTGGCTTATGGGGTTCTGGTTGCCTGTTCCGGGGCCGGCACTGGTGCTGGCCCCGGAACCTGCGGTCGCTCTGTCACTTGTCGCGCCGTAAACCGGCGGCAACTCGCCAAGCCGGCTTTCGGGGCGGCGTGCTAGCAGAAGCCGGCGATGCCGGACCACGCGGCGTCGGCCGGTGCTGCGTCCTCGCGCTGGACCGTCGCCTCGATCAGGCCGAACGGCCGGTCGGCGGCAAAGAACACCTCGTTGGGGTTGTCGAGGCCAAACGGCGAGAGGTCCACCAGGAAGTGGTGCTTGTTGGGCATCGAGAACTTGATCTCGTCGATCTCGCTGTGTGCCTCGAGGACCTTGGTGCCCATGTCGAACAGGGTCTGCTGCAGGGCGTGGGAGTACTTTTCGGTGAAGCCCTCCAGCAGGAGGGCCTTGACGTCCTCGTAGCTCTTGTTGAAATCGACGGAGCCGAAGTCCGTGCCGGTGTTGTAGCGCCAGCGGGCGGAAACATCCGTCGCGAGGATCCGGTCAGTGGTCTCCGGCAGGGTGGTGTACTTGTCCCGCGGGTAGCCGACGAAGCCCGACTGCGTGGACTTGAGGACCGTCAGGTCCTTGAGCCCCGAGATCAGGTGCCGGTCGGCGCCGTCGCGGACCAGTACGGCCGTCCGGACTTCCTGGCCGTTGCGCACGAAGGAGTGGTCGTGGGCGGCGCCGTGGGCCTGGATGCGGTCCCAGCTGTAGGACTCGGCCTCCCAGCGGCCGCCGGTCACCCAGTTGAAGCTCGAGGTGAAGTGGTCTCCGAGCCGGAGCAGGAACGCCTCCGGGGAGCCGATGCCCTCCCGGGCGAAGGCGTAGATGGTGTTCTTCTGCGTGTCCGTGGCCACCACGTGGCTGTTGTCGCCTTCCAGGTGGGCCGCGGCGAAATCGCCGCGGAGCTGCGAGGTGACGTTGAGGTCTTCGATCTCGTGGCGCTCCGTGTCGCGGGTGATCTTGACGACGCGGACTTCGGCCTTACCGTACTGGTTCTGTCCGAGGACGATCTTGTTGTTCATGGAGGGGTTCCCAACTTCCGGTATGTGGAATCAAACTCCCACATAGAAATTTCGGACGCATTTCGCGTTCGTTTCTTTCTCCGCCGACCCATAAAAAAGAGCCGACGTCAGTTGACGCCAGCTCATTACAACCCTGCCTGCTGCTCCCAGGTTACGTGACCTACGCCACGAATTACCTTCTAGGCTAGCCGAGTCCGGCGGTGGTGTACATCACAATCTGAAATTTCCGATTGTGACCGGCGGCGCTGCGTGACGACGGACGCAGGCCCTTGACCGCATCGGACTGCAGTCCTATCGTTTCCGTATAGTAAGAACTAAGTTTCGTATCGTGAAAATAACAAGGGAGCAATAAGATGCAGCACCAACCAGCCGCCGCGCCGGGCGCGGAGTCCCTGGCAACGCACACCGAGCTCTACCTCCCGCGCGGCGGCACCGATCCGGACTTCCATTTCCCGGCCGACCGGGGGCACCGGCCCGGCCGGGTCCCACGCTGGATCAACAGGCTGCGCGCAGCCAGGGCTAACCGGCCACCAGCTTCCGCGCCGCAGCCGAGTGCTCCGCAATGAGCCCGGCGATGTCCAGCCCGGGAATATTGCCGTCCACCACGCGCCACTGCCCGGCCACCATGACGCGGTCCGCCTTGTCGGCCGCGCACAACAGCAGGGCGGCGACGGGGTCATGGCTGCCGGAGAAGCGCAGCTCGTCGAGTGTGAAGAAGGCCAGATCCGCCTGCATTCCGGGGGCCAGCTGGCCCAGGTCCGGCCGGCCCAGGACGGCGGCGGAGCCCCGCGTCGCCCAGCCCAGGGCCCGTTCCACCGGAACCTGCGCGCCGTAGCGCAGCCTCTGCAGGTACAGTGCCTGCCGCGCCTCCAGGATCATGTTCGACGCATCGTTAGACGCCGAGCCGTCCACGCCCAGGCCCACCGGGACGCCCGCGTCCTCCAGTTCCAGCACCCTGGCCGTGCCGGAGGCCAGCCGCATGTTGGACGTGGGGCAGTGCGCGACGGCGGTGCCGGCGGCCCCCAGCGCGGCAATCTCGCCGTCGGTGAAGTGGATGCCGTGGCCCAGCCAGGTCCGGTCGCTCAGCCAGCCCACGCTGTCGAGGTAGTCCACGGTCCGCAGGCCGAACATCTCCCGGCAGAAGTCCTCCTCGTCCAGGGTCTCGGCGAGATGGGTGTGCAGCCGGACATCATGCCGCTCCGCCAGGGCGGCGCTTTCCGCCATGATCTCCCGGGTGACCGAAAACGGTGAGCACGGCGCCAGCGCAATCTGAACGGTGGCGCCGTCGCCGCGCTGGTGGTATTCGCCGATGAGCCGTTCGCTGTCCGCCAGGATCACGTCCGGTGACTGCACCGTGGACTGCGGCGGCAGGCCGCCGTCGTCCGCGCCGAGGCTCATGGAGCCCCGGGTGAGGGTGGCGCGCATCCCGAGTTCGCGCACCGCCCGGACTTCGATGTCGATGGCGTCCTCCAGGCCGTCCGGGAACAGGTAGTGATGGTCCGCGGCTGTGGTGCAGCCGGAGAGCAGCAGTTCCGCGAGGGCAACCGTAGTGGCCAGCTCGAGGTTGCGGGGGGTGAGGCGCGCCCACACCGGGTACAGGTTCTGCAGCCAGGGGAAGAGCGGCGCGTTGGCCACCGGCCCCCAGGCCCGCGTGAGGGTCTGGTAGAAGTGGTGGTGCGTGTTGATGAGCCCCGGCAGCAGCACGTGCCTGCCGGCGTCGAACGTTTCCTGGCACGGTGCCGCGGGCAGCTGCCCGGCGGCCAGCACCTCAACGATGACGCCGCCGCTCACCACGACCCCGCCGGAGGCGTCGAGGCTGTTGGCGGTGAAGGCGCCGAGCGGGTTCTTAATCCAGAGCCGCGTGCCGGGCGCGGGGTGGAGCGTGCCTGCAGGGTGGGGGAGGGTCATGGGGAGGGATCCTTGTCTGGTGGTTGCCGATGCGTGCAATTCCAGCTCAGTGATGCCCTGTCTGCTGATCCAGGTGGCCGGCGAGAGGCGCCGATTGGGGACCAGCCTAGGGCCGCGGGAAGCCGCACGTCAATGACGCGGGATGTGCCCCGGGGTGGTGACCTCCCGCAAACATGAATTTCACATCCTGAAATTAAGTTTCCAGAAATCTATGGCGCAGCTCACTTTCCGGTGCTAATCTCGATCTTGCCAAGGGCGGGCACCCGGACTCCGGGGAAGCTATCTACCAGGCGCAACTTAACCTTCAAAAGCACATGCTGAAGTCTGGTAACCGTCGCATCTGGCCCTTCCGTCTCACCTCGGTATACAGACTTCCCGGCAAAGGGAGTCGCATCATGAGCAGCACCGTCACGGCCGAACATTTTCTGGCCAGATCCATCCAGCTGGCCACGGCCAACGTCCTGAACAGCGGCGGGCCGTTCGGCGCCGTCATCGTCACCGCGGGTGGTCAAGCGTTCGACGGCGTCAACCGCGTCACCGCCACCAACGATCCCACCGCCCACGCCGAAGTCACGGCCATCCGGCGGGCCTGCAGCGAACTGGGCACGTTCGACCTGCGGGGAGCCACCCTCTACACGAGCTGCGAGCCCTGCCCGATGTGCCTCGCCTCCGCGCTTTGGGCGCGGGTGGAGCGCGTGGTCTTCGCGGCGGACCGGCACGACGCCGCGTCCGTCGGCTTCGACGACGCCGTCTTCTACGAGTACTTCGAGAACGAGAACCGGGATGTCCTGATGCCGGTGTCCAAGCTGGAACTGGGTGATCCCCAGGCCCCTGCAGTGCTGGAACCGTTCAACACCTGGAACGCGCTCGGCTCCAGGATTGACTACTAGGGCCGGCGGCTGACATGACAATCCTCGATCAGTCCCACGAAGGCCCGCAGCCGGCAGCAACGCCGGCCCCCCAAGCCGCAACCCACGCCAAGCGCCAGGGCCACAACACCCGGCCGCCGGCGTCGAACGCTTTCCTGGACCGCTTCTTCCACATCACCGAGCGCGGTTCGACACTCGCCCGCGAGTTCCGCGGCGGCCTGGTCACGTTCTTCACCATGGCCTACATTGTGATCCTGAATCCGCTGATCCTGGGCGGCTTCAGCGCGGGCAACGCACCCACCGATGTGGCCGGCGGCTGGCTGTCGGCCGCGCAGGTCGGCGCGGTCACCGGACTCACCGCCGGTGTGATGACCATTCTGTTCGGGCTGGTGGCCAATCTGCCGTTTGGACTGGCCGCGGGGCTGGGCATCAACTCCTTCCTCGCGGTCTCGGTGGTCAACGAGGTCACGTGGCCCGAGGCCATGGGCCTGGTGGTCATCAACGGCATCCTGATCGTCCTCTTCGGCGTCACCGGCGCCCGGACGGCCATCTTCCGGGCCGTCCCCAAGGAACTGAAGGCAGCCATCACCGTCGGGATCGGCCTCTTCATCGCGTTCATCGGCTTCGTCGACTCGGGCTTCGTCCGGGCGACGACCGCCGGGCCCCCGGTGCAGCTGGGCGACAACGGCTCCATCACCTCAGTTCCCACCCTCGTCTTCATCGTCGGACTCCTTGTCATGGGTATCCTCGTGGCCCGCAAGGTCCAGGGCGGACTGCTGATCGGGATCGTCGCCACCACCGTGCTCGCAGCAATCGTCGAGGCGGTCCTGCGCATCGGTCCCGGCAGCGTCACAAACCCCGGCGGCTGGCACTTGAACACCCCGGTGCTCTCCGGCCAGCTGGTGTCGGCGCCTGACCTGGGCCTCGTGGGACAGTTCGACATGTTCGGTGCATTCGGCCGGATCGGCGGCCTTGCCGCGACCATGCTGGTCTTCACGCTTGTCTTCACCAACTTCTTCGATGCCATGGGCACCATGACCGGACTCGCCAAGAGCGCCGGTGTCGCCCACAAGGACGGCACGTTCCCGCGGCTTAAGTCGGCCTTCATCGTTGAAGGCGTCGGTGCAGTTGCCGGCGGCGCCACCTCGGGATCCTCGAACACCGTCTACATCGATTCCGCCGCGGGCATCGGCGAAGGCGCGCGGACCGGGCTGGCCTCCGTGGTCACCGGCGTCCTGTTCCTTGGCTCCATGTTCCTTACGCCGCTCACCAGCGTGGTCCCGCTGGAAGTGGCCGCCGCCGCCCTGGTGGTGGTGGGCGCCATGATGATGGCCCAGATCCGCGAGATCAAGTTCACCAAGTTCGCGGTGGCCCTACCGGCGTTCCTGACCATCGTCACAATGCCGCTGAGCTACTCGATCGCCAACGGCATCGGCGTGGGCTTTGTCTCGTACACCATCATCGGGGCAGCGTCCGGGAAGGCCAAGAAGATCCATCCGCTCATGTGGGTGGTGACGGCCGGATTCCTGGTCTATTTCGCCCGCGGCCCCATCAACGCGCTGCTGGGCGCCTGACATCCGGACTTTCGCTGCGCTTTCGGACCGCCGCACCGGGGATCCCGGGTGCGGAAATCCGGAAGCGCAGCGCTTCCGGGCCACGCCGCCGCGGCGGTGCTATCCCCGGACACCGATTGGAACGAGAATATGCACACGATCGCCGCACAGGAAAAGAGAGTGCAGCCATGTTGGATCTGATGCCGTCACTGGGCGAATGGTGGCCTGCTACGTCCGGCCAGCGCTGCGCCGTGGCCACCGTGGTGGGCGCCGGCGGGTCCGTGCCGCGCCCGGTGGGAACCTCCATGCTGGTCTCCGAGTCCGGCGATGTCCTCGGCAGCCTCTCCGGCGGCTGCGTTGAGGGCGCCGTCGTCGCGGCGGCCCTGGAAGTGATGGCCGACGGCGGCACGCGCCGGGAGTTCTTCGGCTACAGCGCCGAGGACGCCTTCGCCGTCGGGCTCACCTGCGGGGGCGAGCTGGACGTCCACATCGAACTGCTGACGGACACCCTCGGGGGCCTCCGGCCGGTGCGCCTGACCACCCTGGACGCCCACGATCCCGCAGCGGGCCTGGCGCTCATCCGCCGGATCGATGCGCATGGCCCGCGGGGCACGGCGTCCCCGCGGAGTGCCGGCGCCGTTGTTATCCCGGATCCGGCCAGCTACCGGGTGGCGCAGTCCGACGCCGTGGCCGCCTTGCTGGGAGTCGCCGGCGGGGCCCGCTCCCTGCTGCAGGCGGCCGCCGCGCAGCTCGAGCCCCTGCTGAGAAACGGGACCACCGGGGTGGTGCGGCTGGCGGCGGGGCCCGGCTCCGAACCGATCACCCTGCTGGTGGAGAGCAGGCTCCCGCCGGCCCGGATGCTGGTGTTCGGCGCCAACGATTTTGGCGCGGCCCTGGTGCCGGCCGCCCGGCTGCTCGGCTATCACGTCACCTTGTGCGACGCCCGGCCGGCTTTCGCGGGGCAGGAAAGGTTCGCGGTGGCGGACCAGGTGGTCATGGACTGGCCGCACCGGTACCTGGCGGCCGAAGCCGCGGCCGGCCGGCTCGATGCCCGGACAGTGGTCTGCGTCCTCACGCACGATCCCAAGTTCGACATCCCGCTGCTGCAGGCCGCGCTTGGCCTGGAGCTGGCCTACGTCGGGGCGCTGGGATCGCGGCGGAGCCACGCCCAGCGGATGGCATCGCTGCTCGCCGCCGGGGTGGCGCCGGAGGAGGCCGAGCGGCTGCATTCCCCGATCGGGCTGGACCTGGGCGCCGTCACCCCGGCCGAGGTGGCCGTCTCCATCACCGCGGAGCTGGTCGCCGGCCGGAACCGTTCCGCCCGCGGACTGTCCCTGAAACACGGGAGCGGACCGATCCACCACAACGTCAACAGCCCGCAACACCAGGAGATGCCATGGACATGAACACCATCGAGGCCGTGGTCCGGACCGCGGATCCCGCCGACTGGCAGGCCGGGGACGCTTGGCTGGCCGGCGGCACCGTGCTGTTTTCCTACGGCAGCTACGCCTTCGGCCAGGAACCGCTCCGGCGGCTCCTGGACCTCGGCTCCATCGGCTGGCCGGCCATCACGGTGTCCGACGCCGGGATCGAACTCGCGGCCACCTGCACCATCGCGGAACTCTACGCGCTGCCCGCCGGTGAAACGGGCCGGGCGCACGCCGGCACCTGGCCCGCGCTGGAGCTGATCCGGCCGTGCTGCGATTCCTTCGTTGCCTCCTTCAAAGTCTGGAACATGTCCACCGTGGGCGGAAACCTCTGCACCTCCCTGCCGGCCGGACCCATGATCTCGCTCTGCGCGGCCCTGGACGGCGTGGCCACGGTGCTTGGCCCGGGCGGGTCCAGCCGCACCGTCCCGGTGGCGGAGTTCGTGACGGGGGACGCACGCAACTGCCTGGCACCCGGCGAACTGCTCCGCACAGTCCAGCTGCCGGCGTCGGCCCTTGCCTCCCGGGTGGCGTTCCGCCGGCTGTCGCTAAGCAACCTGGGACGGTCGGGGGTGCTCCTGATCGGCAGGCTCGACGCCGACGGCAGCCTGGTCCTCACGGTCACCGCCGCCACCAAACGCCCCGTGCAGCTGCGCCTCGCGGCGCATCGCGGCGCCCCGACGCCGCCGGCGGCCCTGGCCGAAGCGCTCGACGCCGCCATCCCGGACGGGCTCTACCACGACGACATCCACGGCCTGCCCGCCTGGCGGAAGGACATGACCTACCGGCTCGCCGAGGAAATCCGGGCAGAACTGACGGACCCGGCAGGGGTTCCGCCAGTCCGCGTTTCGGGGGACTTCTGGCCGCCGCAGGGCGACGCGCCCTCTCCACAGCACACAGTTTCGCCGCAGCAGGAAAGGGCCTGAGCATGGCTATCGAGATCAACGGGACCCCGGCGCAGGCCGAACCCCGTCCCGGGCAGTGCCTGCGGACGTTCCTGCGGGAACAGGGAAACTTCGGCGTCAAGAAAGGCTGCGACGGCGGCGACTGCGGCGCCTGCACGGTCCACGTGGACGGCACAGCCGTGCACAGCTGCATCTACCCGGCCGTCCGGGCCGAGGGCCACGCCGTCACCACTATTGAGGGGCTCGCCCGCACCTGCGGACCGTCCGAGGGGACCGACACGACCGGGACCGACCCGACCGGGGCCGACCCGACCGGGGCCGACCCGACCGGGGCCGACCCGACCGGGACCGCGTCCGCCGCCCTGCATCCGATGCAGCAGCAGTTCTTGGACCGGCAAGGCTTCCAGTGCGGGTTCTGCACCGCCGGCATGGTGATGACGGCGGCCACCTTCGACGACGGGCAGAAGGCCAACCTGCCGCGGAACCTCAAGGGGAACCTGTGCCGCTGCACCGGTTACCGGGCCATCGCGGACGCCGTCTGCGGCCAGGCCGCGCACGGCGAATCCAGCGATCCCGCCGGGTCCGGGTCCGGGACCGCCGGTGGGAGCCAGCCCGAGCCGCGTCCGGGCCAGCTCGGCGACGACGTCCCGGCGCCCGCCGGCCGGGCGATCGTCACCGGCACAGCGCGCTACACGCTGGACGTGCCGGCGTCGGAGCTTCCGGGGCTGCTGCACGTAAAGCTCCTGCGCTCGCCGCACGCCCACGCCCGCGTGCTGAACATCGATGCCACGGACGCGCTGCGGATTCCCGGCGTGGAGGCGGTCTTCACCCACGAGGACGCACCCGCCCAGCTGTTCTCCACCGCGCAGCACGAAATGTACACCGACGATCCGGACGACACCCGGGTCCTGGACGACGTGGTCCGGTTCGTCGGGCAGCGGATCGCCGCCGTCGTCGCCGATACCGTGGCCACGGCGGAAGCCGGCGTCCAGGCGCTGAAAATCGAGTACCAGGTGCTGGACGCCGTGTTCAGCCCGCAGGACGCGCTGCGCCCCGGCGCCCCGGCGATCCACGGGGACAAGGACGCCGCCACGGCCCGCATCGGCCGGCCGGAGCGGAACGTCATCACCGAACTGCACTCCGAACTCGGTGACGTCGCGGCTGCCTTCGCCACGGCGGACTTCGTCCACGAGCAGACCTACCGCACCCAGCGGGTGCAGCACACCGCGCTGGAGACCCACGCCGCCATCGCAACGATCGACGACGACGGCCGGCTCCAGATCCGCACCTCCAGCCAGGTGCCGTTCCTGGTCCGGCGTACCCTGGGCCGGGTCTTCGGCCTGCCGGAGGACCGGATCCGGGTGGTCGCCGGACGGGTCGGCGGCGGCTTCGGCGGCAAGCAGGAAGTCCTCACCGAAGACATCGTGGCGCTCGCCGCGCTGAAATTGCGGCGCCCGGTGCAGCTCGAATTCACCCGCACCGAACAGTTCACGGCAGCCACCACCCGGCACCCGTTCACCATCCGGCTCAAGGCCGCCGCCAGCACCGAGGGCAAACTGACCGCCCTGCAGCTGGATGTGCTGACCAACGCCGGCGCCTACGGCAACCATTCGGTGGGCGTGATGTTCCACGGCTGCGGCGAATCCCTGGCCGTGTACAACTGCGCCAACAAGAAGGTCGACGCGCAGGCGGTGTACACCAACACCGTGCCCTCCGGCGCGTTCCGCGGCTACGGGCTGAGCCAGACGGCCTTCGCGATCGAGTCCGCCGTCGACGAGCTCGCCGCCGGGATCGGCATGGACCCGATGGAGTTCCGCCGCCGCAACATGGTCCGCGAGGGCGACGACATGCTCTCCACCCACCCCGACCCGGAAGCGGACGTGCTCTACGGCAGCTACGGGCTGGACCAGTGCACCCGGCTGGTGCAGGACGCCCTGGCCCGCGGCCGGGAACGCTACCGGGACGCCGGACTCGAGGACCTCGGCCCGGACTGGGTCACCGGGGAGGGCTCGGCGCTGTCCATGATCGACACCGTCCCGCCCCGGGGCCATTTCGCGCATTCCCGGCTCCGGCTGCTGCCCGACGGGAGCTACCAGGCGGACGTGGGGACCGCGGAGTTCGGCAACGGCACCACCACCGTGCACGCCCAGCTCGCCGCCACCGCCCTGTCCACCACCGCGGGCCGGATCCGGGTCCGGCAGTCGGACACCGACCTGGTCGACCACGATTCCGGCGCCTTCGGCTCGGCCGGGACGGTGGTGGCCGGGAAGGCCACGCTCGCCGCGGCCGAGGAACTGGCGGTGCGGATCCGCGCGTTCGCCGCCGGCGTCCGGCAGGTCCAAGCCTCCGGGTGTGTGCTGGAGGACGGCGCGGTCAACTGCGAGGGAACCCGGGTGCCGCTGGCGGAACTGTACGACGCCGCCGCAGCGGCCGGCGTCGAGCTCTCCGGCGAGGGGCACTGGGGTGGGACCCCGCGGTCGGTGGCGTTCAATGTCCACGGGTTCCGGGTGGCCGTGAACACCGGGACGGGGGAGCTGCGGATCCTGCAGAGCGTCCAGGCCGCCGACGCCGGCGTCGTGGTCAACCCGCGGCAGTGCCGCGGGCAGATCGAGGGCGGCATCGCGCAGGCCCTCGGCGCCGCGCTGTACGAGGAGGTCAGGGTGGACGACGCCGGACGGGTCACCACCGACATCCTCCGGCAGTACCACATCCCGTCCTTCGCCGACGTGCCGCGCAGCGAGGTGTACTTCGCCGACACGTCCGACAAGATTGGCCCGCTGGGCGCGAAATCCATGAGCGAGAGCCCCTTCAACCCGGTGGCGCCGGCGCTCGCCAACGCCATCCGGAACGCCACCGGGGTCCGGTTCACGGAGCTGCCCATCGCCCGGGACAAAATCTACCTGGGCCTGAAGGAAGCCCGCCGGGCTATCACCCTCCGCTAAAACCAACGCGGGCAGCTTTCTTGCAGTTACTCGTGGAGACTTTCCGGGATCGTGGCAGGCAAGGCTGTGCCGGTGGCCGCTGACCGACGGCGGGGCAAAGCCCCAATGTAGGGGAGTATCACGACGACCGTTGCGGCTACGAATACCAACTGCATCAGTGTCCGCGGCAGGAGCGCCGTGGCCGGTTCGCCGTTGACCATGAGTCCGGCAAGTGCGGCGTGTACGTTCGCCGGGAACATGGCCGCCAGCAACAGGGTCAATCCGCCTGCCGCCCACGGCGCCGTCCGGCGGTAGAGCAGGCCGGCGGCTGCTAGCAGTTCCAGCACGCCCGTCAGTGTGACCAGCAGCTCAGGGTACGGCAGGGCCGGCGGCACCATTGCGACGAGGTCCTCGCGCATGCCATTAAAGTGCGCCGTCCCGGTAAGCGTGAACATTGCCGCGAGGCCACCGCGCAGGCTGGTGTGCCAGGAACGAAGCCACGTGATGCCGGCGGCACCGGCGGCACGCAGCAGGAGGGTGACGGTCAGGAGGGTGATGAGTGGAGCCATGATGCGTCCTTTCAGGTGCATCGGAGAATCTTGACACTGACTAGATTACTCTCAGCCCTGAACTTGTCAATGGCTAGATTGGAGTTAGGCTGGAGGCATGAGCACGCACGCCTCTTACCATCATGGGAATCTTCCGCGCACGATCATCAGCGCCGCACTCGACGTCATCGCCGAGTCCGGCCCGTCGGCCCTAAGTCTGCGGGACCTGGCGAGGCGGGCAGGTGTTTCCCATGCCGCCCCCGCACACCACTTCGGGGATAGGGCCGGCCTGCTGACCGCCGTCGCGACGCAGGGCTTCGGGCTCCTGGCGGACGCGCTGGCCGAGGCGCAGCGGCAAACCGGCGACTTTCTGGAGGTCGGAGTGGCCTACGTCGGCTTCGCCGTCGGGCACCCCGCCCACTTTGCCGTGATGTTCCGGCCGGAGCTGTTCCGGGCCGATGACTCGGAGCTGATCGCGGCGAAGGCGCGCGCCAGCGAATCCCTCTACCGTGGAGCAGCCCCATTCGCGGCGTCGGAACCTAGCCCAGAATCGGAGGAGGCGGCGCTGGCGGCATGGTCCCTGGTCCACGGATTCGCAACGCTATGGCTCAGCGGCAACCTGCCTGCGGGACTCCCCGCCGACCCGCGGGAGGCCGCCCGGGGTGTGGCCTCGGTCCTGTTTTCTGGCCGGGGGTAGGCGGACAGGGCTGCCCAACGGCCTATAGTCGGATGATGGAAAAGCGAATCTTGGGCAAAACCGGACGGAACGTCTCCATTGTTGGGCTGGGGACCTGGCAGCTTGGCGCGGACTGGGGCAACGTGGACCCCGCGCAGGCCCAGGCCATCCTGGCCGCCTCCGCCGAAGCCGGTGTCACGTTCTTCGACACCGCGGACGTGTACGGCGACGGCCGCAGCGAGCTGGCCATCGGCAAGTTCCTGGCCGACAACCCGGGCCTGGACATCACGGTGGCCACCAAGATGGGCCGCCGGATGGAGCAGCTGCCCGAGAACTACAACCTCGCCAACTTCCGCGAATGGACGGACCGGTCCCGGCGCAACCTGGGCGTGGAGCAACTGGACCTGGTCCAGCTGCACTGCCCACCCTCCGCCGTGTACAGCAACGCCGAAGTCTACGACGCGCTGGACACCTTGGTCGCTGAGGGGGCCATACGGAACTACGGTGTCAGCGTGGAGCGGACCGACGAGGCCCTCGAGGCCATCCGGCACGAGGGCACGGCCACCGTGCAGATCATCCTCAACGCCTTCCGGCTCAAGCCGCTGGACGAGGTGTTGCCCGCGGCGGAGGCGGCCGGCGTCGGCATCATCGCCCGCGTGCCGCTCGCCTCGGGACTGCTCTCTGGCAAATATACCGCGGACACGTCCTTCGCGGAGAACGACCACCGGAACTTCAACCGCACCGGCTCTGCGTTCGACGTCGGGGAGACCTTCTCCGGCGTGGACTTCGGGCAGGGCCTGAAGGCCGTGGCCGAATTCGAGGAGCTGGTGCCCGACGGCGTCAGCACCGCCCAGGCGGCCATCGCCTGGATCGCGGCGCAGGACGGCGTCAGCACGGTGATCCCCGGCGCGCGGAACGTGGACCAGGCCCGCTCCAACGCCGACGCGGCCGGGGTCGGCGGGATCGACGCTACGTTCGACGTTGGCGTCCACGAAATCTACGACAAGTACTTCCGCGAATCGATCCACCCGCGCTGGTAACCCCGCGTTTGTGGTTGGCTTCGCGGGCGTCAGTCCGCCGGATACCAGACCCGTTCTCCCTCCACGCGTGCGAAGGAGGTCAGGGTGTGGGGTTTGGCGGACGTTTCCGTCATGATGTCCAGCACCTCGACATTGCGGACCACGAGCGCGTCGCCGATCAGCGAGCGGTGGCAGCGCCACGGGACGGCTTCCGCGCACATGACCGCCAGATTGTTGGTCCGCCCGCGTTCCACCAGCTGGCCGATGGCCGTGGAAAATTCCGCGGTCTGCATGTAGTCCGCGTACCCACGGAACGATGCGTTTCGCCAGGCACCGTTGGGGCTGTCCTTTCGGCCGTGCCGCAGGCCGCCGAGGGATTCCATCCGCCGGTAGGTGATCCTGCTGGCCCGCACGCTCGCTGCGAGGGCGTCCGCGTTGAACTGGGGGTTGTGCCGCGATTTCGGGACGGTGCGCACATCGATGAGCTTCCTGACGCCGTGGGCCGTCAGGATGCCGATGAACTCGTCGATGGGGTGCGTGGAGTGCCCCACCGTGAAGATGGTCGTGTCCGTCATGACCCCATGCTAGGACGGCCGTGAAGACCGTGTCGGCGCGGTAGCGGCCCGGATAGTCTGGTTACCCGACGAGGTGCCAAGGGAACGGGCCTGGAATGACTTCATCCTCCATCGATGGCTTTGTTGACCGGCTCGCGGCCGTGCCGACAGGGCCGGGGTGCAACAACTTCTTCGACCACTCCGTGCCGGGAAATGCCCAGCGCCGCCAGAACCTGGCAATCTACCTGCGGGAAATGCAGGACCGCGCCCCGAAGGTGCTGCTGGTCGGGGAAGCCCCCGGCTTCAGGGGCATGAGGATCACCGGAGTCCCGTTCACCAACCGCACCATGTTCGACGGTCCCGCCAACGCGTTTGGGCTGTTCGGACCCGGAAAGGGCTACGTTCTGCCTGCGGAAGCTGCGGGCGTGGCGGCGGAGCCGACGGCCACGGTGATGTGGGAGGTGCTGGCCGAACTGGCATTCCTTCCCCTGCTTTGGAGTGCCTGCCCGTGGCATACCCATGTGAAGGGGCGGCCGCTGTCCAATCGCACCCCTACGGCCTCCGAGGCAGCACTGGGAACCCCGTTTTGGCAGGCCCTGACCGAGGCATTTCCCATCGAAGCGGTGGTAGCGGTGGGGAATGTGGCGCACCGCAGCCTGCAGCGGAGCGGCCTGGACGTGCCGAAAATCAGGCACCCCGCCCACGGCGGCCGGTCCGGGTTCAAGCGGGGGCTGGAAGAGCTGTTCCTCCCCTCCCGCTGACACCCAACGCGGGGCGCTGGACCCTAGTCGAGGAGGTGCAGCTGGTCGGGGGTGTCGAGGTCCTCGCCGCCGGAAAGATCGCTGCAGTCCACGAGGTCGATCAGCTCCGGGTGGGCCTGGAGGAAAAAGCGTGCCCCGGCGTCGCCCGCTGCCGTTTCCACAGCTTCAGCGCGGATCCCGGCATCCAGCAGCAGCGGATGTCCCCGCCGCAGCTTCCCGTCCGGGCCACGGTAGGCGGCTGCCGTCACCCGGCCCGGCCGGTGGGACGCCAGCAGGCGGGCGACGGCCGCCGCCGTCAGCCCGGGCTGGTCGACCAGCGCGATGAGCACGTGGTCCTTCGGGGCGGCCGCGGCGACTCCGAGCCGGAAGGAGCTGCCCATCCCGCCGGCCCAGTCAGGGTTGTCGATGACCCGGTGCCGGCTGAGGTCGGTGCCGGCGCGGACGTAAGCCGCGTCCGCGCCGAGCACCGCCACGACTTCCCGGCAGCCGCCCGCGAGCAGCACGTCGGCCAGCACTTCCACGAGCGTGCGGCCGCGGAACCGGAGCAGCGCCTTGGGCCCGCGCCCCAGCCGCGTCCCGGCACCGGCGGCCAGCAGCACCGCCGTCGTGCCTGCTGCCCGGCCGTGGCTCGGTGCTCCGCTGTCGCTCATCTGCCCACCCTAACGCCGCGGCGTCAGGCGTCGCCTCCGGTTCCGCCGGTGGTCCCGGCGTTGACGTCCAGGAGCTTGTAGCGGTCCATCGCGTAGGCGGGCACGCCGCCGTCGACCTCCCCGCGCGCGGCCAGCAGCTGCAGGGTCTTCACCACAATCGAGTGGGTGTCGTTCTTGAAGAAGCGGCGCGCTGCGGCGCGGGTGTCGGAGAAGCCGAAGCCGTCAGCGCCGAGCGAGGCGAACTCGTTCGGCAGGAACTGGCGGATCTGGTCCGGGACCGCCTTCATGTAGTCGGTGACGGCCACGATCGGCCCGGTCGCGCCGGCGAGCTGTTCGGTGACGAACGGGACGCGGGCCGGCTGGCCGGGGTTGAGGAACGCCTCTTCCTCGGCTGCCATGGCGTCGCGGCGCAGCTCGGTCCAGGACGTCACGGACCAGACGTCGGCGGAGACGCCCCAGTCCTCGGCGAGGACCCGCTGGGCCTCGAGGGCCCAGGGCACGGACACGCCGGAGGCCAGGATCTGGCTCTTGGGTCCTGCCAGGTCCGACGCCGACACCCGGTGGATGCCTTTCAGGACACCGCTGACGTCGAGGTTCGCGGGTTCGGCCGGCTGGAGGATCGGCTCGTTGTAGACGGTGAGGTAGTACATCAGGTTCCGGTCATTGTTGCTGCCCGCGGCGGCGTCGCCGTACATCCGCTCCAGGCCGTCCCGGATGATGTGGCCCATTTCGTACCCGAACGCGGGATCGTAGGTGACGACGGCCGGGTTGGTTGCGGCCAGGATCGGGGAGTGCCCGTCCGCGTGCTGCAGGCCCTCGCCGGTCAGGGTGGTGCGGCCGGCGGTGGCGCCGATGATGAACCCGCGGGTCATCTGGTCCGCGGCGGCCCAGAAGGAATCTCCGGTGCGCTGGAAGCCGAACATCGAATAGAAGACGTAGATCGGGATCAGCGGTTCGCCGTGCGTGGCGTAGGACGTGCCCGCGGCGGTGAAGGCCGCCACCGCCCCGGCCTCGTTGATGCCCGGGTGGATCAGCTGGCCCTGGGCCGATTCCTTGTAGGCCAGGACCAGGTCCCGGTCCACGGAGAGATAGCCCTGGCCGTCCGGGTTGTAGATCTTCGCGGAGGGGAAGAACGCGTCCATGCCGAAGGTGCGGGATTCATCCGGAACGATCGGGACAATGCGGTGCCCGAACCTCTTGTCCCGGAGCAGGTCCTTGAGCAGGCGGACGAACGTCATGGTGGTGGCCGCGCGCTGTTTCCCGGAACCGCGCTTGGCAACTTCATAGGTTTTCGGGTCGGGCAGCTCTATGGGCGGGTGGTCCGGCCGGCGTTCGGGGACGAATCCGCCGAGGGCGCGGCGGCGTTCCATGAGGTACTGGATCTCGGGGGAGTCCATGCCGGGGTGGTAGTACGGGGGCCGGTAGAGGTCCGCTTCGAGCTGGTCGTCGGTGATGGGGATGCGCAGGTGGTCGCGGAAGGCCTTCAGGTCCGCGAGGGTGAGCTTCTTCATCTGGTGCGTGGCGTTGCGGCCCTCGAAGTGGGTGCCCAGGCCGTAGCCCTTGACCGTGTGGGCCAGGATGACGGTGGGTTTGCCCGTGAACTCGGTCGCGGCCTTGTACGCGGCGTAGACCTTGTTGTAGTCGTGGCCGCCGCGCTTGAGGTTCCAGATCTGGTCATCGGTGAGGTCCTGGACCATTTCCTTGGTCTGCGGGGTCTGCCCGAAGAAGTGCTCGCGGACAAACGCGCCGGACTCGGCCTTGTAGGTCTGGTAGTCCCCGTCGACGG
>NZ_JBVAYZ010000033.1:0-41563 GCF_055412865.1 Pseudarthrobacter ribosi | reverse complement strand
GCGGCCTCCCGCTGCGCCCTGGACAACGAACTGCTCTCCCGCATAAAACTGCTCCCCAAAAGTCAGAACTGATTTCTCAGTCCAACTTTCGGGGAGCAGTTCATAGCGACCGGCGGGGGTTTCTGCGTTGCGGGAATTCCTGGACCCGGTGGCCCACCGCAACTGTTCATTGCCACGGGTAGATAAACTCTGCGGATGACTGTTGAAGAACGCACTGGACCAGAAGGCTCGTTTGAAAGCGCCAGTGACCGGCTTGAAAGCAAGGGGCGCACAGGGATGACCCGGGAACTCTACAAACCGGAGGAAGTCGCGGAGATGTTCGGGCTTACTAAGGGTACGATCATGGCACTTCGCTTGTCTGAGCGATGGCCGTTCCACAAGGTCGGCGGCTCGATCATGTTCAGCCGCGGCGACATTGACGAGATCCTTGCCATGACGGCACGGACCCCAGGGCCCAAGGGCGCAAGGCGAACCAAGAGGACGCACCGAACACTCTGAACAGAGAAAGCCCCGCCAGTCGCGCTGACTGGCGGGGCTTTCTTGTGTGTGAGTCAGAAGGCAGACAGTCCCTCGAACGCCTGCTTGCACGGCTCGCAGACAATGAGGACGCCCTTTGTCTTCTGGGCTACGGAACCATTGCCCCGCCCCTGAACCGGACCTACGAAGCCGCACATGGCCAGGATGCTCTCACCTGTAACGATGGACCGCGTGATGTCCTCGTGCAGGTTGTAGTGGTTGACGACCGGAGCTTCACTGTCAGCCTGGATACGGACTGCCGGGCGCGTGTCTGTCATTGCGTTCATGTATATCCCCCATGGATTTGTTGTGATTCAGTGACGGGCGGAGACCTTGCTGTTGCCCGTCGCTGTGATTGTAGGTGAACTGCTACCGGCCTCGTGGGAGGCGAGTAACAGTTCAACCTTTGAGAAACCTATATCGAATCTCTTCCCCCAACGAGATCTACGTGGCACGGAACGGCGAATCCGAGCTGACCTCTGTCTCGCTCACGGACCAGCAGGTCCGGGACCTCGTGGAACGGATGCTCAAAAGCTCGGGGCGCCGCCTCGACATGTCCTCTCCGTTCGTGGACGCCGCCCTGCCTGACGGTTCGCGCCTGCACGTCGTCATCCCGGACGTGACGCGGCGACACTGGGCAGTTAACATCCGCAAGTTTGTGGTGAAGGCCAGCCGGCTCGAACACCTGGTGGAGCTGGGCACGCTGACGCCGCAGGCGGCGCGGTTCCTCGGCGCTGCCGTGGCCAGTGGGCTGAACATTCTGGTTTCCGGCGCCACCCAGGCGGGCAAGACCACCATGCTCAATTGTCTGGCGGCCAGCATCGGAACCCGCGAGCGCGTAATCACCGTTGAGGAGATCTTCGAGCTGCAGTTTCCGCTGCGGGACGTCGTGGGGCTGCAGTGCCGGCAGGCGAATCTCGAGGGCGAAGGTGAAATCCCCATGCGCCGGCTGGTCAAGGAGGCCCTGCGCATGCGCCCCGACCGGCTGGTGGTGGGCGAGGTCCGGGAGGCCGAGAGCCTGGACATGCTGATCGCCCTGAACTCGGGGCTTCCAGGGATGTGCACAGTCCATGCGAATTCGGCCCACGACGCGGTGACCAAGATCTGCACGCTCCCCCTGCTGGCCGGCGAGAACATCTCCAGTGCTTTCGTGGTTCCAACGGTTGCCTCCTGCATCGACCTCGTGGTCCACTGCGCCCGCCACGCCAGCGGGCGCAGGGAAGTGACGGAAATATTGTCGTTGGGCCGGAGGGTGGAGAACGGCATTATCGAATCGTCCATGGTGTTCGCCCTCGCTGGCTGCCAGCTGCAGCCCAGGGCCAACTCGATGCCGTCACCCGAGAAGTTTGCCCGGGCAGGGTACGACGTCGCGGCCCTGCTGGAGCAGCGCTGATGGCGGCGCTGCTGGGCATGCTTGCCGGCGCCGGACTCCTGCTGATCTGGTGGTCCGCCTGGGAACAACCGAAGGCGGACAGACGCCGGCCTGGCCCCAGCCGGCTGGAGGATCTGCTGCGGTCCGCAGGAATCGAAAGGGTCAGCGGCCCCGGCCTGCTGGCGAGCTGCCTCGGTGTCGGAGCGTTCACGACGCTCGTGTTTTTTGCCGTCACCAGGTCGTGGCCGATCGCAGGCTGTTTTGGCCTCTTTGGGGGCTGGCTGCCATTGGCCGTCGTGAAGTGGCGCGCGCGGAAGCGCACGGCAGTTCTGCGCCAGCTGTGGCCCGACGTCGTTGACCACCTCCGCTCGGCGATCCGCGCCGGCCTGTCCCTGCCGGAAGCCCTCATCCAGCTGGGCGACAAAGGTCCAGAGGAACTCCGTCATGAGTTCCGCGAGTTTGGCGCCGACTATCGCGCCGGAGGACAGTTCGATCCCTCCCTGACCAGGCTGAAGGACCGGCTGGCGGATCCGGTGGCCGACCGGATCGTGGAGGCGCTGCGGCTAACCAGGGAGGTGGGCGGTTCGGACCTCGGCCGGCTGCTGGGCACGCTGGCGGAGTTCCAGCGCGAAAGTGCCCGGACCCGGAGCGAGCTGGAGGCCCGGCAGTCCTGGACCGTCAACGCCGCACGGCTGGCGGTGGCCGCGCCGTGGATCGTCCTGATGCTGCTGGCAAGCCGGCCCGAGGCGGTGGCGGCGTACAACACGCCCCTCGGGGCCGCCGTTTTGATTGGCGGGCTGGCCGTCTCCCTGGTCTCCTATGCCGTCATGCTGCGCATTGGAGCCCTGCCGGCCGATGAGCGGGTCCTCCGATGACCGGGCTGACGGCTGCGGCCGCTGCCTGCGGCGTGGTTCTGGGCTGCGGTGCGTGGTTGTTACTGATCAGACTGCCGTTCACGCGGCCGACCAGCTTCGTTGAGCGCATCGGTCCGCAGCTGAAGTCCCACAATCTGGAATCCCGGCTCCTGCGCGCCGTGCCAAGAAACTTCACCCCGTTCGGTCCGCTGGAACGGATCCTGCGCCCGGTCATTGGCGACGCCGTCTCGTGGCTGGGACGGCTGAACCCCGGCTCCGCGGCGCTGGACCGCCGCCTGGCGAGAGCCGGGGGCGATAAGTCGCCGGCGGATTTCCGGGCAGAACAGCTTCTCTGGGGTGCGGGCGGTTTTGTCGCGGCGGTCGGTGCCGTGATGGTCTTCGGTGCGGCCGCACGGTCCAGCCCATTGCTCGCCGTCGTGCTGGTGCTTGGCAGCGCGGCCGGTGGATTTCTGCTGCGCGATTACGTGCTGGGGGCCCAGGTCAGGAAGCGCGAAGCGCGCATGATGGCGGAGTTCCCCAGCATCGCCGAGCTCATGGCCCTCGCCGTCAGCGCGGGAGAGAGCGCCACGGGGGCACTGGACAGGGTGTGCCGCAGTGCCCGGGGAGAGCTGTCCAAGGACTTCACCCGGGTCCTGGCGGAGACGCGGGCAGGGAAGCCACTTGTGGAAGCCCTGCAGGAGTTCTCGTCACGGACGGAGCTCGGCCCGTTGCTGCGTTTCGTGGACGGGCTGATCGTGGCGGTCGAACGCGGAACACCCCTCGCTGATGTGCTGAGGGCCCAGGCCCAGGACGTCCGGGACACGGCGAAGCGGGAACTGATGGAGTCAGCCGGCAAAAAAGAAATCGGCATGATGGTTCCCGTCGTTTTCGGCGTCCTGCCACTGACGGTCGTGTTCGCCGTTTTTCCGGGGCTGGCCGCCCTCAGCATGGGTTTGTAACAACCAAAAACGGCAGGGAAGGCGCAGGAAGACAAACGAAGAACCAACCAAAAGGGGAGAACGTGAAACGGATCATTAACCGCATGGCGCTGTTGCTATGCACCATCAGCCTGGTGCCCGGGATTGCCAGGATGCATTCGGCCATTGTCCGGAAGCCTGAACGGCCCGGTGATCCCCGCGAGCGGGGCGATGTGCCCGGCTGGGTGATGATCACCCTGATGTCCGCCGTCCTCGTCGCCGCACTCCTCGCGATCGCCGTCCCTGCCCTGGAAGGACTGTTCAACCAGGCCATGGACAAGGTCGGGCAGTAGCGCGTGCGCCCGCCCGGCGCCGGCTGGGACAAAGCTGACGAACGGGGGTCGGCGGTGGTGGACTTTGTCCTCGTGGGAGGGCTGCTGACGCTGTTCTTCCTCGCCATCGTCCAGCTGACCCTCGTTCTGCACGTGCGGAACACACTGATCGACGCCGCGGCGTCGGGCGCCAGATACGGCACGCTCGCGGACCGCAGCGCTGTTGATGCCAAGGAGCGGACGGCGGAGCTGATTGGCGTCGCGCTCAACCCTGCGTTCGCCCAGGACGTGACGACGAGCGAAACGACGTACCAGGGCATCCTGACCCTGGAAGTCACGGTCCGCGCTCCGCTGCCCGTGATCGGACTGATCGGTCCCCGCGCCGTCCTGGAGGTGAAGGGGCATGCGGCCATCCAGCCCTGACTCGCCGGACACCCCTGACGCGCCGGGCCGTGGGTCCGGGGGAGACTCCGCGACAGCGGACGCCCGCGTCCCGGATGATGCACAACGGGGCAGCGCTGTCGTCGAGTTTACGTTCCTGTCGGTGTTATTGATGGTGCCGCTGGTCTACTTCATCATCACGATGGGCCAGCTTCAGGGCGGCTCCTTCGCGGTCGTCGGCGCCGCGGACCAGGCCGCCAAGGTCTTTGTTGCCCAGACCGATGCCGCCGCCGGCCGGGCAGCCGCCGAGCAGGCCGTCCTGCTGGCGCTCGCCGACCATGGTCACGCCGCGGCGAATGCCCGGGTCGAGACCAGTTGTGTCCCCGCGGACTGCCTGGCAGCGGGATCGGCCGTGACGGTCACCGTCCATCTGACGGTGCCGCTCCCGTTCGTCCCGTTCAGCGGGATGCTCAACCTGAACGCCGGGCAGCTCAGCGCCTCCGCCACACAACTGGTGGGCCGCTTCCGATGAGCCGTCCCCGGAGGCAGCGCGCCGGGCGCCCGTGGCAGGGACCGGAAACGGCTCCGCCGCCCCGGAACCCGGACAGCGACGCCGGGCAAATGACGGTGCTGATCATTGGCTTTGTGCTGCTGGCGCTGCTTCTCACAACGGTGGTCGTTGCCGCCTCCAGCGTCTATATCGAGCACAAAAAGCTCCTGTCACTGGCCGACGGCGCCTCGGTGGCCGCCGCGGACAGCTTCACCCTTGGGCAGCTCGAAACGGGCGGAGGCAGTCCCACCGCCGTCCTGACCGGAGCCCGCGTGCGGGGCGCCGCCGTCGAGTTTTTGGACCGCAGCAGCGCCTCCGCCCGGTTCAACGGGCTCGCCGTCGGGCCGGGAACGGGCAGCCCGGACGGATCCACCGCCGTCGTTGTGCTCAGCGCCGCCGTCCACCCGCCCGTGGTCAACTTCCTGGTCCCGGACGGCATCAGGATCGAAGCGAGTTCGACGGCGCGTTCCCGGCTCACGCGGTAGCTTGCCCGGGCGGGCCCCGCAACCCAGTCCGGGCGGCTCGCACGGATAGCGTAGGCTTAAAAAACCATGGCAAACATTGATTTTCCCGCAGAAATCCGCGCCCTGCGCGCCACCTACGCCTCCATCGAGAACGTTTCGAATGTCGAGGCGCTGAAGGAAGACATCGCCGAACTGAGCGAACGAGCCGGCGAACCCAACCTGTGGGACGACCCCGCGGCCGCCCAGGTCATCACCTCGAGGCTCTCGCACCGACAATCCGAACTGGCCCGGCTGGACTCCCTCACCTCGCGGATCGACGATCTTGAGGTCCTCGTGGAACTGGGCCAGGACGAGGACGATGCCGACTCCATGGGCGAGGCCGCCGTCGAGCTGGAATCGATCCGCAAGGCACTGAAGGAGCTCGAGGTCGTCACCCTGCTGTCCGGCGAGTTCGACGAGCGTGAAGCCGTCGTGACCATCCGGGCCGGCGCCGGCGGCGTGGACGCCGCCGACTTCGCGGAAATGCTGCTCCGGATGTACCTGCGCTGGGCCGAACGCCACGGCTACCCGACCACCATCATGGACACCTCCTACGCCGAAGAGGCCGGGCTGAAGTCAGCCACCTTCGAGGTCAAGGCCCCCTACGCCTACGGCACGCTCAGCGTCGAGGCCGGCACGCACCGCCTGGTCCGGATCAGCCCCTTCGACAACCAGGGCCGCCGCCAGACCTCGTTCGCCGCCGTCGAGGTCATTCCGCTGATCGAGCAGACGGACTCCATCGACATCCCGGACAACGAGATCCGCGTCGACGTCTTCCGTTCCTCCGGCCCGGGCGGCCAGTCCGTCAACACCACGGACTCCGCCGTGCGCCTGACCCACATCCCGACCGGCACCGTCGTGTCCATGCAGAACGAGAAGTCCCAGCTGCAGAACCGCGCGGCGGCCCTTCGCGTGCTGCAGTCCCGGCTGCTGCTGCTGAAGAAGGAACAGGAGGATGCCGAGAAGAAGGCGTTCGCCGGTGATGTGAAGGCCTCCTGGGGCGACCAGATGCGCTCTTACGTCCTGAATCCGTACCAGATGGTCAAGGACCTCCGCACCGAGCACGAGGTCGGCAACACCTCCGCCGTGTTCGACGGCGAGATCGATGACTTCATCGACGCCGGCATCCGCTGGCGGACCGACAACCGCAACGCGGACAAGTAGTCTGCGGACGGCGGCCGGCCGCCGGAGCTCCGCCCTGCCCGCCGGTAGCTTGTGTCACAGCTGCCCCTCTGGTCTAATCCTGCGACACGCCCCCGCGCTCGGGCCAATCCGCCGGGAGCCGTGCGTATAGTCGAGAAGCCGGAGCTCTACTTCCCCCACTAGAAAGCCCGCGCGCCGGCAGCAGAACAGGGCCGTACCCGTCCACGTCCTGCAGGGTACTTAGGGCTATGATCCGTTTCGAAAATGTCACCAAGGTCTATGACCAGAAGGCGCGACCCGCGCTGGATTCGATCAACCTTGAGATCGACCGCGGCGAATTCGCCTTCCTGGTCGGGGCTTCCGGTTCCGGCAAGTCCACCTTTCTGCGCCTTGTCCTCAAAGAGGACCGCGCCTCCTCCGGCGCGGTCTACGTCGCCGGCCAGAACGTAGCGAACATCTCCAGCTGGCGCGTGCCCCGGCTCCGCCGCGGGATCGGCGTCGTGTTCCAGGATTTCCGCCTGCTGCCGCAGAAGACCGTGTTCGCCAACGTCGCCTTCGCCATGCAGGTCATCGGCAAGAGCCGCAGCGTCATCCGCGACACCGTCCCCGAGGTCCTCAAGACCGTCGGCCTCGAAGGCAAGGAAAACCGCCTTCCGCACGAACTCTCCGGCGGCGAGCAGCAGCGCGTGGCGATCGCCCGCGCCGTCGTCAACCGGCCGGGGATCCTGCTGGCCGATGAGCCCACCGGCAACCTGGACCCCACCACCTCCATGGGCATCATGGGGGTGCTGGACAAGATCAACCAGAACGGCACCACCGTCGTGATGGCCACACACGACGACGACATCGTCAACGAGATGCGCAAACGCGTCGTCGAGCTCCACAACGGCGTCATCATCCGGGATGAGGCCAAGGCCCTCTACACCTCCATGATTCCGATCGTGGGTCAGTCACGCCGCCTGCGGGATGCGAGCGGGCGGGAACCCGAGCCTGCCGCAGCCGCACCGGCCGCCGCCCGCGCCGCAGGGGAGGGCCAGCTGTGAGGCTCCAGTTCGTCCTCGCCGAAATCGGCAGCGGCCTGCGCCGCAACCTCTCCATGGTGGTCTCGGTCATCCTGGTGACGTTCGTGTCCCTGACCTTTGTCGGCGCCGCCGGCATGCTGCAGCTGCAGATCAACCAGATGAAGGGCTACTGGTACGACAAAGTCCAGGTCGCCATTTTCCTCTGCAGTGACGGTTCGACGGCGGCCGGCTGCGCCACCGGCCCCGCCACCCCGGAACAGCAGGACAACCTGGGCAAGCTGCTGGAATCGCCCGCCGTGGCCCAGTACGTCAACGACTTCCAGTTCGAGTCCAAGGACGACGCGTACAAGCACTTCAAGGAACAGTTCTCCAACTCCCCGATTGTCGACTCGGTGACGCCGGACCAGCTTCCGGCCTCGTTCCGGATCAACATGAAGGATCCGGAGAAATACCAGATCATCAGCGAGACGTTCTCCTCCCAGGCCGGCGTCGAAACCGTGATCGACCAGCGCCAGCTCCTGGAACGGCTGTTCTCGGTCATGAACGCCGCCTCGCTCGTGGCCGTCGGCGTCGCCGGCGTGATGATCGTCTGCGCCATTCTGCTGATTGCCACCACCATCCGGCTCTCGGCCTTCAGCCGGCGGCGGGAGACCGGGATCATGCGCCTGGTTGGGGCGTCGAAGATTGTGATTCAGCTGCCGTTCATCCTGGAAGGCGTGATTGCCGCCGTGATCGGCGCGGCGCTGGCCTCGGCCACGCTGTGGGCCGTGGCGCACTTCTTCCTCGGCGGCTACCTGTCCCAGCAGTATCCGGACACCGCCTTTATCTCCGCAGCTCAGACGCTGATCCTGGCGCCGGCCCTGATCGGCCTTGGCGTCCTGCTGGCAGGAGTATCATCACTCCTGACCCTCCGGCGATACCTGAGGGTTTAGCGTGCGCAACGAAAAGGGAATACCCATGACACGGATGCACCGACCCGCCCCTCGGCCGGTTTCGACCCGGCTGCCGGTGGCCGGTCGCCGCAGCCGCATTGTCAGCGCCGCACTGGCGCTCATTCTGACGGCGAGCCTGGGCGCCCCGACCCCGGTGGCGTTCGCCGATACCCTCGAGGACCAGCAGGCCGCCCTCCGCGAGGAAGCGGCCCGGGTGCAGCATTCCCTCGAATTCGTGGACTCCAGGATCGCGCAGGCCGCCTCGGACCTCGTCCTGTACCAGGGCCAGCTCCCCGGTGCGCAGCAGGCCCTGCTGGAGGCCCAGGGCCGCGTGGCCAGTGCCGTGAAGGAGGCCGAGGCCCTCGCCGCGCGGGTGGACCTTGCGCAACAGAACAAGGCCAAGATCACCCAGCAGCTTGAGACGGACAAGCAGAAAATCGCCGATACCAAGAAGTTGATCGGGCAGATCGCCACCCAGGCCTACAAGTCCGGCGGTGTGCCCTCCAACCTTTCGCTGTTCTTCGGCTCGAACAACGGCGGCAGCCTCACGGAGACCATCGACCTGGCCGACCAGGCCATGCGCAGCCAGAACTCGGCGATGGGCAAGCTCACCCAGCAGAACGCCACCAACGTCAACTCCCAGGCCAGGCTCGAAGCGGTGGAAGTCGAAATCAAGGATCTGAAAGCCAAGGCCGACGCCGCCCTGGCCCGTGAACAGGCCGCCCGTGACGAGGCCGAGGCCAAAAAGGCCCAGGTGGACCAGCTCATCGCCGACACCACCCGGCTCGACGCCGAACTCCAGGCCGCCAAGCCCGCCATCCAGACGCAGATCGCCCAGGTCAAGGCCCAGCAGGACGCCGTCGCGGCGGACATCGTCGAGCGCGACCGCAAGCTGCGCGAGGCCTGGGAAGCTGAGCAGCGCCGGATCGCTGAGGCCGCCGCGGCTGCAGCCGCCGCCGCTGCCCGCGCCGCTGGGCAGGTCAGGCCCCCGGCGCCGTACGTACCAGCCCCGCCCGGAAACCCGTCCGCGTTCGGGCTGCGGCACCCCTTCAACGGCGTGCGGATCAGTTCCGGCTTCGGCTGGCGCGCCACTCCGCCGGGCACCACCGACTTCTACGGCCAGGGTGGCTACATGCACACTGGCATCGACTTCGCCGCGGCATGCGGCACGCCGGTCTACGCGGCAGCCGCGGGCAACGTGTTCTCCGCCGGCTGGGCCAACGACGGCGGCGGCAACAATGTGAAGATTTCGCATGGCGTTGTCCAGGGAAACTCGCTGACCACCGTCTACTACCACAACGTCAGTGTGACCGTTTCCCCCGGACAGCAGGTCAGCCAGGGACAATTGATTGCCTATTCGGGAACCACGGGCAACTCCACCGGCTGCCACTCACACTTCGAGACCTGGCTCAACGGCCGGGCCGTGGATCCGATGAACCTGCTCTGATCCGCCCGGAGCGGAAGGCCCGCGGCTGGGCTGCGGCTCTGCCGTAAACTGGAAGAAGCCCGCGCCGCCCCGGCAGCGGACCCACCCATCGATCCAAGGAGTTCTACCGTGCCGAAAGAAAGTGGCCGTAAGGTAGTGGCCACCAACCGCAAGGCCCGGCACGACTACACGATCCTCGACACCTACGAGGCCGGGATCGCGCTCATGGGCACCGAGGTGAAGTCCCTCCGTGCGGGCCACGCTTCGATGGTCGACGGCTTCTGCACCTTCTACAACGACGAGCTTTGGATGGAGGGCATCCACATCCCCGAGTACCACCAGGGGAGCTGGACCAACCACGCCGCGCGCCGCCGTCGGAAGCTGCTGCTGCACCGCGACGAGCTCACCAAGATCTCGCACAAGATCCGCGAATCCGGCTTCACGATCGTCCCCCTCCAGCTCTACTTTCTGGACGGCCGGGCCAAGGTGGAGATCGGTGTCGCCCGCGGCAAAAAAGAATACGACAAGCGCCAGACCCTGCGCGAGCAGCAGGACAAGCGCGAGGCCCTGCGTGTCATGCGCGAGCGGAACCGGCGCTAGGGACCGGCGCAGCGAAACCGCAGGAATGATTCCGCCGGGACGTGCGTTATGCTAGATAGTCCGGGAAGGAACGGGGCGGGAACCGCAGCAGCGGTTCGGCACCGGACCTGTCCGGTTTGATAAAAAAATACGGGGATGATCGGTTTCGACGATGTTAGTCGCGACAGGTGAAGCGGGCCGAGGATGCAGAATTATCTCGTAAACGCTGTCTGCAAACCAATAAGTGCCGAATCAAAACGCACTGACTTCGCTCTTGCTGCCTAAGCAGTAAGACAGTCCGTCAGCCCGAGGTTGCTATTGCCCCGGATCCTGGCGTCATTTAAATAGCCACTGCTGTTTACCCCCGTCATCGGGGTGAACGGGACTCTTTGATGACTGGGCCCGGATCAGCCAGCTGTTTGTAGCGTGGCTGGGGCCGAGAAAATCCGACGCAAACTGCGCCCGGAGAAGCCCTGACAACACGACATCGGACGGGGGTTCAATTCCCCCCATCTCCACCATCGGAGGCCCGGAAACGGGTGCTCCACCCCGTAAAGTTCCACACAAAAGGCCGGAAGCGACAGCTTCCGGCCTTTTGCTTTGCCTGCACTGCCCGGCTGGCGGGCCGTGCTCAGCGCTTTTTGATGTGGGCGACGGGGTCAGCGTGCGTTTCCGCGACGTTCTTGGACTTCTTCTCGGCCCGTTTTTCCTTGATGGTTTTCACCGGCTTCTTGGCCGAGCTCTGGTGCGGCGTTTTGTCAGGCATGTGGGCGCTCCCTAACGGCAGGGGGCCCGGGATGGCCCCCGTGATACTAAGTTACGCCTCGGGTACCGCGACGTCCACGATGCCGACGAAGCGGCTGCCCACGCCCTCATACTCGCTGCGGACCAGCCCGGTGGCGACGCCGGGAACTTCGTACGGCGCGTGGTGGGCGCAGCACACGTAGGTGAATTCCGGCCACCACTTCTTCGGCCGGGACGCCTCGGAGAACCCGCAGACCGCGCAGGTCAGCTGGACCCAGATGGGGCGCTTGCCGGTGCGGTTGGCCTTGGACTGGACAAGCCAGGCCGGCGGGTTGTCCAGGAGGTCGCCGAGCTCGGCGTCGCTCAGCCGGGACGGGATGCCGTGACGGTGAGCCATTTCCAGCGGAATGTCGAGGATCTGGGCTGCTTCACGTCGGGTAACCATGGTTCAACGATACGGGATGGGACGGTCCCCAAATCGCCGTCAGGGCGCGGGCGTTAGGCTCGTCACAGCCCTGTGAGGGCCAGCCCGAGCGCGGCCGCCGCCAGGCCGGCGACAAGGTTCGCGGCAATGTTGAGGGCGGCGGCGCAGAACCGCGTCTCGCTCACCAGCCGCACCGTGGCGGTGGTCCACGAACTGAAGGTGGTGAGACCGCCGGCGAGCCCGGCCGTGAGGCCGGACTGCCACTCGGCCCCGAGCCCCAGCCGCCCTGTGATCCCCAGTGCGGCACCGATGATGAAGGAGCCGGTCACGTTGACGGTCAGGGTCGCCCAGGGCCAGTGCGGATGACGGTCCGGGCGGTGCGCAAACCAGGAGTCGACGGCGAACCGCAGCAGGGCGCCGGCGATGCCGAAAACTCCCACTAACACGGCGGTGATCATGCGGCCCCGCCGCCCAGATCGGCCAGGGTCTTACCGGTTTTCCAGCCGGCGGCCGCGGCGCCGAGGCCCAGGAACAGTGACAGGCCCAGGTAGGCCAGCCAGCTGGCATGGAAACCGGCACGGAACTGCTGGTCGATGGCGAACACCACGGCCGAAAAGGTGGTGAAGGAACCCAGCAGTCCAGGCCCGAGCCCGGCCCGCAGCCAGAAGGCTGTTCTCGGCCGCGCGATCCAGACCGTGGTGAGGGCCGCCAGGACAAAGCTGCCGACGACGTTGATCACCAGGGTGGTCCAGGGGATGGCGCCGGCTGTTTCGGGGAACAGCAGGCCGGCACCGTAGCGCAGTTCCGTCCCGATCAGGCCGCCGACGGCGACCGCCGCCCACGCACGCCAGCCGCTACTTTCGCTCAAGGCTGCAGCCGGGGTGGCCGGACTCGCTGTGGACCCAGAGGGCGGAGGCGACTTCCTCGGCGAGGTCGAACTCGTGCCGGGCGGCACCGGAGCCGATGCGCACCACCAGGGCTCCGCCGAACGGCTTGCGGCCCAGGACCTCGACCTCGGCGTCCAGGGCGATCTCCTCGGCCGAAAGGTAGCGCAGCAACTCGGGGTTCTCGTCGCTGATCCGGGTGATCCGGCCGGTGTGCCCGTCGTCGAGTTCGCTCATCCGGTGGGCCGCGGGTACCTGGACGAAGCCGTCCGCCGCCGGGATCGGATCGCCGTGCGGGTCCCGTACGGGGTTGCCGAGCTTGGCTGCCATCCGTTCGATGAACGTGTCCGAGACGGCGTGTTCCAGGAGCTCTGCCTCGTCGTGGACCTCGTCCCAGCGGTAGCCAAGCTCCCGGACCAGGAACGTTTCAATAAGCCGGTGCCGCCGGACCATGGACAACGCCAGCCGGACGCCGTCGGCCGTCAGCGTAATGGCGCTGTAGGGCTGGTGGTCCACGAGGCCCTGGTCCTTTAGCTTGCGGACCATCTCGGAGACCGAGGAGTTGGCCACGCCGAGTCGTTGGGCCAGCTGGGTGGAGGTGATGGGCTTGTCCTGCCACTCCGTAAAGGAGTAGATGACCTTGACGTAGTCCTCGATCGAGGAGGAGGGCAGACTGGTCTTCACAGTTTCCAGCCTACCGTCAGGCGGCGCCGGAGACCGTCAGGCCCGGACGGCCCGCCAGCTCTGCGTCAGGTAGGGGAGAGGGAGGACCTCGCTCCGGTGGTGGCCGAGGTGCCCGTGCAGATACCAGTCGAGGTTGCCCAGGACCTTGGCCCGGGTCCCCTCACCGGCCGCCAGATAGTAGCTGCGGGACTTCGTCAGCTCGATGATGTCCGCGGTGCGCACCGGATCTTCCCAGCGCGTGAGGTGGCTCTGCAGCCCCGTGAATTCCGGGCCCAGAGGCGGTGTGAAATCCGGCTTGTGGACATCGCCGGCATGCATGATGCGCGAGAGGCGGTGAACCCAGGGAACGGAGGTGTCCAGCTGGTTCCAGATCAGCCCCAGCACACCGCGGGGGCGGAGGATCCGCGCGATCTCCGTGCTGGCCAAGAGCGGGTCGCACCAGTGCCAGGCCTGGGCGACGGTCACGACGTCGAAGGCCCCGGCGGGCAGCCCGGTGTGCTCGGCGGTCCCCTCCACGGCGGTAACGTCCGGGAGCGTCCGGCGCAGCTGGTCCAGCATGTCAGCGGAAGGGTCCACCGCGACCGTGTGCAGGCCGCGACCGGCCAGCAGCGCCGTGAACTTCCCGGTTCCGGCGCCAAGGTCCGCGGCGTCCCCCGCCCCAGGGGGGATCAGCCAGTCAGCCGAATCAGCGGGGTACCCGGGGCGGACCCGTTCGTAGTGTGCCCCGCCGTCCTGGAAGCTCTGCCCCAGCTCCTGGCGGCGTTCCTCATGCAGTTTGGGTCCGCCGCGTGCCACGTGCGATCTCCTTCGGCAGGTCCGGATGGGTACCCTTCGAATTTACCGCACGCAGCAGGGCCGGTGCTCCGGCCGGGACGCCGCCGGGACGGCACCGGGACCGTCAGTCCTGGGCGCAGGGCGCCGCGCCGGCGGTGCCGGGCGTGTTGGGGGCCCAGTGCGGGTAGCTGCGGGTGTCGTTGGACGGCACCCAGCGTCCGGCATCCACGACGTAGTCCCAGCCGAGGCCGGTCCGGCGCAGCTCCTCGAGGGCGGCGAGCAGCCGCTGGGCGTCTTCCAGCCGGGAACCCAGGCCGAAACTGGCCCGCAGCGAGCCCGAGGGCAGCCCGA
Organism: Pseudarthrobacter ribosi; assembly: GCF_055412865.1. Taxonomy (NCBI): domain Bacteria; kingdom Bacillati; phylum Actinomycetota; class Actinomycetes; order Micrococcales; family Micrococcaceae; genus Pseudarthrobacter; species Pseudarthrobacter ribosi. The sequence goes on along the minus strand of NZ_JBVAYZ010000033.1, from coordinate 27,175 downwards.
GCCGCCGGAGCAGGGGGTGCGCGCAGAAGCGGCCGTCGCGCAGCCCGATGCCGTGTTCGGCCGACAAGTAGGCCGCCACAAGGCCGGCGTCGTAGCCTTCCAGCGAAAAGTTGACGACGCCGATCGTGCCGGTGCCCGCTGCGTCGACAGGGCCGGCGCCTGCCGGCGAGTCGAAGGACGCACTGTCCGAGAAGATCTGGTGGACCGTCACGCCGTCGATCCGGGCGAGGCCCTCGACGAGGAAGGACCGGATCGCGTTTTCGTGCGCGTGCCACTGGTCCACGTCCAGGTCGGCGATCACCTGGGTGGCGCGGGCCAGGGTGGCGGCGCCGAGGACGTTGGGGGAGCCGCCTTCATGCCGGGCCGGGCCGGTGGTCCAGCTGACACTGTCAATCCGGGCGTCCTGCACGGCCCCGCCGCCGGCCAGGTGCGGGGTGCCGGCGTCGAGCCAGTCGGGGCGGCCGACCAGTACCCCGGCGCCGAACGGTGCGTACAGCTTGTGCCCGGAGAAGGCGAGGTAGTCGACGTCGTCCGTGGCGATGTCGATCCGGCGGTGCGGCGCCAGCTGGGCGGCGTCGACGACGATCCTGGCGCCGTAGTCGTGGGCCAGTGCGGCCAGGGCCCGGATCGGCAGGATCTCTCCGGTGACGTTGGAGGCGCCGGTCACGGCAAGCAGGCTGACGCCGCCGTGGGCGAGCTCCGCGCGGAGCAGTTCCAGGGTGGCGGCGAGGGTGGGGGCGGCGATGATGCTGCGGTGCGGGACGCGCTGCCACGGGAGCAGGTTGGCGTGGTGCTCGATGTCCAGGTACAGCACCTCGCCGGTGTGCACGCCGCCGGCGGCGGGCAGGCAGCCGGCCAGCAGGTTTAGGGAATCGGTGGTGTTCCGGGTGAAGATCACCGCATCGTCCGGCCGGCCGCCCACGAACTCCCGGACAATGGTGCGGGCGTTCTCGTAGACCGAGGTGCTGATCTGTGAGGCGTAGCCGGCGCCGCGGTGGACGCTGGCGTAGTACGGCAGGATCTCGTTGAGGTAGGCCGAGACGACGGACAGGGCAGGGGCCGAGGCGCCGTAGTCCAGGTTGGCGTAGCGGACGTGGCCGCCCTGGATCAGAGGTGCCTGGATTTCGGCGCCGGTCACTGCGGACAGCGGCCGGCGGGCCACGGCGAACCGCGCGTCGGGACGGGCCTGGCTCGCGCCGGTCTGGAATTCAGGAGTGGTGGGAATGGTGGCAGTTGTCATGGGACCTCGCTCGAAAAGGACCCCACACACCGGGGATCCGCGCTTGCCGGGTCCGTTCCGGACCGGCCAGGTCGTCACCCGGGGCACCCCACCGCGAATGGAGGGTTGCCGGCCAGCAAACCGGGGTTTCGCGCTGGCACTCGTGACCTGCTTCGAGCGTAGGTCATACCCCGTTCCGGCGGAAAGGCGCGGACGCAATGTGAAGCTGTTTGTTACGCCGGTGTCCGCCGGGTAGCCAAACCCTGGCCCTGGCGCGACGGTCCGGCGGCAGCAAGCCCGCTAGCAGGCCGCGGCAGCGGCCGGCATACCAACGGCGAAGAGGTGTTCGACAGCCGTGACACCCTGGAGTTCTTCGAAAGAGCCGACAGGAGGTCCACTGGCAGCCCCGAGCAGCGCTGGACCGAAGCGAGGACGTGTGCGCGGGCGGCCTCAACGCCAGCCAAAGGACGAGACCTCGCAATAGATTTCGAATCGATTGCACGCGGATAGGACCACCGATGCGGCGATGGTTGAACGGTTGAAAGCGGGCTGCTAGAGCAGGTCGTCCAGGCCCGGGTTGAGGCGCTTGAGGACCTCCGAGTGCAGGATGGAGTTGGTGGCGAGGGCATTGCCGCCGAACGGGCCGTCTTCGCCTTCGAGGGACGTGAAGCGCCCGCCGGCCTCCGTGACGATCGGGACCAGCGCGGCCATGTCGTAGAGGTTCAGTTCCGGCTCGCAGGCGATGTCGACGGCGCCTTCGGCCACGAGGCAGTAGGACCAGAAGTCCCCGTACGCGCGGCTGCGCCAGACCGCCTCGGTGAGGCCAAGGAACTCGTCGAGGTTGCCGCGCTGCTTCCAGCCGCCCAGGCTGGAATAGGACAGGGAGGCGTCTGAGAGCTTGGCGACGTTGGAGACTTTCAGCCGGGTGGCGGCCGCCAGCGAACGGCCCATGTACGCTCCGGCGCCCTTGGCGGCCCACCAGCGCTTGCCCAGCGCCGGGGCGCTGACGACGCCGACGACCGGCTCGCCCTCGTCAACGAGGGCGATCAGTGTGGCCCAGACGGGGACGCCGCGGACGAAGTTCTTGGTCCCGTCAATTGGGTCGATGATCCAGCGGCGGGAGCCGTGGCCGGAACTGCCGAACTCCTCGCCGAGGACGGCGTCCCGGGGACGGGAGCGGGAGAGTTGGCCGCGGATGGCTTCCTCGACCGACTTGTCGGCGTCGGTCACCGGCGTCAGGTCCGGCTTCGTCTCAACCCGAAGATCGAGCGCCTTGAAGCGGCTCATGGTCTGGGAATCTACGGAATCTGCCAGTACATGGGCAAGGCGCAGGTCGTCGTTGTAGCTCGAAGCGGGTTGACTCATGGTTCCAAACTACCGCCAAAGCGGTCGGCGGGGCGGGAGGCCACGTGGCTGCGCCGCGGGATCCGGCCGCCGCGGGGCAGCTGACGGCCGGACAGCCGCACTGCCGGACTAGGAGACGGTGCCCAGTTCCTTGACGTCCTGGGCTTCCATCCGCGGGTCGGTTCCCAGCAGGCGGCGGAGTGAGGCGAGCCGGGCGGGGCCCGATTCGCCGGCATGGCCGGCGGCCACCCAGGCGTCCACGCCGCAGTTGACGGCGCTGGAATCGTGTTTGCAGCCCCGCTCGCAGTCGTCGGTGCCGGGCTCGAGGTCGGGGAAGGACCGCAGGATCCGGTCGGGGTCCACATGGGCCAGGCCGAAGGAACGGATGCCGGGGGTGTCGATGATCCAGCTGCCCGGCGGCGCATCGTTGACCTTGAGGGCCACGGCGGAGGAGGAGGTGTGGCGGCCGCGCCCGGTCACGGCGTTCACGCCGCCGGTGGCGCGTTCGGCGCCGGTCAGGGCGTTGACCATGGTGGACTTGCCGACGCCGGAGTGGCCCAGCATGACGGTGACCTTCCCGTCGAGGTGGGCGCGCAGCTGGGAGACGGCGTCCTTGTCCAACCGGGCGGAGAGCCCGTCATCCGAGCGGGCATCGATGCCGGAGGCGGCGGAGTCCGCCGTCTTGGAGATGATCACCGGGAAGGCCAGGTGCTGGTAGTTGGAGAGGAGCTCCGCGGGATCCTTGACGTCGGCCTTGGTGACGAGCAGCAGCGGTTCGATTCCGGCGTCATACGCGGCCACGAGGGCCCGGTCGATGAACCCGGTCCGGGGCTCCGGATTGGCAGCCGCCACCACGATCACCAGCGTGTCGGCGTTGGCGACGACGGCGCGCTCGATCGGGTCCGTGTCGTCGGCGCTGCGCCGCAGCAGCGTATGGCGGTCCTGGATCTTGACCAGTCGTGCCAGCGTGTCCGGTTCGCCGCTGACGTCCCCCACGAGGGAGACGAAGTCGCCGGCGACGACGGGGTTGCGGCGCAGTTCCCTGGCCCGGGCGGCGATGATCTTGCGTTCCTCGGGGGTGCCCTCGGCGACGACGGCGGTGTAGCGTCCGCGGTCAACGGTGATGATCCGCCCGGTGACGGCGTCGTCGTAGGCGGGCCGGTCCTTGGTGCGGGGCCGCGTGCCCTTTTTGTTGGGGCGGATCCGGACGTCGGATTCGTCCCAGGAGTCAGTACTGCGTGCCACCGGACGTGCCCTTCGTTGCGGGGGCTGCGCCTGCGGGAGAGGCATCTGCCGGCGCTGCGCTGCCGTGGGCGCGCTGGGCGAGCATGGACTCCCAGAGCTGCGGAAAGTCGGGCATGGTCTTGGCGGTGGTCGCAATGTCCTCGACCTCGACGCCCGGAACGGCCAGGCCCAGGATTGCGCCGGCGGTGGCCATGCGGTGGTCGGCGTAGCTGCGGACGACACCGCCGTGCAGCGGTGCGGGCCGGATGATGAGGCCGTCGGAGGTCTCCTCGGCGTCCCCGCCTAGGCCGTTGATTTCGGCGACGAGTGCGGCCAGCCGGTCTGTTTCGTGCCCGCGGAGGTGGGCGATGCCGCTCAGCCGTGAGGGGCCGCTGGCCAGGGCGCAAAGTGCGGCGACCGTGGGGGCGAGTTCGCTGGTCTCGTCGAAGTCCGCGCCCTTGATCTCCGGGCCGCCGGTGACGGTCAGGGTGCCGTCCGTGAGTGTCACCGTGGCCCCCATCGTCGTGAGGATGGTGCGCCACAGATCGCCGACCTGGGTGGTCTCGGTCGGCCAGTTGGGGATGCGGACGGTGCCTCGGGTGGCCAGGGCCGCCGCGAGGAAGGGGCCCGCGTTGGAGAGGTCCTGTTCAATCCGGAGGTCAAAGGCGCGAATCGGCCCGGGGGAGACAATCCAGTGGTTCGGGCGGGAGTCATCCACGGACACTCCGGCTCCGCGGAGCACGGCGACCGTCATGTTGATGTGGTCCAGGCTGGGGACGGGCTTCCCGGCCTCGTCCCTGCTCTGATGTTCGAGGTGCAGTCCCTCGGTGAAGCGGGCTCCGGTCAGGAGCAGCGCGGAGACAAACTGCGAGGAAGCGCTGGCGTCGATGACGAGGTGGCCGCCGCGCACTTCGCCGGTGCCGCCGACGGCGAAGGGCAGCGACGAGGCGGGGCTGCCGTTGGGCGCGGTGACGGCGACGCCCAGCCCGGTGAGTGCTTCGATGATCGGCCCCATCGGGCGCTTGCGCGCGTGCGGGTCGCCGTCGAACAGTGTCACCCCCCGGCGCAGGGCCGCGACGGGCGGGACAAACCGCATGACCGTCCCGGCCAGTCCGCAGTCGATACCGGTTCGGGCCCCGGGGGCCTCCAGGCCGATGGGCGTGATGGCCAGGTCGGGCCCGAAATCGCCGTCCCCCGGAACCTCCGTGATGGTGGCCCCGAGCTGCCGCAGTGCCTCGATCATGAGCGCTGAGTCCCGCGAATGCAGCGGGGCGCGTAACCGCGAGGGTCCGTCGGCGAGTGCGGCCAGCACGAGGTACCGGTTGGTCAGGGACTTGGACCCCGGAACGGTAACCGTTGCGTCAAGCGGCTGTCCGGCGAAGGGCGCCCGCCAGGGCGGAAGGTCCGCGGGAACGGCGTTGGCAGCTGCGGTGGGGGTGGGGCCTGTCATTGCTGTCTTAGGCCCCGACGGTGTGGTCTACGGCTTTGCGTACGGCCTTATCGGCCTTCTTCAGCTGCTTGCCGGTGGTCTTCTTGACGTCGGCGGCGAGGTGGCCGGTGGACTTCTTCACGTCGGCGGCGAGGTGGCCCGTGGACTTCTTGACGTCCGCGGCGAGGTGCTCGGCGCGCCAGGCCAGGCTGGGTCGGCCGTTCGTGTCGACGGCAGCCAGCAGCACGCCGCCGGTCAGCGAGACGTTCTTGAGCAGCTGCTTGCGGCGGGCGTCGCGGCCCTCCTTGGAGGTGATGTCGGCGCTGCGCCATTCAACGTAGCCGTTTAGTGCGGAGATGACGGCCAGGACAGTCGCGGCGAGGCGCGCAGACTTGCCGAGCGCGAAGAGCACGCCCGCTCCGACCTGGGTGCCGCCGATAACGCGTGCCAGGACTTTTTCGTTGGTCTGGAACGGCAGGGATTCAGCCGCACGGCGCAACAGGGGTGACAGCTGCGTGGCCGTGTCATCCGCGTTCTTGAGCTTGTCCATGCCTGCAAGGACGAAACTGGAGGCGAGCATGGGGCGGGCGAGAAAGCGGACAAAAGACATGAATTTCCTCCTGGATGGACGAACCGCTGAATTTATGCGGGAGAACCGGTTCTAGTCTTGCACTTTTGCGGAATATTTGCCTGCCAGGCGGGGTTGTGCATAAAAGGTCGCGGCCGCCGGTTTGCGGCCGGACGATGAGCGAATGACGAGCTCATGACGAGCAGGGAGGCGGACATTTGATTCTGGTAAAGGACACGCAACTGGAGACAGTACCGGCGGAGTTGTGGACCATGGGCATGCAGGACCGCCCAACTGCGGGAGTTCCAGGCGCCCGCCGCAAGGTGACAGTAGACTGGGACGCAATGAGCACCATGGATCCGGCCGTTGCGGCCATGCAAAAGGTCGCCGGAAACGGCGCCACGCCCGCGAAGTCACCTGTAGCCGGCCCCGCCGGCGCACTCCCCGAGCCTGCCCCCGAAGCTGGAGCGGTTCCGGAGTCCGGCGCCGCCGCGGTAACGGACCCGGCACCGACTGACGCCGTGCGGGATGCTGCCGCCCGGGAGACGATCGTGGACGGGCAGGTCCTGGACGTGGCGACGGAAACCACAGAGGAGCGCCGGGTACGGTTCGAGCGCGACGCCATGCAGTACGTCGACCAGCTGTACTCCGCGGCCATGCGGATGGCCCGGAATCCCGCTGATGCCGAGGACCTGGTCCAGGAGGCGTACACGAAGGCTTTTTCCGCGTTCCACCAGTACAAGCCGGGCACCAACCTGAAGGCCTGGCTCTACCGCATCCTGACGAACACATACATCAACCTCTACCGTAAGCGGCAACGCGAGCCGCTGCAGTCGAACTCGGACACCATCGAGGACTGGCAGCTCGCCCGGGCCGAGTCCCACACCTCGTCCGGCCTCCGCTCGGCGGAGGCGGAGGCGCTGGACCACCTGCCGGACTCGGACGTCAAACGCGCCCTGCAGGCCATCCCGGAGGAATTCCGGCTGGCGGTCTACTTCGCCGACGTCGAGGGCTTCGCGTACAAGGAAATTTCAGACATTATGAACACCCCGATCGGGACCGTGATGTCCCGCCTGCACCGGGGCCGGAAGATGCTGCGGGACATGCTCGCCGACTACGCCGCCGAGCGCGGATTCAAGGGCGCCGATGCCACCGCAGCGGCCGGAAGCAACAAACAGGAGAACAGGAAATGAGCGACTGCCAGGGACTGGGCGATTGCGACGACGCCCGGATGCAACGTATCTACGAGTATCTGGATGGTGCCCTCACACACGATGACATCGCCGAGATCAAGGACCACCTGGACGGGTGCCCGGAGTGCTTTGAGCAGTACGACCTCGAATGTGTCATCCGTGTCATGGTGAAGCGTTCCTGCACCGAGGCTGCCCCGGAGAACCTCAAGAACTCGATCTTGGACCGGATTCACAACAGCAACCCGGTCCAGGCCTGACCGCGGACATCCCGACGTCCCGCCCGGCAAAAACGAATGACCCCGGAAACCGTGAGGTTTCCGGGGTCATTCGCTTAAAGCTGTCATTCCAAGCTTTGCTTAGGCGTTGGGGCGCTTGCCGTGGTTCGCGCCGCCACGCTTACGGTCACGACGTTTACGTGCACGCTTGCTCATAGCTGGCCTCCTTAATTTTTGGTACTCAAAAGAGCTGCCCTCAAGTCTCCCACATCGGGGCACGCGCCGCGAACCGGCGGGGGCGGGAGGCGGTCCCGGGGGACAATCGCAGCGGCCGAATCAGTCCAGGGAGTTGCGAATGGAGATCCGTGCCTGGTCCAGCACCGTCTTGACCGTCTCCAAGGTCACGGGCGTGATCGGATGCCGGCCGCCGTGCCGGCGCAGTTCCACGCGGATGTCGTCGCGGAAGGCCTGCACCAGCATCTCCGCTTCACGCAGCCGGCTGTCGCCCTCCTGCGAGTAGCGCTGGCCCGCCAGCGAGGCGACCGTTGATCCGGCCGCGCGGGCCGAGGAGCGCGCCGCCTCGGCCGTGGCGGCCAGATCCGCCCGCAGCCCGCGCATGTTGACCTTGATGTCCTGCCGCAGGTTGTCCGCGAGCCGCCGGATCGATGCGGAGATGTCGTTCTCCACGCCGGCGAGTTCGTCCCGACGGCTGTCCAGCTCCGCAAGACCGTTCGGGGTGATGCTGTAGTACGTCCGCCGTCCCTCGGTGTGGGTGGCCACCAGCCCCTCCTCTTCGAGCTTGCCAAGCCGGGGATAGATGGTGCCGGCGCTGGGGGAGTAGGTGCCGCCGAAGCGTTCGCTGAGCGCCTTGATGAGTTCGTAGCCGTGCTTCGGACCCGACTCCAGCAGCGCGAGCAGGTAGAGGCGCAGCGCCCCGTGGGCAAAGACCGGAGGCATCAGGGACCCTTCGTGGGGTCCGTGCCCGGCCGCCCGTGGAAAATCGAGGTCTTCCCCGAGACGGAGTTGGTGCGGACCAGCATGAGCTGGGAGTCGGGTCCGGCAATGGTCTGCACGCTCCCGCTGGGCTGGCTGTACCGCTGGTCGTTGATGACGATCGCGCCGCTGGCGGACTTGGCGATGATGTCCACGCCGACGTCGTGCGGGAGGCGGATGGTGACATCACCCGACACCGAATTTGCCCCGAAGTCCTGGGTGTAGCCGTGCAGGTCGAAGCTCAGGTCCCCGCTGACGGTGTTGGCGCGGATGTGGCTGAAATCGCCGGAGGCCGTGACCTCGCCGGAGACGCTCTTGGCCGTCAGCACACCGTGGTGGTTGCGGGCGATCACTTCACCGCTCACGGTGCTGACTGACAGGTTCCCGGAGGTGCCGTCGGCCAGGACGGATCCGGACACCGTGTTCAGCCGGGTGCGCCCGCTGATCCCGGAGACCATGCCGTCGCCGCTGACGGTGCCGGCCTCGACCTCGACACCGGCGGGCAGGGCGATGCTGATGACCACCGAGTTGCTGCTGCTGTTGTTGACGGTGCCCATGAGGTTCTTGAACCAGCCCTGCGGCCCGTGCAGCTGGTGCCGGACCTCCAGGCGGCCGTCGACGAGGCTGACCGCCAGCGGGTCGCCGTTCACGTCGGACACTTCGATCCGGGTGACGGCCTCATCGTGGGTGACGATGTCGAAGCGGCCCCGGACGATGCCAAGCTTGAGCGAGCTGACGCCGTCGACGTCGATGGTCTGCGGACCGGTGACGGTCCAGTAGTTCTCTGCCATGGTTCCTCCGGGCGGGCGATACATTCTGCGAATCATTGCGATATATCGTGACTATGAAGTCACGATATATCGCAGGATTTGCAGAGTCAAGATATATCGCGAAGTTCCCGGCCGCCGGGGCCCGGCTGGCTACTCCGGGGCGTCGATCCTCAGCCACTGGAACCAGCCGCGGTGCAGCACGAGCCAGGCCATCAGCCCGTAGCCGGCCTGGCCGGGGGTACCGCCGTTGGCGGCGAGGTCCTGGCGCCACTGCTCGTGGTTCAGCAGCGGGGAATACGTGTCGACGTACAGGTGCTTGCGCCGCGTCGTGACGTCGGCGAAGGCGGTGTTGAGCTCGCCGAGCCGGCGGTTCTGGGTCGGGTCCAGGGTCGGCGGAGGGCCAACGACGAAGACCTCGATTTTGTTCTGCGACGCGGAGTCGAGGATGTTGGCGAGGTTGAGTCGGCTGCGGGCCGTGGAGAGCCCGAATTCGACGTCGCGTCCGGAGAGCCCGATCACCAGCCGGTTCTCGTGGTGGTCGTTGAAGCGCCGGCCGGCCTCCTGGAACCAGCGGGCGGCCAGGCCTTCGGTGCCTTCCTGCGGGCAGGGCAGGGAATAGCATTCCAGGGACAGCCCGTCCTGCGGCGTGCGCGCCAGCACCCGCCCCAGCCAGCCCAGCGCGCGGGGGTCTCCCAGCCCGGCCAGTATTTCATCGCCCACGGCTGCGATCCGCAGCTTACGATCTTCCACGACTACCTCTTCACTTCAGAGCGTCCATTAAGCCGTCCCCACCGTTCGCGATGGACGGGACAAAGCCGGTTAAACAACGGTGCCCGGCCGGAGTTGCGTAATTCCATCTCCGGCCGGGCAGCGCTGACCTTACTTACGTGCGAAAGCCTGCTTGAGCAGCGAGTCCTGCTCGGCTGCGTGGCGTTTCATCGATCCTGCCGCGGTGGAAGCCGAGGCGGGGCGGGAAACGAGGCGGACCCGGCGGTCCAGGGCGTCCGGCAGGTTGAGGCCGATGAACGGCCACGGACCCTGGTTGGCGGGTTCGTCCTGTGCCCAGACAACCTCGGCGTTCGGGTACTTGGCAAGCTCGGCGGCAATCTCGGCGGCCGGCAGCGGGTAAAGCTGCTCGACCCGGACGATCGCCGTCGTCTTGTCACCGGTCTTCTGCCGGGTGGACAGCAGATCGTAGTACAGCCGGCCGGACACCAGCAGGACACGCTCGACGGCGTCGGGCTGCAGCTGCTCGTGCTCGGGGATGACCGTCCGGAACGTGCCGGTGGTGAAGTCTTCCACCGAGGACGCCGCGGCCTTGAGACGGAGCAGCTGCTTCGGTGTGAAGATGATCAGCGGCTTGCGCGGCCGGCTGTACGCCTGGCGGCGCAGCAGGTGGAAGTGCGAGGCCGAGGTCGTGGGGTTGGCCACGATCATGTTCTGTTCCGCGCACATCAGCAGGAAGCGCTCGATCCGGGCGGAGGAGTGGTCCGGTCCCTGGCCCTCGTAGCCGTGCGGCAGCATCAGCACCAGCGAGGAGCGCTGGCCCCATTTCTGCTCGGCCGAGGAGATGAACTCGTCGATGATGGTCTGCGCGCCGTTGACGAAGTCACCGAACTGCGCTTCCCAGAGCACCAGGGCATCCGGGCGTTCCACCGAGTAGCCGTATTCGAAGCCCATGGCCGCATATTCCGACAGCAGGGAGTCGTAGATCCACAGCTTTGCCTGGTCCTCGGAGAGGTGGGCCAGGGGCAGCCACTCGTCGCCGTTGGCGCGGTCATGGAAGACGGCGTGACGCTGCACGAACGTGCCGCGGCGCGAGTCCTGGCCGGCGAGCCGGACGGGAACGCCTTCCATGATGAGCGAACCGAAAGCGGCCAGCTCGCCGAAGCCCCAGTCGATGCCGCCTTCACGGGACATCACTTCACGCTTCTCCAGCAGCTGCTTGAGCTTGGCGTGGACCGTGAAGCCCTCGGGGATGTCGACGTGGGCCTTGCCGATGCGCGCCAGGGTCTCGGTGGAAATCGCCGTTGACGTCGGGGCGTTGATGCCGGAATCGGACTGCTGGGCCATCGGGCGCTCCAGATCGGACACCGCGGCGGAGTCCGCCTTGATGATCGGAATCGGGGAGGTCTGCGCAGCATGGGTTTCGGCGAAGACCCGCTCCAGCCGTTCCTGGTAGTCGCGCAGCAGCTGTTCGGCTTCTTCTTCGGTGATATCACCGCGGCCGATCAGTGATTCGGTGTACAGCTTGCGGACCGAACGCTTGGCTTCGATCAGGTTGTACATCAGCGGCTGGGTCATCGAGGGGTCGTCGCCCTCGTTGTGGCCGCGGCGGCGGTAGCAGACCATGTCGATGACAACGTCCTTGTGGAACCGCTGGCGGAACTCGTACGCGAGCTGCCCGATGCGGACCACGGCTTCCGGGTCATCGCCGTTGACGTGGAACACCGGCGCCTGGATCATCTTGGCGACGTCCGTGGAATAGGTGGAGGAACGCGACGACGACGGGGCGGTGGTGAAGCCGACCTGGTTGTTGACCACGATGTGGATGGTGCCGCCGGTGCGGTATCCGCGCAGCTGGGAGAGGTTGAGCGTTTCCGCCACGACGCCCTGGCCTGCGAAGGCGGCATCGCCGTGCACCATGATCGGCAGCACGGGGAAGGCTTCGCCCTGGTCGAGGCGGTCCTGCTTGGCGCGGACGATGCCTTCGAGGACGGAGTCCACGGCCTCAAGGTGGGACGGGTTGGCTGCGAGGTAGACCTTGGTCTCCTTGCCGTTGTCCGAGGTGAAGGTACCCTCGGTGCCGAGGTGGTACTTCACGTCGCCGGAGCCCTGCACGGAGCGCGGGTCCTGGGTGCCTTCAAATTCGCGGAAGACCTGGGCGTAGGTCTTGCCGGCAATGTTCGTGAGCACGTTGAGCCGGCCGCGGTGGGCCATGCCGATCGCCACTTCGTCGAGTTCGTCGTCGGCCGCATCGGAGATGATCGCGTCCAGCAGCGGGATCAGCGACTCGCCGCCCTCCAGCGAGAAGCGCTTCTGGCCGACGAACTTCGTCTGCAGGAAGGTCTCGAAGGCTTCGGCCGCATTGAGCTTGGAGACGATGCGCAGCTGCTCGTCGCGGCTCGGCTTGGAGTACGCGTGCTCCAGCTGGTCCTGGAACCACTTGCGTTCTTCCGGGTCCTGGATGTGCATGTATTCGATGCCCGTGGTGCGGCAGTAGGCGTCGCGGAGCACGCCCAGGATGTCGCGGAAGGCGAGCATCGGTTTGCCGCCGAAGCCGCCGGTGGGCCACTCACGGTCCAGGTCCCACAGCGTGAGGCCGTAGGTGAGGACGTCGAGGTCCGGGTGCTTGCGCTGCACGTACTCGAGCGGATCGGTGTCCGCCATGAGGTGGCCGCGGACGCGGTAGGCGTGGATGAGCTGCTGGATCCGGGCGACCTTGTTGATCTCGTCGGCCGGGTCCACCTGCAGGTCCGGGCTCCAGCGCACGGGCTCGTACGGGATGCGCAGGGACTCGAAGATCTCGTCGTAGAAGTCCTGCGCGCCCAGCAGGAGCTGGTGCACAAGCTTCAGGAACTCGCCGCTGCCGGCACCCTGGATGACGCGGTGGTCATAGGTGGAGGTCAGCGTGAGGACCTTGCTGATGGCGTTGTGCGCGATGATCTTCGCGCTGGCACCCTGGAATTCGGCCGGGTAGTCCAGTGCGCCGACGCCGATGATGGCGGCCTGGCCCTTGGACAGGCGCGGCACCGAGTGCACGGTTCCGATGCCGCCGGGGTTGGTCAGCGAGACCGTGGTGCCGGAGTGGTCGTCGGCGGTCAGCTTGCCGGCGCGGGCACGCTTGATCAGGTCCTCGTAGGTGTGCCAGAACTCGGAGAAGTTGAGGGTCTCCGCCTTCTTGATGTTGGGCACCATCAGCAGGCGGGAGCCGTCGGGCTTCGGCATGTCGATGGCGATGCCGAAGTTCACGTGCGCCGGCTGGACCGCGACAGGCTTGCCGTCGACCTCGTCGTAGTAGACGTTCATCGACGGGAACTGGGCCAGGGCGCGGATGACGGCGTAGCCGATCAGGTGCGTGAAGGACACCTTGCCGCCGCGGGCGCGGGCCAGGTTGGAGTTGATGACCACGCGGTTGTCGATCAGCAGCTTCGCCGGGATTGCCCGCACGCTGGTGGCGGTCGGAACCTCCAGGCTGGTGATCATGTTGGTGGCGATGGCCTTGGCCGGTCCGCGGAGGACGGAAACGACGTCTTCCTCAGGGGCGGTCGGGGCCTTGATGTTCTTGGGGAGCTGGGCCGGAATCGGCGCGGTGCCGGCGTCCGGGTTCTTGGAGCCGTCGCGGGCAACGGTGGCCGGGGCCTTCTTCGCCGGGGCGGGGGCCGGTGCGGCGGGGGCGGCAGCAGGGGCCGGCGCGGGCGGCTGCGTTGCCGCCGCGGCAGCCGGGGCTACTACGGGAAGTTCGCGCGTGGCGGGGTGCGCAACTGTCGCTGCGCCTGAGGCTCCGTTGGTGGACGAGCTGTCTCCGGCATCAAAGGATTCGAACAAGGGCCACCACTTGGCATCCACCGTGCTCTTGTCCTGCTGATACCGCTCGTACAGTTCGTCAACGAGCCACTCGTTTCCGCCAAATTCCTCTGGTAGACGGTGGCTAGGCTGCTCTGGCACTTGAATTACGCCTCTTCCATGAGTTCGATTCCCACTGGCTTCACGGTGCCTCAGCACGACGATTGAACCAGTCTCCGCGTCCAGTGAACCCAGACCTCTGCCAGTCTAGTGACGATTCTTGCCAAACCGCCAATAAGGGTGACTCAAATCATCAAGTCGCCTCAACTCGCCGTCACAGCACCCCCGCCAGCTGTCCGGAGCCCCGCAGGAGGGGCCGCCCGGACAGGCGCCGGACAGGTACGGGGCCCGCGGGCAGCCTCGCTAGAATCACACAGAGAACCCGTTGAGCACCGGAATGTTTATTGAGGAGCAACCGTGCGTTTCCTGACCGAACCCACTACCGACCTAACCTATTCAGACCTCTTCCTCGTACCGTCCCGTTCCGACGTGACGTCCCGGCTGGATGTTGACCTGGCGGCGGACGACGGGACGGGCTCCGCGATTCCCCTCGTGGCGGCCAACATGACGGCGGTGACCGGCAAGCGCATGGCCGAAACCATGGCCCGGCGCGGCGGGCTGGCGGTTTTGCCGCAGGACGTGCCGCTCGACGTGATCCGCGACGTCACGACCTGGATCAAGACCCGCCACCCCGTCCTGGAAACCCCGGTGACGCTGTCGCCGGCGGACACGGTCATTGACGCCCTGCACCTGATGGGCAAACGCCCGCACGGGGCCGTCATGGTCGTCGATGACTCCGGTGCCGTCACCGGCATCGTCCGGGCCTCCGACTGCGAGGGCCAGGACCGGTTCGCCTCGCTCGGCTCGGTGATGCGCCACCAGCCGCTGGTGCTCGACGCGGCCGAGCTGGAAGACACCTCCGACGGCGGCGGGTCCGGTACCGGACCCGGCGCCGGCCTGCGCCGCGCCTTCGATGCGATGGACGCCGCCGGGACCGACTTCGCCCCCGTGCAGCGGGACGGCGTCCTGGCCGGCGTCCTCACCCGGAAGGGCGCCCTGCGCTCCACGCTGTACCGGCCCTCGCTGGACCCGGCCGGCCGGCTCAAGGTGGCTGCCGCCGTCGGAATCAACGGCGATGTCGCCGGGCGTGCCGCGGAACTCCTGGCCGCCGGGGTCAACGTGCTGGTCCTCGACACCGCGCACGGCCACCAGCAGAAGATGTTTGATGCCCTGGCCGCGGTGAAGGGCCTCAACCCCGGCGTGCCCGTGGTGGCGGGCAACGTGGTCACGGCGGAGGCGACCCGCGAACTCATCCAGGCCGGCGCGGACATCGTCAAGGTCGGTGTTGGCCCCGGGGCGATGTGCACCACGCGCATGATGACCGCCGTGGGCCGGCCGCAGTTCTCCGCCGTGCTGGAGTGCTCGGCGGCCGCGCGGGCTGCCGGCGGGCGCGTCTGGGCCGACGGCGGTGTCCGCTACCCGCGCGACGTCGCGCTGGCCCTGGCGGCCGGCGCCAGCCAGGTGATGATCGGTTCCTGGTTCGCCGGGACGCACGAGAGCCCCGGGGACCTGCAGCAGGACGCCGCCGGGCGGCAGTTCAAGGAAAGCTTCGGGATGGCGTCCGCCCGCGCCGTGCAGAACCGCAACCAGCGCGAGGGCGCCTTCGAAAAGGACCGCAAGGCCCTCTTCGAGGAAGGCATCTCGACCTCCCGGATGTTCATCGATCCGGCGCGGCCCGGTGTGGAAGATCTGCTGGACATGATCACCGCCGGGCTCCGCAGCTCGATGAGCTACGCCGGCGCTGCGGATCTTGCGCAGTTCCGGGAACGCGCCGTGGCGGGCATCCAGTCCGCGGCCGGGTATGAGGAAGGCCGGCCGGTCCCGCAGAGCTGGTGAGCCGCGGCGCTGGCGCAGCGGCCGCCGTCGGGCGTCACGTAGGTGACACGACGGCGGCCGGCCCCCGCCGCACCTGTAGACTGAAACTCTTATGGACAGTAAATCTAGGTGCCGGCCTGGGGGCTGTCAGGCGGGAACGGAAACCGTTCCCGCGCAGTCCACCCGAAGAGCCGGCAAACCCCGTTCACGCGCCCATCATTCCCCGGCGGCACGCCAGCCACATGCCTTCCAGAAACCCGGGACCTTCCAGGAAACCTGGTCGGCCGCGGCTGACCATCCTCCGCCGGGCAGCCCGTCCCGATACCCAGGCACCCTATACCGAGGCAGCCGGGCGCCACGCCGCGCCGCCGCCCCGGAAGCGGGCCGCTAAATGGAGTGGCTTCTTCTCGGCGCAGGCCTGCTGCTCATCCTCGGAACCGGCTTCTTCGTAGCCGTTGAATTCTCCCTTGTCGCCCTTGACCAGGCCACCGTCCAGCGGGCCGTGGATGACGGCGATACTGCTGCCGCGCCCCTGCTCAAATGCCTCAAGTCCCTGTCCACGCAGCTCTCCAGCTGCCAGCTGGGCATCACCATCACCACCCTGCTCACCGGCTACGTCATGGAACCTTCGGTGGGCAAACTGCTCGAAGCCCCGCTGGGCGCCCTGGGCGTGCCGGAAGCGGCAGTTTCGTCCGTGTCGCTGGTCATGGCGATGGCCTTCGCGACCCTCCTGTCCATGCTGATCGGCGAGCTGGTCCCGAAGAACATGGCCATTGCGCTGTCGTTTCAGGTCGGCAGGGCCCTGGCCCGCCCGCAGCTGATGTTCACGGCGGTCTTCAAGCCGGCCATTGTGGTGCTCAACGGCTTCTCCAATAAGGTGCTCAACATCTTCGGCCTTGAGGCCAAGGAGGAGATTTCGGGCGCGCGGACTCCGGCCGAGCTAGCCTCCCTTGTGCGCCGCTCGGCGGCGATGGGAACCCTCGACGCCGGGACCGCCAACTTCATCGCCCGGACCCTTAAGTTCTCTGGCCGGACAGCGGCGGACGTCATGACGCCCCGCATCCGGGTTGAGACCATTGACGGCGACCAGCCGGTCTCCGACATCGTGGAGGCCGCACGCCGCACCGGCTATTCGCGGTTCCCGGTCATCGGGGAATCGTCGGACGACATCCGCGGCGTCGTGCACATCAAGAAGGCCATCGCCGTGCCCTCGGGCCGGCGCGCCAAGCTGGAGGCCGGTGCCATCATGACCGATGTGCTCCGGGTTCCGGAAACCATTCACCTGGATGCCCTGCTGGCCGAACTGCGCGAAGGCAATCTGCAGCTGGCCGTGGTCCTGGATGAGTATGGCGGCACCGCCGGCATCGCCACCCTGGAGGATCTCGTCGAGGAAATCGTCGGGGAAGTGGCCGACGAACACGACAAGGTGCGCCCGGGACTGCTGCAGAGCGCGTCGGGGGACTGGTACTTCCCGGGGCTGCTTCGCCCCGATGAACTCTCCGAGCAGATTCCGGGCCTGACCGTGCCCGACGAGTCTGCTTACGAAACGGTGGGAGGCTACGTCATGAGCAAGTTAGGCCGGATCGCAGCCGTGGGGGACACGGTCGACGTCGACGGCGGCACCCTTGCCGTCACCCGCATGGACGGGCGCAGGATTGACCGGATCTGCTTCAAGCCGGTCCGGGTGCACCACGACGAGCACTCCAACGGCCAGGTCGGTGCCGCATGAGCGACTGGGCGGGAATCCTCTGGCTGGTGGTGCTGCTGCTCGGCAACGCCTTCTTTGTTGGTGCCGAATTCGCGGTCATGTCCGCCCGCCGGAGCCAGATCGAGCCGCTCGCCGAGGCGGGATCCAAGCGGGCGCAGACCACCCTGCAGGCCATGGAGAACGTTTCGTTGATGCTCGCCTGCGCGCAGCTCGGAATCACTGTCTGCTCGCTGCTAATCCTGCAGGTGGCCGAACCGGCCATCCACCACCTGATGGCGGTCCCGCTGGAGGCGGTCGGCATCCCGGTGGAAATCGCCGACATCGTCGCCTTCGCCGTCGCCCTGCTGGTGGTGACCTTCCTGCACGTCACCATCGGCGAAATGGTCCCGAAGAATATTTCGGTCTCCGTGGCGGACAAGGCAGCCCTGTTGCTCGCGCCGCCACTGATGTTCATCGCCCGGCTGGTGAAGCCGGTGATCGTGGCGCTCAACTGGTCCGCGAACCACATCCTGAAACTGATGCGGATCGAGCCGAAGGATGAGGTCACCTCCTCCTTCACGCTCGAGGAAGTCCAGTCGATCGTGCAGGAATCCACCCGCCACGGGCTCGTGGACGACGACGCCGGACTCATCACCGGTGCGCTGGAGTTCTCCGAACACACCGCATCCGATGTGATGGTTCCGCTCGACAAACTCGTGATGATGAAGTCGAACACCACCCCGCTGGAGTTCGAGAAGGCCGTGAGCCGCACCGGGTTCTCCCGCTTCCCGATGCTTGACGACGACGGGATGCTCTCCGGCTACCTGCACATCAAGGATGTGCTCTCCATCCCCGACGCGGCGTACCACCAGCCGATCGCGGAGAGCCACATCCGGTCGCTGGCGAACCTGGCGATGGACGACGAAATCGAGAAGGCCATGTCCGTCATGCAGCGGACCGGCTCGCACCTGGCCCGCGTGATCGGCCCGGACGGCCTCACCCAGGGCGTCCTGTTCCTGGAGGACGTTATCGAGCAGCTCGTGGGCGAGATCCGGGACGCCACCCAGGCCACCGGCTACCGGAGGCTCGGCCAGGACCAATAGCTGCCGGTGTATCCCTAAATAGGAATCATTCCTATTTAGGGATACACTCGGGGCAGTTGCTATTGCTCCTGATTCTCAATAACAGATCCGAGGTTTTCCGTGCGCCGTCCCGCTGCCCGTGCCATCGTCGCCGCTTTTGCCGGCGCCACCCTGCTGCTGACGGCCTGCGCCCCGACGTCGGGAAATTCCGCTTCGGGGAATTCCGCCAGTGCCGGCGACGGAATCGTCGAAGTGGTTGCCTCCACCAGTGTTTACGGGGATATCGTCAGCACTATCGGCGCGGACAAGGTGCGGGTCAACTCGATCATCACGCGCACCAGCCAGGACCCGCATTCCTACGAGGCGACCACACAGGACAAGCTGGCGGTGTCCAAGGCCGACCTGGTGGTCGACAACGGCGGCGGATATGACGACTTCATCCACAAGCTCGCGGACGACTCGGGACTGGACCACGGCAACGTCCTCAATGCCGTGGAGCTGTCCGGGCTTGCCCCGGAACCGACCGCCGGCCCGTCCGCCGATGCTGACGGCCACGGCCACGAACATGCCGGATTCAACGAGCACGTCTGGTACAGCCTGCCTGCCATGGCCCGGCTGGCTGATGCCGTCGCGGCCAAGCTCGGCGAGCTTGAACCGTCCTCTGCCGAGACTTTCCGCAGCAACGCCGCAACTTTCAAGGAGTCGCTCGGCGGCCTCGACACCAAGCTCGCGGGAATCAAGGCGTCCGCCGGTGCGGCGCCCGTGGCCGTGACGGAACCGGTGCCGCTCTATCTGCTCGAAGCCGCCGGCCTGGAAAACCAGACCCCGGATGAGTACACCGCCGCGATCGAAGAAGACACGGACGTTCCGCCCGCCGTGCTCAAGGCGACCACCGACCTGATGGGCTCGGGGAGCATCAGGCTGCTGGCCTACAACCAGCAGACCGAAGGCCCTCAGACGGTCGCCGTCAAGGACGCGGCAGCAGCTGCCGGTGTCCCGGTGGTGAACTTCAGCGAAACCCTGCCGGAGGGCAAGTCCTACCTGCAGTGGATGACGGACAACGTCGACAACATCGGCAATGCACTGGCCTAAGATTAGCTGGACAGCGTGACCTGACTGCGCAATCGGACAGCCCAGCCAGCCCAGCCAGCCCAGCCAGACAGACGGGCAAGGCAGCCCAGCCAGACAGTCCAGCCAGCCACCCCTGGTGCAGAGCGTGAGCCGGAGGCTTGTGCAGAATTCGAGGAAAGCCAAGTTGACACCCGTAGTGAGCCTCCGTGGAGCCTCCCTCGCGTTCGGTAAGCGCACGCTGTGGGAGGGCCTGGACTTGGACATCAACCCGGGTGAATTCTTCGCTGTCCTCGGCCCCAACGGCAGCGGGAAAACGACGTTCCTCAAGGTGCTGCTGGGCCTGCAGGAGCTGAGCTCCGGCACGGCCACGCTCGCGGGCCGGCCCGTGGAGCGGGGCAGCCGGGGGATCGGCTACGTCCCGCAGCAGAAGTCCTTCGACCCTGACACGCCGCTGCGCGCCCGCGACCTCGTCGGGCTCGGCGTCGACGGCCACCGCTGGGGGCTCCGGCTCGGCACTGCGAAAGTGAACCGCAGAATCGATGAGCTCCTCGATCTGGTGGGAGCCGGCGATTACGCACGGGTCCCCGTCGGGCAGCTCTCCGGCGGCGAGCAGCAACGGTTGCGGGTGGCGCAGGCCCTTGCCACCGATCCCAAGGTGCTGCTCTGCGACGAGCCCCTGCTGTCCCTCGACCTGCAGCACCAGCAGGCCGTGAGTGCCCTGATCAACAAACAATGCCACGACCAGAACAGTGCCGTGGTGTTCGTAACGCACGAGATCAACCCGATCATGGACTATGTCGACCGCGTGCTGTACCTGGCCGGCGGACGGTTCCGGGTGGGCCCGCCGGAAGAGGTCATGACCACGGAAGTGCTGTCCGATCTTTACGGCAGCCACGTCGAAGTGATCAACGCCAACGGGCGGCTGATCGTCGTCGGGCTGCCGGACGCGACGACGCACCACCATGAGGACGCCCACGCGGTGGCGGGGGAGGTGGGCTAGATGGACCTGGACAGTCTGCTCAATTCAATTTTCAACTTCGAAAACTACGGCGAACTGGTCGCGCTGGTGCAGAACTCCCTCTGGGCGGGTGCCGTGCTGGGCCTGCTCGGCGGGCTGATCGGAACCTTCGTGATGAAGCGTGACCTGGCCTTCGCCGTCCACGGGATCTCCGAGCTCTCCTTTGCCGGCGCGGCCTTCGCCCTGCTCATCGGGGTGGACATCGTCCTGGGCTCCCTAGTGGGATCCGTCGTGGCGGCGCTGCTGCTGGGCCTGCTGGGCGTCCGCGCCCGCGACAAGAACTCGATCATCGGCGTCATTATGCCGTTCGGGCTGGGCCTGGGCATTCTGTTCCTCTCCTTGTATGAGGGGCGCGCCGCCAACAAGTTCGGCCTGCTCACCGGCCAGATCGTGTCCGTCGGAACCGTCCAGCTCCAGGTCCTGGCAATCGCCGCCGTCGTGGTGATGCTTGCCCTGGTGGCGATCTGGCGTCCGCTGACCTTCGCCAGCGTGGATCCCGACGTCGCCTCGGCCCGCGGTGTGCCTGTGCGGGCACTTTCCATCGGGTTCATGCTGCTGCTCGGCGTCAGCGTGGCGCTCTCCATCCAGATCGTCGGCGCCCTGCTGGTGCTGGCGCTGCTGATCACTCCCGCGGCAGCGGCCATGCGGGTGACCTCTTCACCCCGGCTGGTGGTGATCCTGAGTGTGGCGTTCGCCATGACGGCCACCGTCGGCGGCATCCTGCTGGCCCTGGGCGGCCGGATCCCCATCAGCCCGTACGTGACCACCCTGTCCTTCCTGATCTACGTCGTCTGCCGGGTGATCGGCGGGATCCGGGCCAAGCGCGGCCTTAACGGCAGGGTCCTGCGCCACTCGGCGGTGGCGGCCGGCTAAGCCGCCCGCCCGCCGTCGGCAGGCCGCCCTCTCAATGGGCTTTCTTGCATCACTGCAAGTCTGCATTTGTGCAAACATTGCAGTCATGCAATTATTGAGCCATGACTTCTGCCGCTGCGGTGCCCCTGCGTGAGCGCAAAAAAGCCGAGACCTGGATGGCCTTGCACGAGGCGGCCGCAACGCTTGCCCTGCAGCACGGCGCCGACCGGACCACGGTAGAGGCGATCGCCGCCAGCGCTGGCGTCTCGCCGCGGACTTTCTTCAACTACTTTGAGGTGAAGGAAGACGCCATCGTCGGGTTGCGTGAACCCGCCCTGGAAGCGGCACTTCTCTCCGGTATCTCGGTCACGGCCGATGATTTGGTGGGGCAGGTATCGCGTTTGCTGATGACTGTCGCCTGGACGGCGATCGGTGGCACCAACCGCGCACGCCGCCGGATGCTGATTGCCCGGGACCCCAATCTGGGCCGCCGCCATATGGACTACATGGTCAAGGCCGAGAACCTCGTCACCCAGGGAATCTCCGGGTTACTGGCCCAGGATCCCGCGTGGACGGCCAACGCCATAGGCTTCGGCCCGGAGGAAGCCGCGCGCATGCTGGTCATGGTCGCCGGCGTTCCCATCCGTTTCAATCTCAGTTCAGCTGATTACGACCCCTCTGAAGGAATTACTCCGGAGAACGTCGACTTGTCATTGGCTCTGCTCCACCATTTACTAAGGAAGATTTTATGACCAAGCACGCTGTCCCCGTGGCGGGACCGACCGAAGGAAAGCAGCACATGGTGCTGCTCTTCGTGGGCCTGATGCTCTCGATGCTCCTGGCCGCCCTGAACCAGACTGTGCTCAGCACGGCCCTGCCCACCATCGTGGGCGAACTCCACGGCGTCAGCGACATGCTCTGGGTCATCACCGCCTTCATTCTGGCCTCCACCATCACCATGCCGATCTACGGCAAGCTTGGTGACCTCATGGGACGCAAGGCCCTGCTGATGGCCGCCATCATCCTGTTCATGATCGGGTCCGTCATCGGCGGCCTGGCCAACGACATGGGCGTGCTGATCACCGCCCGGGTGGTCCAGGGACTCGGCGGCGGCGGTCTGATGATCCTGTCGCAGGCCGTCATCGCCGACGTCGTCCCGCCCCGCGAACGCGGGAAATACATGGGGATGATGGGCGGCGTCTTCGCCATTGCCTCCGTCGCCGGTCCGCTGCTGGGCGGCTGGTTCACCGAGGGTCCCGGCTGGCGCTGGGTGTTCTGGATCAACATCCCCCTGGGACTGCTCGCGCTGGCCGGCGCCGTGTTCTTCCTCAAGCTTCCGAAGCACAGCGGCAAACCGCGCCTGGACCTCGGCGGGATGCTGTTGCTCGCGATCGCCACGACCTGCCTCGTGCTGTTCGCCACTTGGGCCGGCAGCAAATACGCGTGGAGCGACCCCGTCATCCTCGCGCTGATCGCCGGTTCGGTTCTCAGCGCGGTCGCCTTCGTCCTGGTGGAGCGCCGCACGGCCGAGCCGATCATCCCGCTGCACCTGTTCAAGGACCTCAACTTCAATCTCGCGACGGTCGCCGGCCTGCTGATCGGCGTGGCCATGTTCGGCGCCATCGGCTACCTGCCGACCTACCTGCAGATGGCATTCAGCGTCAACGCCACCGAATCCGGGCTGCTGATGATCCCGATGATGGGCGCCCTGCTGGTTGCCTCGGTGGTCTCCGGGCAGATGGTCAGCCGGACCGGCCGCTACAAGTGGATGCCGATTGCGGGCGGCGTGCTGGTTGCCATCGCCCTCGTGCTGCTCTCCACCCTCCAGCCGGGAGCACCGCTCTGGGAGATCTGCGCCTACCTGGCCGTGATGGGCCTGGGCCTGGGCCTGAGCATGCAGATCATGGTGCTGATCGTGCAGAACTCCTTCCCGCTGCGCGAAGTCGGCACCGCAACGGCGTCGAACAACTTCTTCCGGCAGATCGGCGCCACGCTCGGCTCCGCCGTGGTGGGGAGCCTTTTCGCGAGCCGGCTGGCTGAGCTGCTGGCCGAGCGTCTTCCGGCCTCGGCCGCAGGGGGCGGCACCCCGGGAGGTTCAAACTCACTGACTCCGGCGGTGGTCAGCCAGCTGCCCGCGCCGATTAAGGAGGCCATCATCTCCTCCTACAATGACGCTTTGACACCCATTTTCATCTGGATGGTTCCGCTGGCGCTGGTCGCCGCCGTGCTGATGTGCTTCGTCAAGCAAAAGCCTCTGGCCACCGCGATTGAGCACGATGTCCTGTCCGAATCCATTTCGGAGGGCAACATTCTGATCACGGCCGACGACGCCGACGACGACGAGGCCCTTGTTCCGGCCAGCAGGGCCAGGAACTAGCCGGCAGCCCGGGCTGTGCAGTCCGGGCACAGCCCGAAGATCTCGACCGTGTGTTCGACCGAGGTGAAGCCGTGCTCGGTCGCCGTCCGTGCGGCCCAGGCCTCGACCGCGGGTGCCTCGATCTCAACGGCCCTGCCGCAGCTGCGGCACAGCAGATGGTGGTGGTGGCCGGTGACGGCGCAGCGCCGGTACACGGCCTCGCCGTCGGCGTTCCGGAGGACGTCCACCAGGCCCTCGTCCGCGAGGGACTGCAGAATCCGGTAGGACGTGGCCAGGGAAACCGAGGTGCCGCGGTCCTGCAGGATGCGGTGCAGCTCCTGGGTGCTGACGAAGTCCGTCAGTTCGTCGAGGGCGGCGCTGACCGCGAGGCGCTGCTTGGTGACGCGCTGCTCCTTGGCCGCGGCGGGAGCCGGCACCGTGGCCCGGCTGCCGTCAGTTGTGGCGCCGTGGGACATTGTGGAACTCGCTTCGCTGGGGGTCTCGATACGGGGTGGTGGCAAGGTCCCAGATTACCAGCCGGGCGCGTGGACACCGCCGGGGCGGGACCCTAGGCTGGCTAGATGTTGCTGACGAAGTTCACGCATTCCTGTGTCCGGCTCGAGAAGGACGGCAAGGTGCTGGTGTTCGATCCGGGGAACTTCTCCGAGACCGATCAGGCCCTCGCCGGTGCCGACGCCGTGCTGATCACGCACGAACATGCCGACCACATCGACGTCGACGCCGTCACTGCCGCCCTTTCGACCGGCAGTTCCCTGCAGCTGTATGCACCGGCCGGAGTCGCGGCACAACTGCACGACAAGGCGCCCGATGCCGGGCCGCGGATCCATACCGTGGCCCCCGGCGAGGCTTTCGAGACGGCAGGGTTTTCCGTCCGGTGCTTTGGCGGGCAGCACGCGCTGATCCATCCGCAGATTCCGGTGGTGGCCAATATCGGCTACTTCGTGGACTCCAACGTCTATCACCCCGGAGATTCGTTCATCGTGCCCGACGGCGCGGACGTCCGGACGCTGCTGGTGCCCATCCACGCACCCTGGAACAAGGTGGGGGAGGTGGTCGACTTCATGATAGGAGTCCGCGCCCCGACAGCCTTCCCGATCCACGACGCCCTGCTCAACGACAACGGGCGCGGCATCGTGGAAGGGCACGTGACCCGGTTCGGCGCCAAGTACGGCACCGAATACCGGCACCTCTCCAGCCTGGACAGCGTCGAGGTCTAGGCGTAACGCACCTAGGACGCCTGGGTCGGCCATGCTCCAGTGGCGAAGAATTCCCGTATGGTCGCTTCATGCGGTTCGGGGTCCAGGCCTTGGGACTTCAGCCACTCCGGCTTGTAGTAGTTTCCGGCGTAGCGCTCTCCGCCGTCGCACATCAGCGACACGACACTGCCGCGGCGGCCCTGGGCGATCATCTCAGCGATGAGCTGCCAGACGCCCCACAGGTTGGTGCCGGTGGAGGGGCCGGCGTGCAGGCCGGCGTGCTCGAGCAGATGGCGCATCGCCGCCACCGAGGCCGCGTCCGGGACCTGCACCATGTGGTCGATGACGGCAGGAACGAAGCTGGGTTCCAGCCGTGCCCGGCCGATTCCCTCGATCCGGGAGGGCTGGCCCGCCGGGGCCGTGGCGGCGACCCGGGACGTGCCGGCGCGGTCGGCCGATTCGGTGGGGGGTCCGCCGTCGGCAGCCTGCCGGCTTGCAAGCCAGCCGGGATAGAAGGCGGAGTTCTCCGGATCCACGACGGCGAGTTCCGTGTCATGGCGGTGGTACCGCAGGTAGCGGCCGATGGTGGCGCTGGTGCCGCCGGTGCCGGCGCCCACGACGATCCAGCGGGGGATCGGGTGCTCCTCCAGGGCCAGCTGGTCGAAGATGGACTCGGCGATGTTGTTGTTGCCGCGCCAGTCGGTGGCCCGTTCGGCGTAGGTGAATTGGTCCATGTAGTGCCCGTGGGTGCGCTTTGCGAGTTCCGCAGCGGCCTCATAGACCTCCGAGGCGTGGTCGACGAGCAGACAGGAGCCGCCGAACTGCTCGATCAGTGCGATCTTCTCCCGGCTCGTGGTCCGGGCCATCACCGCAATGAACGGCAGCCCCAGCAGCTGGGCGAAATAGGCTTCCGATACCGCCGTGCTGCCGCTGGAGGCCTCAACGATGGTGGTGCCTTCCGAGATCCAGCCGTTGACCAGGCCAAAGAGGAACAACGAGCGGGCCAGCCGGTGCTTCAGGCTGCCGGTCCGGTGGGTTGATTCGTCCTTGAGGTACAGCTGGACACCCCACTGCGGGGGCAGCGGGACGGAGTACAAGTGGGTGTCCGCGGACCGGTTGTTCTCTGCGTGGATTCTGCGGATGGCCTCGGCGGCCCATGCCCTGTCCTGCTGTCGCCCTCTGATCACCGCACCAGCCTACCCGCGGCGGCAGAATTCGATGGATAGAGTGGGCGGATGCAGACCCTCATGGATGTAGCCACCCTGAAGGACCGGCTGGACGCAGCCGACAAAACTGGCCGGCGGACCGTGGTGCTGGATGTGCGCTGGGCGCTCGGCGACCCGCACGGCCGCGACCACTACCTAGCCGAACACCTCCCCGGCGCCGTTTTCGTGGACCTCGCCACTGAACTGGCCGGACCCGCGGATCCGAGCCGCGGCCGGCACCCACTTCCGACCCTGGAGCAGTTCCAGGCATCCGTCCGTTCCTGGGGCGTCCGCAACGGTGACGCTGTGGTGGCCTATGACGACAGCGGCAACCAGGCCGCCGCCCGGCTCTGGTGGATGCTGCGGAACGCCGGCCTTTCCGACGTCTACCTGCTCGACGGCGGGCTGGCCGCCTGGCGCGGCGCGGGCTTCGGCCTCGAAAGTGGCGAACGCCAAGCGGCGCCCGGCGACGTGGTCCTGACGGGCGGTGCCCTGCCCGTGATCGACGCCGGGGAGGCGGCCTCCTGGGGCCAGCGGGGCCTGCTGCTGGACGCCCGGGCGGGGGAGCGGTACCGGGGCGACTTCGAACCGGTGGACCCGCGCGCTGGCCACATCCCCGGAGCCGTGAGCGCTCCCACCACCGGAAACCTCGGCGCAGACGGCAGGTTCCTGTCCGCGGCGGCCTTGCGCGAGCGCTTTACCGGGCTTGGCGTGCGCGCCGACGTCCCCACCGCTGTCTATTGCGGTTCCGGCGTCACGGCGGCCCACGAAATTGCGGCCCTCGAAATCGCCGGATTCCCTGCGGCGCTCTATCCGGGGTCATTCTCGGAATGGTCCAACAACTCCTCGAACCCTGTTGTGACCGGGGATGCGCCCTACGCCGACGGCACCGCCGCGGACTAAAGGCACGGGCAGCCCACCCTTACCGCCCGTCGATCCGCGGATCGGCGGGCGGCGTTGTTCTGGGCACGTTCGGCGTGGCTGCCGTCCGAGCATGACGGCGGCGGCGCGGCCGCGGCGGGCCCGTGACGGGCGGCGTTAGTTCAGGCGGGGAGCCGGTTTTTCGCCCGGGCGCGCAGCCGGATTGCGGCCTGGCGGCGTTCGGGGCGATGGTTGCGGCTTCTGGTCACGGCTTGGTCCAGTTCCGGTTGTCCGACGGGGGTTCCCGGGAGTGGCGGGGCGGTGGATTGGTAGGTGTGGCCGGTGGGGGTGGTGATGTCGAGGGTGTGTCGGGGTCCGGGGCGTGGTCGGGAGGACCAGCCGGGGGTTTCTTTGGTGTGGTTGCAGGCTT
>NZ_JBVAYZ010000032.1:0-43475 GCF_055412865.1 Pseudarthrobacter ribosi | reverse complement strand
CCGCGCTCCGGCCGCGCCGGGCGCGTCCCGGGGGCCGCGGCCGCCGCCGGTGCCGCGAAAGCGCGCGCTGCAGGGACGGCTGCCGCCGGGAAAGCGCGCGCGGCGGGGATGGCTGCCGCCGGGACCGCAACCGCCACTCTGGCAAGGGCCGGAAAGGCTGCCTCGAACAGAACGTCACGGCTGGGCGGCTGGGTACGCCGCCAGAGTTCCGCGCGGATCGGCGCCGCCGCAGCCGCCGTCGTCGTCATTGGCCTGCTGATCTGGGGGCTGACCTCGCTGGGCGGCAGCCCGAAGCAGCCCGCGGCGGACGTCGCCCCCGCTGCCGCCGCGACGTCGGCCGCCCCCGCGAGCCGGGGACCGCTGCCGCTGGAGGGGGTCGGCCCGCTGGACTTCCAGCCCGGCGACTGTTTCAAGGATTTCGATCCGGAGGCGCCGCAGTCCACCATTGTGGACTGCACCACGGGTCACTCGGCCCAGCTGATCGCGGTCCACCACTATCAGGCACCCGATACCTATCCCGGCCTGGACGCGCTGAAGGACAAGGGCCGCGAAACGTGCCGCAGTGCGCAGTTGGCCGCTGCCGCCACCACCTACAACCTGCTCCAGCGCAACGCCTACCCGAGCTCCTCGAGCTGGGACAAGGGCGACCGCCGCGTGGACTGCTACGTGACCGCGGATGCCGGGAACGTCATCATGGAATCTCTGGTCCCCTAGAGGGATCCCGCCGGTCCCTCACGGGGTTCTGCACGGAAGAGGCCTGCCAGCCGGAGCACGCTCCGGCTGGCAGGCCGTGTTTAATGCCGCGTTACTCCTTGCGGCGGACGGAGAGCCCGCTGCCGGTGGAGGCGCCGCCGTCGGGCCGGTCCGACGCGTCGACGCCGCCCAGGGTCAGCTCCGTGAGGTCCGGTGCGGTGTCCACCAGCACGGTGTCGCCGTCCGTGATGTCGCCCGCGAGGATGGCCTTGGCCAGCCGGTCGCCGATTTCGCGCTGCACCAGGCGGCGTAGCGGCCGCGCGCCGTAGGCCGGGTCGAAGCCGGTCACGGCAAGCCAGGCGCGGGCGCCCTCGGTGACTTCCAGGTTGAGCCGGCGGCCCTTGAGGCGTTCGCCCAGTTCCTTGACCTGCAGCTCCACGATCCGGGACAGCTCCTCGACGCTTAGCGGGTCGAACAGCACCACCTCATCGAGCCGGTTCAGGAACTCGGGCTTGAAGGAGGCGTCCACGGTGGCCATGACGGCCCGGCGCTTGGCGTTGGCGTCCAGGGCCGGGTCGACCAGGAACTGGCTGCCAAGGTTGGACGTGAGCACCAGGATCACGTTGCGGAAGTCCACGGTGCGGCCCTGGCCGTCGGTGAGCCGGCCGTCGTCGAGCACCTGCAGGAGGATGTCGAACACCTCGGGGTGGGCCTTCTCCACCTCGTCCAGCAGCAGCACGGAGTACGGGCGGCGGCGGACGGCCTCGGTCAGCTGGCCTCCCTCCTCGTAGCCCACATAGCCGGGGGGCGCCCCGACGAGCCGGGCCACCGAGTGCTTCTCGGAGTATTCGGACATGTCGATCCGCACCATGGCGCGTTCGTCGTCGAACAGGAAGTCGGCCAGAGCCTTCGCGAGTTCGGTCTTTCCGACACCCGTGGGGCCGAGGAACAGGAAGGAGCCGGTGGGCCGGTTGGGGTCGCTGATGCCGGCCCGGGCCCGGCGGACGGCGTCCGAGACCGCGGTGACGGCCTTGGCCTGGCCGATGAGCCGCTGGCCCAGGACATGCTCCATCTCCAGCAGCTTCTGGCTTTCGCCCTGCAGCATGCGGCCGGCGGGGATGCCGGTCCAGGCGGAAATCACCTCGGCGATGTCGTCGGCGGTGACCTCTTCGGCCACCATGAGTTCCTGCTTGGCGCCGCCGCCGGCCACCCGGGCCGACTCCGCCTCGGCGGCTTCGTTGAGTTCCCGCTCCAGGGCGGGGAGTTCGCCGTACAGGATCCGGGAGGCGGCCTCGAGGTCGCCTTCGCGCTGGAATTTCTCGGCGGCGGAGCGCAGTTCGTCGATTCGGGCCTTGAGGTCGCCGACGCGGTTCAGGCCAGCCTTCTCGGCTTCCCAGCGGGCGTTGAGCCCGGCGAGTTCCTCTTTCTTGTCCGCCTTGTCCGCCCGGAGGGCGGCCAGCCGCTCTACCGACGCGGGGTCGGTCTCGTTGGCCAGGGCCAGTTCCTCCATGGTCAGGCGGTCCACGGAACGGCGCAGCTGGTCGATCTCCTCCGGGGCGGAATCGATTTCCATCCGCAGCCGGGACGCGGCCTCGTCGACGAGGTCGATCGCCTTGTCCGGGAGCTGGCGGCCGGAGATGTAGCGGTTGGAGAGGGTGGCGGCGGCGACGAGGGCGGAGTCGGCGATGGCGACCTTGTGGTGCGCCTCGTAGCGTTCCTTGAGTCCGCGCAGGATGCCGATGGTGTCCTCCACGCTCGGCTCCCCGACGTAGACCTGCTGGAAGCGGCGTTCCAGGGCGGGGTCCTTCTCGATGTTTTCGCGGTACTCGTCCAGGGTGGTGGCGCCGATCAGCCGCAGCTCGCCGCGGGCGAGCATTGGCTTGAGCATGTTCCCGGCGTCCATGGAGCTGTCCCCGGTGGCGCCGGCCCCCACCACGGTATGGAGCTCGTCGATGAAGGTCACGATCTGGCCCTCGGAGCCCTTGATTTCCTCCAGGACGGCCTTGAGCCGTTCCTCGAATTCGCCGCGGTACTTGGCGCCGGCCACCATGGACGCAAGGTCCAGGGCGATCAGGGTTTTGCCGCGCAGGCTTTCGGGCACGTCGCCGGCGACGATCCGCTGGGCGAGGCCCTCGACGACGGCGGTCTTCCCGACGCCGGGTTCGCCGATGATGACGGGGTTGTTCTTGGTCCGGCGGCTGAGCACCTGGATGATGCGGCGGATCTCGGCGTCGCGGCCGATCACGGGGTCCAGCTTGCCGGAGCGGGCAATCGCGGTGAGGTCAGTGCCGTACTTCTCCAGGGCCTGGAAGGTGTTTTCGGGATCGGCGGTGTCCACCTTGCGGTCGCCGCGGACACCCGGGAGGGCGGCCAGGAGGGCCTCGTGGGAGGCGCCGGCGTCGCGCATCAGCCTGCCGACGGCGTCACTTCCGGACGCGAGCCCCAGCAGCAGGTGCTCGGTGGAGACAAACGTGTCCCCGAGCCGCTCGGCCTCGTTCTGGGCGTTCTTGATGGCCTGCAGGGCGGTGCGGGACAGCTGCGGCTGCTGCACCGAACTGCCGGAGGTCGAGGGGAGGGCCTTGATCGCGGCGCTGGCCTGGACGCTGACGGAATCCGGATCCGTGCCGGTGGCGCGGAGGAGCGCCACGGCCAC
Source organism: Pseudarthrobacter ribosi (assembly GCF_055412865.1). Taxonomy (NCBI): domain Bacteria; kingdom Bacillati; phylum Actinomycetota; class Actinomycetes; order Micrococcales; family Micrococcaceae; genus Pseudarthrobacter; species Pseudarthrobacter ribosi. The sequence continues at coordinate 40,129 of NZ_JBVAYZ010000032.1, read as the reverse complement.
CCCCTCGCGCTGGTCCATGAGTGCCTTGAGCAGATGAGCGGGTTCGAGCTGGGGGTTGCCTGCCGTCGAGGCGTTCATGGCGGCTGCCGCAAGAGCCTCCTGGCTCTTGGTGGTGAATTTGGCGTCCAAAGAGAGCTCCTTCCGGGAACATGCTGATATCAAAGTTGAGTCTACTCCGCTCAACTTTGCACAGGGTCCGTTTGACTCCATGTTTGCCGACGGCGAAACTGCTGTCTAGTGCCGGAGTCCCCCGGGGGCAAACCTGCTCCGCCCCGGGGGGACATGACCTCTGTGCGGGGCGCGGGTCCAGGTTTGGGAAGGGACATGCCCTCCGCGCGGGCGCGCGCGTCCAGGTTTGGGAAGGGACATGCCCTCCGCGCGGGCGCGCGCGTCCAGGTTTGGGAAGGGACATGCCCTCCGCGCGGGCGCGCGCGTCCAGGTTTGGGAAGGGACATGCCCTCCGCGCGGGCGCGCGCGTCCAGGTTTGGGAAGGGACATGCCCTCCGCGCGGGCGGGCCGCTGGACATAGTCCCAATATGCCCACTCCCCGGACCCGGAGCTGGACATGCGCCCAAGGACCGGAGCGCAGGAATGGACATGCCCTCCGCGCGGGGGCGCGGGTCCAGGTTTGGGAAGGGACATGCCCTCCGTGCAGGCGAACCGGTGGACATAGTCCTAATATGCCCACTCCCCGGGCGCGGGACTGGACATGTCCCGCGCAGCCAGGGCCTGTCCCGCCGCGCCCGCGGCCTGGCCTCCCCGCCGCGCCCGCGGCCTGGCCTCCCCGCCGCCAGATGACCTAAGCCCCGTTAACCCATTCGACGGTCGGCTCCCCCAAGGAGCCGACCGTCGTTTGATGGGGGCTGGCCCGATGTCGGCGGGCCAGCTCCGAGGAGCGGTCGAGGGAACCGCTCCCGCAGGGGATTTAGTTGTTCAGGTATCTTGTCACACGTATGACAAGACTGTCACGTCCCTTTTTGAAGTTTTCCGTGGGTAGTCTTTTGACCATGGATGAGAAAGCGGCAGCGCAGCACCACACCACCGGATCCATCTTTCTGGACAAGGAGCACCCGGCCGCCTGGCGGGCCCTCAACGGACTGGGCCTCAAAGCCAAGGAGGCCGCGGACGAGGCCGGCCTGGACCGGACGCTGATCGAGCTGCTGAATGTCCGCATCTCACAGATCAACGGCTGCGCCTACTGCCTGGACCTGCACGTGGGCGACGCCGTGAAAAACGGCGAATCCGCGCAGCGCCTGGCCGTCCTGCCCGCCTGGCGGGACACGAACCTCTTCACCGAGACGGAACGCGCCGCCCTGACCCTGGCCGAGGCGATCACCAACATCTCGGACGCCCGGGCCCGCGAGCACGAGGGCGCTGCCGCCCGGAAACACCTCACGGACGGGCAGTTCTCCGCCATCAGCTGGCTGGTGATCGCCATGAACGCCTTCAACCGGGTGTCCATCGTCAGCCAGCACCCTGTCCGGAAGGACCGCGGGGAGCCCGGCACCTCCGGCCGCCGTCAGGCCGGGTAGATCGACACCGCCGCCGCCTTGACCACGAAATAGACCTCAAGGCCCGGCGCCAGCCCGAGGTCGGCGGAGGCGGCAGGGGTCACGTCCGCGGACAGCTCGCCGGCGCGGACCCGGATCTGGTCCCCGTGCGGCTCCAGGTCCGTGACCGTGACGGGGAACGAGTTCCGCGGGCTGCCGTGCGCCTCGCTCAGGAACAGGGACACGGCCGACGGCGGGAACGCCGCCACGCCGGCCTGCCCGGGAACCAGCGGCGCGTCGTGCTGGCCCGCGAACTCCAGGCCCTCGGCGGACCGGATCCCGGCGGGCGTCGCGGTGCCCGCCACCAGGTTCAGCCCGGCCAGCCCCGCGGCGAAGCGGCTGCGCGGCCGCCGGAGCACGTCACGGGTGGGCCCGTCCTCGGTGATCCGGCCCTCCTCCATCACAATCACCCGGTCCGCGAGCATGTAGGCATCCAGGACGTCGTGGGTGACGATGATGGCGCGCCGCCCGGCGAGCACGCGCTTGAGCAGCCGCCGCAGCAACGGAGCCGCATGGATGTCAAGGGCGGCGAGGGGCTCGTCCAGCAGCAGGATCTCCGGGTTCACGGCCAGGGCACGGGCCGCCGCCACGCGCTGCGCCTGCCCGCCGGACAGCTCCCCGGGCCGGCGGTCGGCGAGGTCGGCGGCGTCGACCTCGGCCAGCCAGTGCCGGGCCGCCTCCCGCGCTTCCCGCTTGGGAACGCCCGCGCTCCGCGGCCCGAAGGCGACGTTTTCGAGGGCGCTCAGGTGCGGAAACAGCAGGGGGTCCTGGGCCAGCAGGGCGGTTCCGCGGCGATGCGGCGCGGTCCAGGTGTGCACGCCGGCACCGAGCTCGAACAGCACCCGGCCGTTCACTCCGGCCCGGCCGGTGTCCGGGCGGAGCAGCCCGGCGACCACGGAGAGCAGCGTGGATTTCCCGGCCCCGTTCGGGCCGAGCACGGCCACCGTCTCGCCCGGCGCCAGGCTCAGCGAGACCTCAAAGCGGCGGGCGGCGAGGGCGGCGTCGAGCGTGAACGTCATGCCGCCGCCCGCGCGGGGGTGCCGGGGGGCGCCGTCCGGCCGCCGGAGCCGGCGGGCGCGGGTCCCCGGTAGGTGAGCCCGACGACGACGACCGCCACGATGACCAGCAGCAGGGACAGCGCGACGGCGGCGTCGGCGTCGGTCTCCCGCTGCAGGTAGATCTCCAGCGGCAGCGTACGGGTGACGCCCTGCAGGCTGCCGGCGAACGTGAGCGTGGCGCCGAATTCGCCCAGGCTCCGGGCGAAGGAAAGCACGGCCCCGGACGCGAGACCGGGCAGGACCAGCGGCAGGGTGACCCGGCGCAGCACGGTGGTGGGGCGCGCACCGAGGGTCGCGGCGACGGCCTCGTACCGGCTGCCGGCCGACCGGAGGGCGCCTTCGAGGCTGACCACCAGGAACGGCAGGGCCACGAAGGTCTGGGCGAGCACCACCGCCGTCGTCGTGAATGCGATCTGGATGCCGGCGATTTCGAGGCTCTGCCCCAGGAGGCCCTGGCGTCCGAAGGCGTACAGCAGCGCGATACCGCCCACCACGGGGGGCAGCACGAGCGGCAGCAGGACGAAGGACCGCAGCAGCCGCTGGCCCGGGAAGTCGCCGCGGGCCAGCACCAGCGCCAGCGGCACCCCGAACAGCACGCACAGCACCGTGCTCGCGGCAGCCGTGCGAAGACTAAGCCCCAGGGCGGTGAGGGAGGATTCCGAGGTGATGAGCGGGATGAACTGCGGCCAGTTGACCCGGCCCAGCATGGCCGCGAGCGGCAGCAGCACCAACAGCGCCCCGACGGCGGCAACGGCCATGACCCAGCGCGGAATGCCGTTGTAGGTGCTGTCTCTCCGACGTCGCATGCGCACCTAGGGGGTGCCGAATCCGGCGCCGCGGAGGAGTTGCTGGCCGTCCGGGCCCAGGACGGCCTCGATGAAAGTGGCCGCGAGTTCCTTGTCCTTGCCGGTCCGCACCGCCGCAATCGGATAGGTGTTCACGGCCTGCGCCGCCTCCGGGAAGGGGACCTCCTGCACCTTGTCCCGGGCGGCCTTGACGTCCGTGACGTAGACCAGCCCGGCGTCGGCCTCCCCCGAGATGACCTTGCCCAGGACATCGGTCACGGACGATTCCTCGCTGACCGGTGCCAGCGTGACGCCGGTGTCCTGCTCGACCGCCTTCGCGGCCGCGCCGCACGGGACCTGCGCCGCGCAGATGACCGTCCTGACGCCGGGACGGGCGAGATCGGCAAAGGAGGCGATGGGCGCGGGATTCCCCGGGGGCACGGCGATGGTCAGCACATTGCTCGCGAAGTCCCGGGGCGATCCTTCCACCAGCCCCGCACCGCTCAGCCTTGCCATGGTGTTGGCGTCGGCGGACGCGAAGACATCCGCCGGGGCGCCCTGGCTGATCTGGGTGGCGAGGTCGGAGGACCCTGCAAAGCTGAGGGTCACGGTGGTTCCGGGGTTCGCGGCCTCGAACTGCTCGGCGAGCGCCGTGAAGGGGGCCTTGAGGGAAGCAGCGGCGAAGACGGTGACGGTCCTACCGGCGTCCCCGGCATCCCCGGCATCCCCGGCCGGCGCGGCGCAGCCCGCCAGGCCGGCGGCAACCACGCCTGCCGCCAGCGCGGCGGCGGCCCTGAGGGCGGGCCTCATATGACCCCCTTGCCTTTGGGTGTTTCGATAATCACCGTGGTGGCTTTGACGACGGCGGTCGCGACCGAGCCGAGCTCCAGGCCGAGTTCCCGCACGGCCTCGCTGCTCATCAGAGACACCACCCGGAACGGCCCGCACTGCAGTTCCACCTGGGCCATAACGGTGTCGGCGGTGATCGCCGTGACGAGGCCGGTGAAGCGGTTGCGGGCCGAGCTGCCGGCCTTGGCCGGGTCCTCCGGAAGCTGGGCCTGCTCCCGGGCGAGCCGTGCGAGTTCCAGCCCGTCGACGGCAAGCCGTCCGGCGTTGTCCTTGAGCGGGGTCAGGCTTCCGTTCTCGGTCCAGCGCCGGATGGTGTCGTCGCTGACACCCAGCAAACGGGCCGCCTCGGAAACGCGAATATTAGGCATAGGGCTACTCTAACCCGCACTTGCGGACTGGAACCCGCTACTGAACCCGCAAATTCGGACCCTCGTCCCCCGCGCGCTGGCTTCGACCGGCCCGGACCCGCTCGCTCTAGCCCCGGCGCCGCCACCGGACTTAAAATTTCCGCGAGGGGTGGAGCCGCGGTCGCCGAGGAGCACCGCCGTGAAGTGGATTACACCTGTTGACCCGGGCTACGACGAGTCCCGGACGCTGTTCAACGCCATGATCGACCGCCGTCCGGCGGTGATTGCCCCCTGCAGCTCTCCGGCCGACGTCGCCGAGGCGCTGAAATACGCCAGGGACCACAACCTTGCCGTCGCCGTGCGCGCCGGCGGTCATTCCGTCGCCGGCATGTCACTGAACGACGGCGGCCTGGCGATCGATGTGCGGCCGATGAAGTCCGTCAGCGTGGACCCGGACGCCCGCACGGTCACCGCCGGCGCCGGGCTGACGTGCGGGGAGTTCCGCGTCGGGGGAGCAGGTCACCGCCAGCGCCGCGGAAAACTCCGAGTTGTTCTGGGCCCTGCACGGCGGCGGCGGGAATTTCGGCGTCGCCACTTCCTTCACGTTCGGGCTGCACCGGCTCGGTCCGACGGTCCACGCGGGCCTGATGCTGTGGCCCGGCGACGCGGCGGATGAAATCAGCCGGGGCTACCGGGAACTGGCCCTGGCGGCACCGAATGAGGAAACCGGCGCGATCATCTACCTCACCGTCCCATCCGAACCCGGCATGCCCCCGGAGATGGTCGGCAAGATGGCGGTCGCCGTGTCCGTGATCGAGATCTGGGGTGTCGCCACGCGGCTGACCAAACGCCTCAACGCCCTGGGAATCCATTCGATCCTTGACCTGTCCCGGGCCGATCCGGTCATGATCCGGGACCGCTTCTCCGTGGTCATGATGCGCACCGTCCTGGAACTGCAGGGCACCCCCTGCATCCCGATGGAGGAAGAACGCATCGGCCGGGACCAGCTCATCTTCTCCCGCTCCTTCGCCACCCCCATCACCACCGCCGCCGGGATCCGGCAGGTCATGAGCGTCTACGGCCAGCAGGCCTCCGCGCGGCTGGCCAAACACGGACTCCAGGCCAAAGTCCTCACCGCGTTCGCCGGCACCTCACGCTTCAACCCGAAAGACACCTCCTACCCCTCCGTCTGCGTGCCGCTGCCGATGCCGACCGCCGACCCGGTGATCCTGACCAAGGCCGCCCACGCGCTCCTGCCCCGGATCTGCGAGGGCATCCGGTACGCCCGGGCCGGGATCATGGTCACCGACCTGAGGCCCACCGGCAACCAGGCACCCCTGGCCCTGTTCGAAAACCCGCACGAGGAACGCCACGTCGGAACACTCCTCGAAGACATCACCCGCCGGTACGGCCGCGGCTCCATCGGCCTGGGCCACGGCGGCATCCGCGGCGGACCGGACTGGACCATGAAACGGGACATGCTCTCCCCCCGCTACACCACCCACTGGGACGAACTCCCCCTCGTCAAAGCCGCCTAACCCAAACACGCCAGCACGACCGCACCACGAAAGAACGCACCCCCATGAGCACCGCCATCGCCGACACCGCCCTCCAGACCCCCGACACACTGGTCCGTACCGACGCGTCAGGCAAACCCCTGGCCATCCGGCACGACGGACGGATCTGGCTGGTCGATCCCGACACGGATTCCCAACACTGGTACGGACGGGACGCCTGGTGGGACACCCGCCGCACAGCAGCCGTCGGCAGCGGGGACCTGGTCAGCATCGAATTCTGGCGGGTTCAGGTCCGTTCCGGCACCCACTCCGGTCTCCGGACCGCCACCCTGCGCCGGGCACCGCTCTCCACCCAGTGGCTGCTGGAGAGCATCAGCGACGCCGACGAAGCCACCGAGAATTGAACCCCAAGCCCATCAACGATCTAACGTGGGCAGGGATCCGGACGGAATTCACGCTGCCGACCCTGCAGCAGGTGCGGCGCCGGCTCTCCGAGCTCATGGAAGACCCCGAACCGGTGATGCGGCAGCTCGTCCGCGTCTTCATCGACGACGGGACCTTCTGCCCGGGATTCCAGTTCCTCCCCGGCGGCCAGCTCCGCCCCACCGTCGTTGCGCTCTTTCAACGTGCGATGGAGCTGGACATCCCGCACAACTGTAAGTCTTTACCCGGTTGCTCTGTGAGCGGCTGGCAGTCTGGTGCTGTGGCCTGGCTGGGGTGTGACTCACCCATGGGTTTGCCTCCGAACTCAGTTCTGCGGAGTGCGCTTTCTTGGATATGTCCGCCCTGGCCGGGCCCAGCATCGGTTCTGTCTACAGCGCTGGCCTGATTAGAAGCATGCCCACCCTGCACCGGGTGTGGCCCATTACAGACCTGCCACGCCGTAACCCACCGACGCACTTCCATTCCCGGCACTCAGGAGGAAAAGATGATCGTGGCAGAGCACTTCGGCTTCGTCGTCGGCATTGATACCCACGCCAAAACGCACACCCTCGCTATCATCAGTACCGCGAGCGGTGGAGAAATAGCGAACGAAACTTTCCCGGCCACCGCAACCGGAGGCAACCGGGCATTGTCCTGGATTCTGCGCCGCACCGGCGCATCTCCTGACTTGGTCCTGCTCTCCATGGAAGGAACCGGATCGTATGGTGCGAAACTGAGGCATCAGGCCGCGGGCGCCGGCTTCCAAGTCACCGAAGCGCCCGTCCCGAACCAACGGCTCGGCCGATACCAGGGTAAGTCGGATGCTATCGACGCCACCCGCGCAGCACGAGCTACCCTCAGCATCCCTATGGACCGCCTGCGGGAACCACGCTCGGGCCAGAACCAGATGGCACTTCGGGTCCTCTCGAATGCGCGTCGGACGATGGCCCGGGAACGCACTGCAGCCATCAACGCTCTGACGGCCCTCCTACGTATCGTGGAGCTCGGGCTGGACGCCCGCAAACCCTTGACTGTCACCCAGATCAACACGATCGCAGCTTGGCGGGAACGGAACGAGGAATTCGGAACTCAAACCTGCCGGCGGGAAGCCGTCAGGTTAGCGAAGCAAATCCTGACTCTGCAAGAACAAATGGCCCAAAACCACGCAGAACTTGAGGCACTCGTGCAGCAAGTCCAGCCGGCCCTTCTGAATATCTACGGAATCGGCCCGGTGCTTGCCGCAATCATCCTCACGGCCTGGTCACACACCGGAAGAGTCCGGTCTGAGGCGGCTTTCGCTGCTCTTGCCGGCACATGCCCAGTTCCGGCCTCATCAGGTGGCACAACAAGATTCAGGCTGAACCGCGGAGGCGACCGGCAACTCAACAAAGCCATCTACACCGTCGCACTCATCAGAATGAACAGGGACCAAGCCACTAAGGAATACGTCGCCAGACGAACAAGCCAGGGCGCACCAAGAAAGAGATCATCCGCAGCCTCAAGCGATACATCACCCGACAGATCTATCGGACACTAAACGCAGCAACCGAAGCTGTGAACAGCGAACCAAACCCCATCGTGGCATCAAATTGATGCTTTCAGCGGTGTCCTAGGTCTACACCTGGGCCCTCATTGCGCTTGGGTGACTTCCTGCTTGAGAAAAAGTTGATTGCGGCCATGGAGAGGAATATAGCTACGAGGACATAAGACCAAATCTGGGCCTCCCCTTTCCACGAGAAAGCTAAGCCCGCCCAGATCGCTGCCCCTACCAGATACAGGACCGTGACAAACAGACGCATCCTTGGATACAGCAGCTTCTTCCCCTGCCCAGGTCCGACTTCGTCTTCACGCATGCCCAAACCCTAACCGCACTTATGAATACATGACATCCTTCGATGGATCGGCATCGGGCGGATCCGCTCTGCATTCCTACAGCAACGTCTGCCGGACTTCTCGAGGCCACCACAAGAAGCCCAACCGCTTTACCTTGCGGCCTTGACGGATATAGAAGCATCTACTTCACGGTCTGGATGGTCACCCCCTCCAGGGACCTGGCCGGAGCCCGCCCCGTTGACCTGCTCAAGACCAATCCCTCTCCCCTGCTTCGCGCACTGGGGGCCTTCCGCTGGCGCTAGCACCTGCTCTTGACGACCCTGGTGGGATGCGTAGCGTGGCCCATGGGACTCATCTACGACAACCCGGACCTCGCAGCGCTCACGCTGACGAGGATGGCCGCGGAAGAGGCCGAGGGGCCCGGCGGCTTTGACGGGCGCATGCACGAATATTTGGGCGGCCTGGAACAGCGCAACGGCGCCGCATATCTGGAGCTGGTGGCCATGACCCTTGCCCGGGTCCATTTCAAGGCATTGGACGATCTGGCCCGGGCCACCGGCGGCGATTCGGCAGCGTTGCTGGATGCCGCTGAGGTGGACGCCCTGGAGACATCGTGACCTCCTGGAGCTAGAGGGGCCTTTCGGAAGTCCGGTTGCAGGATCAGGTCACACCGGGTGCGGCTCGGGCAGCATCCCTGCCGGTGTCTTCAGCAGCTTCACACCGGCCGTGCCGAAACTGGCGAGCAGGGCGACGGCTGAGATGACGAGCAGCGCAGGTTGTGCGAGACCCACTGCAATGCCCAGCATGCCCAACGGCATCAACGCCGCGAGCACAGGGTGAAGGACGTGAGCCCGGGCGAGACCGACAGCGAGCACGCACAGACCGACCGGGAGCAGGATGAAGACCAGCAGAACCGGGATCATGATGGCAAGGGTGCTCAGAGCGGTCACGATGTACTGTTGCATCGCTGCCTGGTCCAGTCCGGTGTCCGGTTTCCCGGCCACCCAGGCCATGTAGTCCATGCCGTCCATCGCTCCGTAGCCGACGAAGCCCATGAGAGAGAGTATGCAGCCCCAGAAGGCGGCCTTGGGATTGCTGGGGTGCGCCATTCGCGCCAGTCCGACGACGGCGGGCACGAAGAGGACCGCTGCGAGGAAGAACAGCGTGTGGGAGATGTAGAACTCCGTGGGGTGCCCGTGCGAGGCAGCATAATATGCCATGCCGTCCTCGATTCCGTGCCGCGGGTGCAGGAACGCCGCTCCGAGCATGAGGATGGGCGCGCCGATCATGAGCACGGCGAAGCCGACCCGCTCGGCATTGGCGTAGCCGTTACTAGTGACTGAACTGGTGGCCATTTCTGGCCCCCTTTCATTCCCTCCCCCTCAGGGGACTCACATCCTGTACGTCCAACTCCGGAAAATGACAGACAGCCCGACGACGACCTCCCGGAGAGAGCCCTCTTCACCCTCCCCGTTTTACGAGAATCTGTAGACACGCCCCCGCGATGGCGGCCGCGCCAGAACAAATCCCCTGGCCCCGAACCACCACAGAGTCCCGAGAATCTCTTAAGTACTCAAGACGATGCCCTTTGTAGTGGAGTCGAACCGAACAACCATCCGCTGCGCTCCGGGCAACGCCTGCCCATCGATGGCCTCGTGGGTGAGGTCGCCGTCCGCCCACAGGAACGCCAGCGAGCTATTCGGCGGCACAAGCCCATCAAACTTTTTCCGCTGCCGGGCAGACAGGACGTTTCCCACGAACAGTCCGTAGAGCGCCCCCGCGAGTATGCCGAAGGCTCCCCAGACGATGCCGGTGATCAGGCCGCCCCCGAGGAAGCCCAGGATCCCGCCACCACCGGTGAGGCCGCCGATCGCTCCAAAGATCAGCCCCAACACACCCCAGCTCGTCAGGGAGCTCCTGGCGCTAAAGCGCACCCCGAAGTTCGGGCTGTACACGTGCAGCCCACCACGAGCGTCGGACTCGAGCACCACCTCGACCTGCGGGAGGCCCGGATCGGGCGTCTTGCCCGTGGCGGCGAGCTTGGGGAGCGCTTCGCGGACCGTGTGCTGCCCGGGCAGGCGCACCAGCAGCATGTTCAACAGTGTGTCCCGGTCGCTGCTCTTCTCGGCCGCAGGCAGCTGCCCTCCCGGCCCGGTGGCCACCCCGGCGGGGCCACCGGGGGCGGCCAGCACGCGGGCGGACAGCTCCCCCGAGACCGCCACCAGACTTGCTGTCGTCGGCTCGTACGCCGCCGTGGTTGACAGGAGCGCCTCGTCGGCGGATTTCATGAACACTACGATCGCGGACGAGTCCGGCGGCATGCCCTCACCGATACGGCGCAACTGCGTCCCGCTCAGGGGCTGCTCGGAGTAGTAGGCAAAGAGCCCCCCGCAGACGGCACCGATCACCGCCCACCCTATCGGGCCGATTAACCCGCTAGAGAGCAGGCCAAACACCCCCCACGTCAGCGCCGCGGTCAAGGCACCCGCCACCGTGCGCTGCGGGTCGTAGACCCTGGCCTTCCCTTGCCCGTCCACCCGGATGATGGCCGAATCGAGGACGGCGCTGTCTTGCTGCTCAAGCTGCTTGCTCAGTGGCCGCCGTATCTGAGCGGCGCGCTTAGCCCCGTCGAAGCACAGGAGCAGAACGCAGAGCGCCGACGACGACCCGACCCGATCACTCACGATGTATCTCCCTCTGTTGTCACGTCATCTCAGCACCGCGCGCTGATATAAGGGCGCGAGCCCGAGGCCCTGCCGCGAAAGTACGTCTAGCCGACGACAAAGAACTTGAGGAAGTCCGACTTGGTTCTCCACGTGGCCGTGAACCCGTCAGGGAAGGAGTAGATACCCCCGGTGACGAGCGGAATTCTGTCCCCGGCGGCGGTTTCCAACTCGGCTTCGCCTTCGATCACGTGGAAGTTGTCGATGCCGTCGGCGCGGTAGGGGATTTCGGCGCCCTGCTCGGCGCTAATCCGCCACAGTCCGGTCAGCGGGCCTCCTTCTCCCTCCCGGCGGAGCCAGTGGATCTGGCCGGTCTCCCGGCCTTCCTCGATGAGCGGTTCCCATGACTCGGCGGTCACGGAGGAGCTGCGGTATTCAGTGGTGGTTGCCATGTTTCCCTCCAGGGGGCGTGGCCGGCGGTTTGCGCGGCCAATTTGTTTGGTACGACGGCTGTTGTCGCTGTGAGCTAGCACGCAGCTAGCGAGGGTGCCGGAGTTGCCCGCCGCTATCGACTGATCCTTCGATCCGTCCGCATTCGGGCGCCGGATACGCCGTGCTAAGGCATGTCCTGCTATGGCACAAAGACGATTTGCTAGGACTTAAGCTGCTTGACGATCTCGCCGGCGACCCGCTCACCGGACTGGATTGCGCCGTCGAGATAGCCAATGTTTTCGTCGGCCGTTTCGGTGCCGGCCCAGTGGATCCGGCCGACCGGTGCCCGGAGGGCTTCCCCAAAGGCGGTCAGGGCGCCGGGACTGGGCATGGCCCAATATGCTCCCCGCTGCCAGGGGGCGGCCGGCCAGGACTGTTCCACATACTCGATCGGGTTCTTCGCCTCGGGTCCCAGGTACGTGGCGAGATCTTCAAGGACCTGGGCGCGTCGCTCTTCGGACGAACGCTCGGCCCACTCCTGGGCGTAGCCGCCGCCGAAGAAGCCGACCATGCCGCCGGTTTTGACGCCCGGGACCGTATGGTCCATCCAAAAGCCCGTGACCGTGCGGTCGGAGAGGATTGATCCGGTCAGCCCGTTGGCGCGCCAGAACGGTGTCTCGTAGGCGACGTGTATTTTGATGATGCTGCCCATCGGCATCCGCTGGGTCAAGGCGTCCCGGCGCGGGGGCATCGGGGGAGTGTAGGAGATCCGGCCGGCCATCGGCGGGGCGGCAGCCACCACGGCAAACGCTGCCGTCCAGACGCCGGCGTCGGATGTGACCGTCACCCCGTCGTCGGTCTGCGCGATCGCCCGTACCGGCGCGTTCACGATGACCGTGTCGCCGAGCTCCTCGGCCAGCTTCGAGGCCATCTGCCAGGCACCGCCCACGAAGAGGGTCTCCTGGGCGCCGCCAACGGTGCCGATCATGTGTCCCATCCCCTCGTCCGCGGCGTTGTAGAACATCACGGCAAACGGTGACATCTGGCCGGGCTGGACGCAATACACTGTCTGCGCGATCACCCGGAAGACGGCCCGGGCCGGCTCCGAGGTGGTGGCACCCTGCAGCCAGCTCTCGAACGTCTGGGAATCAAGAACGTCCGCGCCCTCCACGGACCCCGGTGCGGTGACGTCGACCTTGCCGATCAGGGAATCCAGCTCGCCCATCAGCCTGTTGAACTCTGCGACGTCCGCAGGCTCAAGGGGAAGGTCTTCGCCTTCCTTGTAGCGGGCCTCGCGCCCCGTGACGTCCAGGATGTGCTCGCCCTCGATGTACTGCGGATAGGTCTGGACCCCGAACTCCTTTGCCAGGGCCAGCAGGTGGGTCTGGTTACTGCCCGCCCACTGCCCGCCAAGGTCCACGACATACCCCGCAAGAGTTCCAGGCATGGAGCGGCCGCCGACGCGGTCATCGGCCTCAAGCACGACAACCGAAACACCCGCCTTTTTAAGGTCCCGGGCGGCGGTCAGACCCGCGTAGCCGGCCCCTACCACGACAACATCGACATGAGAGGACTGGTTATTCATGCTGATTCTCCTTTTCCGGCTGAATTGCTCGTCATTTCTCGGGGCAGAGTCTGGGCACAACGCACCGGATCGCGGACGTTGGTCGCCATAAACCGCCGGGTGCGACCATCCGGGAGAGCAGCCAATGCGGACAAAAAGTTCTTTCCCGGTTGGGCGCGCGAGGTGGTTTAAGCTCATCCAACCCCTCCGGGATGATCGGTGCCATCCTCCACAGGGGGTGATATCGCGGGCATTGGTCCGCAACCGGGGCATTTCTTCTCAAGCCCACAACGAGGCACCACATGACTTATGTTCAGGCTTCGTCCCCGGGCGCTGATACGGTCTGCCAATGGATGAACTACTGCAAAGCCAGCCCGGTTTGAATGCCGAGGATCTTTCCGGGCGTCCCGGGTTCGATGAGCATTTTCTGGGTGTCCCGGTGGGCATTCCGGCCCTGGTCGGCGTCGAGTCGATCCAGCTCCCCTACACCCACTTTTCCGTCCTCATGCGGCCGGACAAACGCCTCGCAGCCGTCACCGCGCTCGGCATCGATGGCACCAAGCTGATGGATCTGGACCGGTCCGGGATCCAGTGGAGATTGGATCCGCGGCTGCGCGCGGACCAGCAGACGGGCGAGACGGTCTACGCCCGCAACGACATCGACCGCGGCCACCTCGTCCGCAGGGCGTCAGCGGTATGGGGCGACACCCGTGCCGAAGCTGCCCGGGCCAACATGGACACGTTCCACTACACGAACGCGGCCCCGCAGGCGGCCAAGTTTAACCAGGGCATGGACCTCTGGCTCGGCCTGGAGTCCTACCTGCTGGACCACGCCGCCGACCACGGCCGGCGGCTCGTCGTTTTCACGGGCCCGATCTTCGGTGACACCGACCCCGTCTACCGCGGCGTGCAGATTCCGTTGAAGTTCTTCAAGGTCGCCGCCTTCCTGCACGGCGGCTCCCTCGCCGCTACCGGATACGTCGTGGACCAGACACCCCAGCTGGCGGACCTGCCGGATGTACCCCGCCCTGGAGCACTCGACGATGCTCCCCCCTTGGGTCCGTTCCGAACATTCCAGGTCCCCATCAGAGACATCGCGGTACTGACCGGGCTCGACCTGGAACAACTGACCGCCGTGGACCGGATGCCCATCGCTTCCACCCTGCCCACCGCCCGGGTCACTTCAACCTGGCGGCGTCTGAGAACACCGCAGGACCTTGATCTCGACTTCGAACTAGACGACTAGGAACAGGACCCGCCCGGGCGTGTCCAACGCGAGCCTCGTCAACAAGGCGGTCAGCCGGAGACGGCTGCGCGTATCTGTTGCCGCGCACCGTCGCCGGTGACGGCTACAGTACGGGCGGGACTTTGGCCTCTGTTCAGGGCCCTTCGCGGGCCGGGAGGCTGTGGTTGTATTCGCCCGTGCAGGACCGCCCCCCGGTGAACCTGCCACGGCCACGCAGGAGGAGGCGGCATGTCCGCCCCCAACACGAATCCAATCCCCGCGAGCCGAGCAGGCCACCGATGAACCCGCCAAACAATGGCGGCGCCCCGACGGCGCCGTTCAACCAGAAACTCGCGCTGCTGCTGGCGATGGCGATGTTCGTCCTCGTCGTCGACACCTCGATCATGAACGTCTCGATCTCCGCCGTGGTGCAGGACATCGGCTCGACCGTCAGCGGACTCCAGTCGACAATCGCCCTCGAGGCGCTGGTCTCCGCGGCCTTCATCCTGATCGGCGGCAAGATCGGCGACCTGATCGGGCGCAAGCGCGCCAACGTGATCGGGCTCTGCTGCTACGCCGTCGGCGCCATAGCGATGACCCTGGCCCAGAGCCTCCTCCCGATCATCATCTGCTGGGCCCTCATCGGCGGGCTGGGCGCCTCGCTGCTCCTTCCCGCCATGCAGTCCCTCATCCACGGCAACTTCGAGGGAGATGCCCAGCACCGGGTCTACGCCCTCGTCGGCGCCTCGGCAGCGATCGCCGCCGCCGTCGGGCCTTTGCTCGGCGGCTTCATCACCACGTACCTGTCCTGGCGCGTCGCCTTCCTGCTCGAGGCCCTCATCATCGCGGTCGTCCTCTCCGGAATCAAACTCGTCAAAGACGTCCCGTACACCGGGCCCCGCGAGCTCGACATCTTCGGATCCATCCTTTCCATCGTCGGCATGGGCGGCGTCGTGCTCGGCATCCTGGTCTGGCAGGAAGGCGGCGAATCGGTGGGCGCCCTCCTCGCCGTCGGTGCCGTCGGACTCGGCGGCCTGGTCTACTGGCTCGTTCAGCGCAAACGCCACCACAAGCCGACACTGCTGGACCCGGACCTGTTCCAAGCGAAAACGTTCCGCTTCGGCGCCACCAGCCAAATGCTCCAGCAGATCGCCCTGGGCGGGACGATGATCGTGCTGCCCATCTACCTGCAAATGGTCCTCGGCTACAACGCCATGCAGTCAGGGCTCTCGATCGCCCCGCTCTCACTCACCATGTTCGCCGTCGCCATACTCGCGGGAAAGAGATCCGGGACGCGGCGCCCCGCCAGCCTCATACGCTGGGGCTTCCTGCTCCTGCTCGTGGGGCTGGTGGTCCTGGTCCCGATCGTGCCGCGCGCGGACTCCGGCTGGTGGCTCCTGATCCCGCTGATCATCGCCGGTGGCGGCCTGGGGCTGCTGGTATCCCAGCTCAACAACTACACCCTGTCCCCCATCTCGGACGAGAGGGTCAGCGAGGCCGCCAGCGTGAACTCGGCCGCGGGATCGTTCGGTCTGTCCTTCGGGCTCGCGTTCGCCGGCGGCATCATGCTCGCATCGCTCTCGACCATCTTCATCGGCCTGTCCAATGCCAGCACGGTCCTCCCGGCCGACGATAAGCAGCAGGTCGCGACGGTCCTGGAAAACGACGCCCAATTGATGAGCGACGCGCAACTCCAGGAACAGCTCGCCGGCCAGCCGGAGGACATCCAGAACGAAATTATCCGCATCAACACGGAGGCACGGCCCCTCGCCCTCCAGATCGCGCTGTTCGTCCCGATCCTCGCCGGCCTCGCCGGGCTCGGCACCTCCTTCCGCATGATGCGGATCCCCGACCCCGAGCCCGCCGGTACCGGTGAGGGGACACTCCTGGGCTAAGCCCCTCAACCGCCGAGGGCTGACGTGAGTGCGTTGCGCCGGCGTTGGCGTTGGCCTAAGCGCCGCCTCTTCCCGCGAACGCGCATTACGATTTACCCCCAGCGGTCCAAGGGATCGGACCAGGTCGATCACCGTACGTGGACCTGCGCGGTCGTCTAGCGATCTAGCGTGACCAAGCTGCTAAGTGGCTGCACGCCCGCCCGCTTAACAGGTCGTCGGTTGCGCGTCGCCCCGTCCGTCGTCCGTCATGATGATCGGGTGATCTTGGAGGGCAGAGCGGATGATCTTGGAGGGCAGAGCGGATGACCGTCGTGTTTCGAGTTCGACAGCCTCGGAGCGGTCCCAGTCGCCGCATTCTGCGGGGATCCCACGCAGAGACCTGGGTTCACTTGGCTTACAAGGCTCGAGTCGGTGAACCTGTGCTCTCGGCGGGGCTCGCCGCTTTCACCCGGATCGGGTGACATGCGAGGGTCTGCGTTGGCGGATGGCTGTCGGGTGTGGTCGTGCCTGTCTGGGTATGGACCACGGGGGAGGGCTTATGGCGCAGTTCTGCCGCAAGAAGGAGATTCAGCATGAATAATTAGTCCTCTCATGTCGTGGGCCTTGGTGGGCAGTGGGTAGCGAGTTCCCAGGCTCACCTGCAGGCCCTGGCCGTGGATTTAGGGGCAAGACCTACCCGCAGGACGTCGGGGGCTCCGGCAGGGCAACAGGTGCCCCGCCCCTGACGAACTCGATGCCTACCCGGCTACTCCCCGGTGCTCCATTGGGCTCCGGTCTCGGCCATGTAGGCGGCCACGGCAGCGTCGATGGTGCGGTAGAAGTGGCGCGGGTCGAATTGGCTTGTCAGTTCGTAGCGCTGGATCTTCTCCCGGACCCCGTCCTTGAGCTCCGCGACCACGAGCGAGGTGCCCTGCGCGTTCAGTTCCACGTCCAGCTCGAGCAGCACGTCCGCGGCGGTCGTGTCGACGTCGGTAATGGGTTCAGCCGCGATGATGATCCAGCGCGGTTTGGGTTCGGTGCGGGCCAGCCGCCGGATGTTTTCCCGGAACGGCCGGACGTTGGCGAAGAACAACGGCGCGTCGAAGCGGTAGATCACGAGGCCGGGCAGGTGCTGCGCGTCCGGGTGGAAATGCACATCGTGGAAACCCTCGACTCCCGGCACCCGCCCGATCACCGTCTCGTAGGGCCACCAGGCCCGGCGGAAGATGTGGAGGACGGACAGGCCCACCGCAATGGCGATGCCGGGCAGGACGCCCAGGAAGGCGACCCCGAGGAAGGCCGCGAGCGAGAGATTGAATTCGGTTTTGCGCTGGTGCCAGAGACGAATTGTGCCCGGGATGTCGGCGAGGGATATTGATGCGGTGATCACGATGGCCGCCAGCGCCGGCTGGGGCAGGTTCCGGAACAGCCCCGGCAGCAGCACGAGCATGAGGAGGATCAGCACGGCACCGGTCAGGCCGGTGAGCTGGGTCTTCGAGCCGGAGCGTTCCGCGACCGCGGTCCGGGAGCCACTGGTGCTCACCGGGAAACCCTGGAACAGGCCCGCTGCGAGGTTCGCCGCACCGATGCCGATCATTTCCTGGTTGCCACGGACCTCCTCACCGGAGCGCGCGGCGAACGCCGACGCCGTCGAGATCGTGTCCGTCAAAGACACGAGCGCAATCCCCAGCGCGCCGGCGAACATCAGGGCGATATCCGAGAACTCCACATTGGGGATCGTGAACGGCGGGAAGCCCTGCGGGAGTTCCCCGACGAGCGAGACACCGCGGTCGGCGAGGCCAAAGAGCGTCGTCGCCCCGATCGCGAGCACCACCATAACGAGCACCGACGGGACCTTGGGCAGCCAGCGCTGCAGAGCCAGGATCAGCACAATTCCGGCAATTCCGACGGTTGCCGCGGCCACCACCGTCTGGCCGTTGGCGACGCCCTGGACGAAGCCGGTGAGTTCCCCAATGAAGCCGTCAGCGTCCACCGAGAACCCGAAGAGCTTCGGGAGTTGGCCCACCAGAATGGTGATCGCGAGACCGTTCATGTACCCGATCATCGTGGGCTTGGAGATGAGGTCCGCGATGAAGCCGAGTTTCGCGACGGACGCGAGGACCATGATGACACCGACCATCAGCGCGAGCATGGACGCGAGGGCCACCGCTTTCTGCGGGTCCCCGTCGGATGCGACCAGCGGCAGGACGGTCGCCGCGATCATCGGGCCGAGTGAGGAGTCCGGCCCCAGCACGAGAATGCGGGACGGGCCGAAAACCGCATAGGCGACCAGGCAGAGCACGGTGGTGTACAGCCCGGTGATCGTGGGCAACCCGGCCAGCTCCGCGTAGGCCATGCCCTGCGGAACGAGCAGCGTCGCCAGGACAATGCCGGCGACGATGTCCTTGCCGAACCAGCTCCGCTGATAGTTCGCGGCAACGTCGAGGCCAGGCATCGACCGGCGCAGCCAGCCGCTCCGCCGGCGTGGGGTCTCGGTCATGAATGCACTCTGCCGGGCACCGGTGCCCGGTGCATCCTCCGCCGGGGGTGAACCGGGTCAGCCGCCGTCGTCGGTGTCTTAGTGCCCCGACGCCGCCAGCTCGGCCAGCAGCTCCGTCTTGCGCTCCTCGCGCGAGGTTTGCGCAGCCTTTGCCTGGCATTTCTGCACGACAATGGGTCAGGGGCCTCCGGTGTGAGGGAAGATCTCCGGAGCTGCGCGACTGAAGATGCCCGCCCGCAGCGGAAGCTCACGCCGAATCGGGATCATTGGCTGCGCTAGTAAGCAGGCGCGGTGTCCGTAAGCCGGTGGGCCGTCGAACGCCAAGCGCCAGAGGTGACTGCCCTAACTAGGAAACTAAGACGACCGCACCTGACTCGCCATAGGTCTGCCGATCTACGACGCCATCGTGGGGGTTCCATGAAGCCGACTTGAATCCCTCAATCCTCAAAGCCGGATATTTCTCGAACTCCGTCTTGACGATGGTCACGTTGCCTTCACAAATCAGTTCCCTTCCACCTTCAATCTCGATTTTGAGCCCATCCGGAAGATCCACGGCGGAGGTGAGAGTGAAGATGGAATCGAAAGGCCTCCCGTACCAACCGTCAGGTAGCACCAGACCAGCCCGACCGTGCTTTGCGAAGAAACGCTCAACTATATGGGCAGGCGGACCAAGAGTCATCCAGGGCTTACGGGTCATAGGTCGATCCTACCGACGGGCTTCTTTCACCGGACCCGCCCTCCGTCCGCCGGCGATGTTCGTCGCAACGCCATTGTGCGGTTGCCTCAGTCCGCCCTCAAGATGCCCGTAAGCCGGTCGATCAGCGGGCGCATGAAATTCGAACGCTTGCCCATGCCAGTGCGGGAGTCCACAGACCCGAATACCCCGATTCATTGCGCGATGAAGGTCCCCCAACTGCAACCAGACCAAACGACTGGCGGTGTCCCCCTTCCTTAGAACTGGGACACCCTCGGTGGGACGCTCCCCCGCGAATCCGAATCTGTCAGTTTCAGAAGTCGTCTGCACTGGATTCCGCGGAAGGACGGGACTGGTGCAGGCGACTCCTGACACGGAAGCATCCGAAGTCGTCTGCACCAACCGTCGTTTCGTTCGAAGGCGCGTGCACCAACCGCCATTCTGTTTGAAGGCGCGTGCACCAACCGCCATCGACGCTGGGCTCCTAGGAGTCCTGCTGGTCCTCAGCGGTCAGCGGTTCCGGTGGTCGGGGCGGCAGGTAACGGTAGAGGCTGGAGCGGGTGATACCGGTGGCTTTGACGATCTCGGAGATGGACTGATTTTCCTGGTCGCGAAGGTGGGTGGCGTAGGCGAGCTTCGCTGGATCGATCACGCTGGGCCGCCCGATCCTTTTGCCTTTAGCGACAGCAACGGCACGCGCGTGAGCTGCGCGTTCGATAGCGTAAGTTCGTTCCATTTGGCCGAAGAGCGCAAGCATCACAACTGCCAGCTGCGACATGGGATCCTCTGGATTGGCGGAATCAACCCTGATCGGGTCAGCCAGGTTCCGGACCCCGACACCGCGGCCAGCCAGGTCGTGGATCAGGTTCAGGGTGTCCCGGACGGTACGGCCCAACCGGTCCAGGGTATGCACCACGATCACGTCCCCCTCGCGGGCCTGGTCGAGTGCTTCATGCAGTCCGGGCCGGTTTGTCGTGGATCCGGATTTCTTGTCCACATAGATGTGTTTGGCGAGGATCCCCTCGCCGCGCAGTGCGTCGATCTGCCGGTCGAGGTCCTGTTTCGCGGTCGAGACGCGGGCATACCCAATATCCATTGACCCACTGTACCGATACTTATCCTGCACGCTCGGCACGGGACGTCTCAAAGAAGATAGTTGTGGAACGAAATCTGGCCGCGTGTCGCCACTTTTGGAAGAACCCGTCCTGGGCGTTCCACTTCCTAGGAAGTGGGACGGGTTGTACTGGCGATCGCGCACCCGACAGGGGACCCTGGACGAAAGCTCAGGCCCGGTCCATGAAAGAATGGGGTGATGTGGACGGAGACTAGCGGGATTATCGGTGTGGGCTACGAGGGCCACGATATTTCGTCGTTCATTCATCATCTTCAGCCGTGGAAGGTTGACGTACTCGTAGACGTGCGCCTGAATGCTATCTCTCGGAAAAAGGGGTTCTCAAAGACCGCGCTTTCCGCTGCCTTGGCTGATGCTGGCATTCGTTACGAGCATCTTCCTGTCCTCGGCAATCCTAAAGATAACCGTGACGGGTTCTGGGCGCCTGGTACGAACGCCGCGGGGTTTGCCCATGAAAAGTATCGAGAGTTGTTGCTCGCTGACTCAGCTCACGCTGCGGTCCATCACCTGGCGCAGCTCGCGGCGGCCGAACATGTGGCCCTTCTGTGCTTTGAAGCATCGGAGGCTCGCTGCCATCGTCGACTGGTGCTCGAGGCCGTTTCGGCCGAAGCTGCAGCTCTGTCTCGCACCTAGTTCAGCGACTGGGATCTGTAGACACCTATAACGCTGAACGCCAGGGGATGCTTCAACTGATTTCCGACGAAAAACAGTGGGCGACGATCGGGAGCGCACATCTGCGTGAAGAATTTCTTGCGAATCTCGGACATGGCATTGAAGTCATCGCGGTCCTTCAGCCGCCTTTCCAGCGCGACGAGTTCCCAGTCGAGCAACCCCTGGACGTGCCCTTTGCAAGCCTTGTCTTCACAGAGATAGGAATATTTTCCTTCGAACCGAGGTGCCTCGAGCAGCTGCACTTTGGGGGCATCCCCAAATAGATCCTCCTGGCCAAGGTTCACTTTGAGCTTTTGTGCCTGTTCCGGAGTCCAGCCTGGGTGAACGGTCAGCTTGAAGTCTCTTACTTCACGGGGGCGGATCACTGCCAGCGAGGGAAACTCCTGGCCGGCCCTCTGCGCCCTGAGTATTCCGCACATGGTCCATTGCGAAGAAAGCGGCGATACATATCGATGGCGCGGTTTCCAAGGATCCAAATGGGCGACAGCTTCTATCGTGGAACGATCTGGAATGTAGCTTTCGCTTCGTGGATCCTTTGACGCCGGTTTCACCTGCAGCCTGATCAAGTCGTATTTGGTGAATTGGAGATATTCCTCCATGGAGCGGAAGGGTATGGGGTAGAGCCGTATCCACTCCGGGCCGCTCTCCCTCATCCGGATGCCTGCCACACAGACGGTGTCGCCATAGGCGGCCGAGGGCTGAGGAGCGGCCTTCACGACAACTAAAACCTCAGCGGTCTCCCAACGACTGTCGGGGTCCTTCGGATAGCAGCTACGTCCGTCTCCATCGAGCGGCAACAGATCAAACATTTAGTCCCCCAGTCGTGTTTCGATAATTATGCACGGACCGATGGAGAACTCTTTGATTCTCAAAACCCGATTCGCGGACCTTAATCGGCTGTGCGATTTCGAGAACTGATATCAAGATGCTTTCCCGAAGGGCTGGCACGTCCTGCAGCTCTCGATTGAGATCGTTCTCGTAATTGAGTTCCTTGGCAATTGCTGGCCTGCGGAGGCACTGAACTGCAGCCCGACGTCGCCACCCGGGGGACTCGGACAGGCGGTCGTCTGCCAGCACTGTTCGCCGTGTGATGAATATTTTCTCCTAGTGGCTGCTGACCAGCGAGAATGAGAGATGTGGCATCAAAGGGGGCCGCTGCTGGGACGAGGGGGACGCCATAGCGCCGCGACATAACTGGTGGCACACGATGAAGGAGGCACGCCGGCAGGCGTGTGTCGCCGTTGACTTCTACAACAGGCCGGGTGAGCGCCAGAGCCTCGCGGATTTTGCAGTGCATATGCACTTGGCATGGCAGAACCTCGTGCACGCTCACTTGGTTAGGAAGAAGACCAACATCTACTTCCGTGTGAAGAAGGACAGCCGCCTCTACAAGCGAGACAAGTATGGGCAAAAGCAGTCCTGGGACCTCCAAACCTGCCTCGACACGGTCTACGCGCCCGAAGACCCCATCAGGGTAAACATCGAATTTTTCATCAACTTTCGCAATTCCGTGGAGCACAGGTATGACCGGAGTCTGGTACTCGCCACCGCAGCCCTCGCTCATGCATATGTCATCAACTTCGAGGCCGAGTTAACCCGATTGTTCGGGTCGGAGGAAAGCCTCGCGGAGGAACTCCGCTTTCCCGTCTTTGTTCAGTCGCTCTCACCGGAAGGAATGGACGCTCAGCGGGCGCTCCGGAAGGGGCTGCCACTCGAGGCAATGACCTACATCTCAGAGTTTGAAGCTCGCCTTCCCGATAACGTGCGTGATGACCCGCGCTACGAATACAGGATCCAGCTGCAACCGATCATCGGACCAAAGTCCGAGGCGGACCTCGCATTCAAGTTCATCAATGCCAAGGACCTTTCACCGGAAGAACTTGAAGAGAAACATTCAGAGGGACGACAGGGCAAAATCCTCATCATCGAAAAGCTCAAAGCCAGCGGCTTTGCCGACGAGATGCTGCCGAAAAATGCAGCTGCCGCGATCGAAGAACAGACCAAGTTCAGGTTTTCAGTCAACGACTTCACGAAGATGCGCCATAGGGACGGTGTCGGACCAAAGAAGGGCCATGGTCCATCGGCAGAATACGCCGACGGTTCACGGTGCATCTACAGCAAGGCACACAACAGCCACGTCTACACGCAGGCCTACATTGCCGCAATGATCCAGGAACTCCGCGACCCTGCCCGGCACGAAGCCGCCTTGGGAAGGGCTCCCGAGGTACCAGGTTCCCCGCCTAATCCGAAGCAACATCCCTTAGCCAAGCAGAAAAAGTAGCTGCGACAAGCTTCGCCAGCGTCTTCGTCGGCGCACTTATCTGCACTAACACTGCTTCTGCTCGACACTCTTCTGCACTAATGTCACTTCGGCTCGGTACTCCGTCGCCCAGTGGCTTAGTGCAGAGGACTCCTGACATTCAGTGCAGACGACTTCTGAAACTGACAGAATCGCCTAAACGCCGCGTAATCTGACTGTCCAGTATGTTGTTCCAAAACCCTCGCCACAATCCCCTGTCACAGGGATGACTTTCGGTACGGTTTGGGCATGGAGATTGGTTACGCCCGCGTATCAACGGTGAAGCAGGACCTCGCCCGGCAGTTGGATGCCTTGACTGCCGCCGGCATTGAGACGATCTTCTCGGATAAGAAGTCCGGCACCACCACGGATCGCGCGGGGCTTCAGGACGCGTTACGTCACGCCAGAGCCGGCGACGTTCTTGTGGTCCACACGCTGGACCGGCTGGGACGGACCGTGCGGGACACCTTAAATCTGGTCCACGCACTGAAAGAACGCGGCGTCGGCGTCCGGACCCTGGCTGATCCCCTGCCTATCAACACTTCCAACCCGGACAGTCCCATGGCGCAGCTTGCGGTGTCATGCTGGCACTCTTCGGAGAGATGGAACGGACCTACGCGGCCGAACGAGCCTCGCACGCGCGGACGGTGGCATCTGCCAACGGGCGACGTACAGGACGGCCTTCCGTAATCGATGCCGACAAACTCGAACACGCCGCCCTGCTGCGGGACAAAGGCTTCTCCATGAAGGAGATCACCGCCAAGACCGGGCTGAAACGCACCACCCTGTACCGGCACCTGCCACCCCGTCGCTGACCTGGTAACCACGAATTCCCTTTAATGCGAACACATCGGTTACCTGCGCTTCAGCGGAGTTGCAACGGAAATCGTGACATCGGCTGGCTAGACTCCTCAGCATGCCTTACGCACCCGAATTAAAAAGCGTTGTAGCCCGCTACGCAAAGAGCCTCGCCGTCCCCAACGGGCTTCAACAGCTGCACGAAAGGAAAAAACACAGGCCCGAGGCCAAACACATGGCACTCGGGCCGGCCATTGTCCTGACATCCTTGTCCGCTTTCGAGGGGTTCCTGGAGGAATTTGTTGCCGTTGTAGGGGCGAAACGAGGACTAAGTTTCGCTCAGATTGCCAAGCTGGCGAACACGAACTCTCCGTCCCTTCGGGACTTCGAAAAGAATTTGGTTTCCCAGCTTGGGAACTGGTCTCCCAGTACCTGGCGGAGCCAATTTTCCTTGACAGTGTTCTCGCCGCCTGCACTCGGACAGAGCAACTGGTGGACTGAAGCAGACATCTCCTGGGAGCAAACCCTGGACCAGGCTGACGGATGGCTGCAGGTCCGTCATTCACTGGCACATGGGCTAACTCGCGGCTATCTCTCCGAACACTGGCCCACACCCATGCGGCAGGGCCTTCACGCGTCTTCCGTATTGCGGCCGCAGAAGGACAACAAATACTCGCTTACGCTCCACGGCGCTATCACCTGTGCCCGCGTATTTAGGCACTCTTCAGAGGCCTTAGTGAAACAGACAGCTATTGCCCTCGGGGAAAAACCGCCTAGCTGGCGGGCCGTGCCAACGTTTCCACTTGCTGGAGCAGAACAGGACTAGTCCCAACTGTCGTCATGAAGGCCCGTTAGTACCTTCTTCTAGCTGGCCCTAAGCTGACAGTGGCCGCCTCTACTCCCGACTACCGAAAGAAGATGACAATGACTGAAAGTAACTCAGAGCGCACCGTACTGACCGGAGTCGTTGAACCGAAGTATGACGATCGGACTACTTTCGCGCACGAAAAATCTTTTGATTCCGTTTCGTCGTTTCCTACAGCGACGTCCGAAATTTCTGGCCGCGATTTCCTCCTGCAGCAGGTAGCCACAGTGACTGACTCCACCGAGGAGTAATGCCTGCTTCGTGGGTGTCATTCCTAATATTCATATGCTTTGTGGCACCAGGATTTTACTTCGAACAGATCAGCGGAACACGGAGAGTACGCGCTAAGGAATCGGCCTTCCAGGAAATAAGCCGTACCGTCCTTGCTTCCGTCGCAATCAGCATCCCCGCAGGACTCGCCGCCTTCGCTACCTGGCGAGTGGTCACAGACGGTGAGCCGCCTGATTTCGCTTCCCTTTTTCGTTGGGAAAACGCATACGTTGGTTCACATTTCGGTAGCCTGCTCGCCTCCGCGGTCGGATACTTGGCAGCCAGCCTCGGAATAGCGACTCTCGCTAATCATTTTCTTTCGCGACATCTAGTAACGCCGCTTGTCCACAAACACACGCTGTGGACTGAGCTGTTTAGAGTTCGCAAACTCGCTGATCGCGAAGCTTGTCATGGTAACGATGAAGTCGGGGGACATCTGGAAGGGAATCGTGGGCAACTTCAGCGCAGACCACGAAGCAGATGACCGGGAGCTTGTCCTCTTTGAGCCGATACTTCACAGCACCGCCGTGAATGAGGTCCCTGTCTTGCAGCCACAAGTTGTCCTGGTTCTTCGGGGATCAGAGATATCCAGCATTGGAATCAACTACGCCCGCAAGCCTGAGAGACCGGACCCGACCAACGCCAGTTGGTTCGAACGCGCTCGTGCGTTGCTTCTTAGGGGAGTCCCGTCGGACCCGAGAGAACCTAGGCATTGACCCGATCTACTAGAACCGTCCTCGCCCGGTCGTCCCGCCGGATTTAGCGGGTGCTTCACGTTCCAAGCTGTAGTGGCCTTCAGTTCCCAGAGCGCGCAGATAGTTACCGACCAGCGATCGAACCACCCTGTTTGGTGCGTCCTGTATTTCTGCCAAGGTGGCCATGGTGATCTTCTGGTACCTATCAGCGTCCATGGCTCCATATTTTTCGACAAATGTACTCTGAATTGTGGAGCCGCCCTGAATAGCATGAGTGGATCTGAGGCCCCTGAGGCCGGTAGCCCGCACGCCTAGGGTCCATGCCCCGCCATAGTTCAGCACATCCGACAGCCTGGCAATCCACTCCATGAGATGCTGCAGGTAGGCAACTGCATTCACGTCGAGGATGAAGTGTTGCTCAGGAGTCCACTGGAGGGTGCCTCTACCAAGGAACACTCTGAAGCCCCCTGTATGGGTTACCTCGATGTCCAGAAGGCTAGCTTCAACAGAGCTCTCCCGTGCTTCTGGGTTTGGTGTACGCCCTTCACCCAGGGCTGCATACGTGACGAATGCTGTCCCGTTGCTTCGAGCAAGCTTGTTGGTGGCTTCTCGTGGACGCGGATTTGTGTCGGGTGCCCGATCGGATCCCTGGGTCACGATCTCTAGGACCGCTAAGTTATCAACCAGTTCCTCGAGCAGCTCCTGATTGATGGGCATAAGCGGCTCGGCAACGATATAGATGTGCCCTGCTAACCGTTGTTCCACCGGCAGGTAGTCTCGCTCTTGCTCCTCCTCAAGCAGCTTGGCTCCGAGGTCAATCTGCTGCTGTCGCCGTTGGTGGTGCCTGAGAACTTCGGCGTCTGTCAGGGCGTGCTTGGAGGCTTCCCCGCGGCCGTAGTACTTCCCACCCGCCATGTGTGGCGCAACGGGGGAAGGAAGGACGGTAGCGACGACGTATCCGAGAGCATTTTCCTGGGTCGAGGGGATGACCACCGTCCGGACAACTAAGGGTGGTTCGATGCTGTTCCGAGCGATCTGGTCAATGCGCTCCGCCAGACCTTCGGTTGGGAGCGGTTTCGTGCGGAGCGTCTTGTTCTTCTGGACGTCGGAAATCTCCTCTACCCCCAGGATGAAGGTCCCACCGTCAATCGCAAGACTGGCAAGCGTGGCAGCGATGGAGCCGTTGTTGGCGCTCTGTTTCACTTCCAGATAGTGGTTTTCCCTGAAGGTGCCGTTAGCAATACTGCTAACGATGTCCTCTTCAGTGGTCGGTATCCATCTACTGGTCATGCGGGTCCTTAGGGGATATGTCGAAGCAACTGCCTTGACTGGGAAGTGGTATCAAACTGACATCATGCTTTGCAGGAGTGCGTTACCGGAAATGCGCTGCACCGTTGTTTGTTCTGCGCAGGGCTTCCGTGCACCCCGAATGCGGGGCTAGCGCCCATATTCGGTTTGTTGCTGGCGGCGCTGGTCCTGGCTCCTTGGTTGGGCTGTCGTTGCGGCGGCGGCCACGGTGCCTGGTTGTGGTGGGAATGAAGCGTTCATGAGCCGTTGCATCTTTTCCATCCGGGGGTCAATGCCGGCGGGACGGGGCTCGGGCTGCGCCGGCTCTTCCGGTTTCGCTGCGTCGGCCATGAGCTGGTTGATCCGCGCCGCGTCCGCCTGGGCGGCTTTGAGCGTATCGGCGTGTTTGAAGGGTTCTGCCAGGGCCTTCTCTGCCTGTTCGACATGGGCGAGTGCTTCCTTCCGTCGTCCTTCGACGTCGGCTGCCAGCTTGGGGAGCGATGAGACACGGTTTTCGAGTTGTCTGATGGTGCCTAGATCGGCGGACAGGAGACTGCGGCGGGCTATTTGTGTGGTTGCCCTGGGCACTCCTTCGATGCGTACTTCGACGGTTGCCCGGTCAAGGTCCCGGGCCGGCATGAGGCGGGCGCGGAGGTCGTGGCCGCCGAGGGTGGCGATGGTTCCGAGCTCGTCGTAGCCGTAGAGGTTCATGAGCCGGTGGCCGTGTTTGCCGGCGCCGTCGTCTACCTCTACGCCGGGGACGCGGCCGAGGGTGCCGAACACACGAAGCCCTACCGGGTGCTGAAGCCAGCCGTGGACCTCCTGGAGGACATCGACTACGCCGATTTCCAGTGTTCCCTGGACGATCCGCCGGGTAAGTACAACTACTGGAGCGCGGACTACCACAACGAACTCTCCGATGCCGCCCTCGACGTCATCGTCGATTCCGCCCGGAACCTGCCGGGGCCGAGTTCACAGCAGCTGATTGCCCACTGGGGCGGCGCGGTGGGAGGCGCCGGCGCCGCCACCACGCCGCTGCTGAACCGGAACGCCAGCTGGGTGACCCACCCCTTCGGACTGGGCGAGACCCCGCAGGGCGGCCAGGAGGCGAAGGCCTGGGTCAAGAGGTTCCGCCAGGACATTGCACCCTACGCAACCGGGGGCGTGTGGCTGAACTTTATCGGCGACGAGGGCCAGGAACGGGTCCGGGCGGCCTTCGGGGACGAGAACTACAACCGGCTGGCCCAGATAAAACGGGAGTTCGACCCGGAGAACACTTTCCGCGGCAACCAGAACATCCGACCCGCCACTTCCTGACAAACGGGCCAGTCCCCGCGGGCTGGAGCCTCCGGCTGTGAGACGGTTGGTAAGTAACATGACCATCCGATAGTGGGAGACAGAGCAGCATGGGCAGCCCGGAGAAAACAACCCCCTGGAACGACAGCCTAGGCCGCGCCAGCATCAGGACCGCGCAGGTCCTCCTGCTGCTGGTTCTGACCGTGGTCGTGGTGTACGCGCTGATCCAGGTGCGGCTCGTGGTGATTCCGGCGCTGCTGGCGCTGATCCTCGCCGCCGCGATCGCCCCCTTCGTCCACTGGCTGCGCCGCCGCGGCTGGCCCAGCACCGCCGCGACCACCGTGTCGTTCGTGGCGCTCCTGCTCGCGTTCGGTGCCGTGATCACCGGCATCGTCTTCGCCGTCATGAGCCAGGCGGACGAGCTGGCCGACAAGGCCACGCAGGGCTTCGACCGCGTCCACGACTTCATTCGCACCGGCCCCATCCCCGTCGATGACCAGCAGATCCAGCAGGCGCGTGACGCCGCCATCGACTTCGCCACCAGCAGCACCGTCGGCGCGGGCGCCATCTCCGGGCTCAGCGCGGCCGGCAACTTCCTCACCGGCGCCGTGCTCATGGCGGTGATCCTGTTCTTCTTCCTGAAGGACGGCGAAAAGATCTGGGCCTTCATGCTGCGGGCGTTCAAGGGCGAGAAGCTGGTCAGGGCTCGCCGCGCCGGGGAACGGAGCCTCAGCGTGCTCGGCGGCTATGTGCGCGGAACCTCCATCGTGGCCTTCGTGGACGCGTTCTTCATCGGCCTGGCGCTGGTGATCATGGGGGTGCCGCTCGCGCTGCCGCTCGCCGCACTGACCTTCATCGGAGCCTTCATCCCGCTGATCGGCGCCACCCTGGCCGGTATCCTCGCGGCGCTCGTCGCACTGGTTGCCAACGGCCCGCTCGCGGCCCTGGTCGTCATCATTGTCGTGATCGTCGTCAACCAGCTGGAGGGCAACTTCCTGCAGCCCGTGGTGATGGGCCAGGCGCTCAACGTCCACGCCCTCGTCATCCTGCTGGCCCTCACGGCCGGCACCATCCTCGCCGGCATCATCGGCGCGATCCTCGCTGTCCCCCTTGTGGCGGTGGCCTGGGCCGCGATCAAGGCCTGGAACTCAGGAGGCGACATCACGCCCGCGGACATCGCCGAAGCCGAACATGAGACCCAGCTGAATGAAAAGGGCGAAGGCGTGCGCTCCAAACCGCTCCGTGCGCAGACCCCGGAGGAGCAGCAGTCCGACACCGCCGCTGCTGACGCCAGCCAGGGCTGATCCGCGGCCGGATTAGACTTCCCCCATGGCCATTTACCTGGACTCTCCGCTCTGGCCGGCGCACGGAACCCACTTCTCGCACCTGATTTCGGACACCTCGCTGGAGGAACTGCACGCCTTCGCGGCGGCGGCCGGCATCCCGGACAGGGCCTTCGACGGCGACCATTACGACGTCGCCGAAGCCCGGTACGGCGCCCTCGTGGCCGCCGGAGCGGTGCCGGTCGAGGGGCGGGTCCTGGTCCGCAAACTGATCGCCAGCGGCCTGCGGATCCCGGCGCGGCGACGCAACGGCGCACTCAAGCTCCCCCTGCTGACGCGTTGGAACACCGTCCTGCCCGGCCACGACGCGCTCTTCCTGGACCTGCTGGACCGCTGGGGCGAGGAGCACCGGAAGTACCACGGCCGCACGCACCTGCTGGCGGTCCTGGAGGCCCTGGACCTCCTCACCGAACCGGCCGACCCGCCGCGCACCGTGCTGCTCGCCGCCTGGTTCCACGACGCCGTCTACCGCGGCATCGCGGGCCAGGACGAGGAGGAGTCGGCCCGGCTCGCCGAGGACCGGCTGGCCCACGCTCGGCTTCCCGCGGCCGAGGTGGACGAGGTGGCCCGCCTGGTGCGGATGACAGCCGACCACCAGCCCGAGCCCGGCGACGGGGCCGCCGCCCTGCTCAGCGACGCCGACCTCTCCGTGCTCGGCGGGGAGCCGGCAGCCTACGCCCGGTACCTGGCCGCCGTCCGGCAGGACTTTGTGCACATCGGCGACGACGACTTCGCCGCCGGACGCGCCGCCGTCGTCCGCCAGCTCCTGCGGCTGGATCCGCTCTTCCACACCCCGCGGGGCCGGGAGCTGTGGCTGGACGCCGCGCGGCGGAACCTGCAGGCCGAGCTCCGGTAGGCGCAGGGCGCAGGGCGCAGGCCCAGCCAGAACACACTCATCCACGACAGGCCTAGCCGTCCTCGTCCTAGATTGCTAGCATCCTAGTATGGTCGAGAAAACGCAGTTCAACGTGTATCTGCCGGCGTCCCTGGTGAAGCGGGTCAAACATGCCGCCATCGAAGAGGGGCTCTCCCTCTCTGCCTATGTCGAACAAGCTCTGATGCAGGTCCTCAACAGCAAGGAAGGCCCGGAACAATGAGAATCACGCCGATCCGCTACGTGCGGGATATCGAGAAGTCCAACCGCTTCTACGCCATGCTCGGCCTCACGGAGCAGGCTGCGGCCACCAGCGGCACCTGGGCCGAACTACACGGCGAGGGCGGAGGGCTGGGGCTCCACATCGCCGCAACGCCCAGCAGCCACCTCGACGCGGGCGCGGTGTCGTTGCAGTTCACCAGTGACGAGAAGCTCGAGCCCCTGGCCGGGCGCCTGGCTTTGGCAGGCTTCGAGCCGTCCGCCGTTATTGATGAAACCTTCGGCCGGTACTTCACCGTCGCGGATCCCGACGGCTATGTGCTCCAGGTCAACGAGGCGGACGACGAGCTCCGGAACATCAGCTATGAAACCCGCGAATCCGCGGCCCTGAAACCCTAGCTGCGGCGCACGGCGCCAAACCGCGAGTCCACGGCAGCGCGCGGTCAGAGCGTGGGGTCAGGGGGTGCGGCGGAGGTGTTCGGCGAGCCGGTCGAAGGACTCGCGCCAGCCGACGCCGTGGCTGTCACGATTGTCGATCGTGTCGAAGGGGCCCTGGAAGAACGTCATCCGGGTGCCGCCGTCGATCTCCTCCAGCTGGAAGGTCACCTCGGTCTCAAAGCCGCGGGTGCCGTCCGGCTTGTCCCAGGCGTGGGTGAAGATGAAGAGATTCGGCGGTTCGATGTCCGTGTGGACACCGCTCCACCAGTGTTCCTCCCCGGTGCTGTCCCGGACCATGCAGGCCCGGTACAAGCCGCCGATCTCCAGGTCCGCGTCGATGCTCTCGCGGGGAACATGGAACCCGCGCGGTCCCCACCAGGCCGGTGCCTGGTCCGGGTCCGTCAGAGCGGACCAGGCCTGGTCAATGGACGCCGGGAATTCGCGGGTGATGACCAGCATGAGGTCCTCGGGCGGAGCGGCGGACTTCCGCTGGCCGGACGTTGCGGGAACGGCTGTTACATGCTCGGACATTGCGGGACTTCTCCTCTACAACGGTTAGCGGTAGGCCTTGCTGTAGGCCGTCACAAAGGGCCTGTCTGTCGGGACGATCTGTTTGCCCAGCGGCATCAGCGAGACCGGGATGAGTTTGAGGTTGGCGATGGCCAGCGGGATGCCGATGATGGTGATGGCCATGGCGAAGGCGGTGACCACGTGGCCGATCGCGATCCAGATGCCGGCGACGAGCAGCCAGATGACGTTTCCGAGCAGGGAGAACACCCCGGTGCCGCCCGGACGGTCCACCACGGTGCGCCCGAACGGCCAGAGCGCATAGTTGGCTATCCGGAACGACGCGAGCCCCCACGGGATAGTGACGATCAGCAGGCAGCAGATGATTCCTGCCACGAAGTAGCCGAGCGCGAGCCAGAGTCCGCCAAAGAGTAGCCAGATGATGTTGAGCAATGTCTTCATGGCTCCATTCTCCCCCGCCGGAGGCCGATCCGGCCTAGGGGTTCACCCTGAACAATTCCTGAAATGTGTCCCGTGACGCGGACGGCGGGCCGGGCGCTTTGCGAACGCACGAAAGGGCACAATACTGGGAACATGCCTGCACTCCTGAAGATTGCCCTGATCGTTGCCCTCGTCCTGCTGGTCGTCGGGCTCGTGGTGGAGGCCGTGCAGTTCCTGCTCTACGTCGGCCTCCTGGTCCTTGTGGGGGCCGGCATCATGTTCTTCCTGCGCCACTCGCGCGTGACCCGCTGACGCCGCCTGTCCGGGACGCGCGCAGATGACAAGCATCGGAGACCTGCTGGGCCCCATTCTCGAAGTCATGACATGGGTGGGTTTCGTGCTGGGCCTGCCGCTGCTGGTGTGGGGCTGGATCTCCCGACGGCGCCATTGCCAGTGGGCCGGAACCACCGGCAAAGTGATCAGCGCCGGCGGGTTCACGGGCTACAGCTGGACGGACCACCACGACGCCGACCACCGGTCCCTGCTGCCGGCGACCGAGTCAGACGGCCTGGTCGTCGGGTCCGACGTCGACCTCTACTACGACGTCTGCCACCCGTCCCGCTGGGGCCTCACCCCGCCGAAGCAGGACAACGCCGCCTGGACCATTGGCTGGCTCCTCACCGGAGTCGGAATTGTTTCCACGGTCGGCGGCTTCGTCCTTCTGCTTTTCTAAACGCGGCGCCGGCCTGCCCGCTAGGCCTGCTTCACCATGGCCGCTTCGACACTGATCTTGACCTTGTCGCTGACCAGCAGCCCGCCGGCCTCGAGCGCGGCGTTCCAGGTCAGGCCGAATTCCTTGCGGCTGATGTCCGCCTCCGCGCTGAACCCGGCGCGGGTGGCGCCGAACGGGTCCACCGCGACGCCGGTGAACTCGACTTCCAGGTCCACCGGCTTGGTGACGTCGCGGATCGTGAGGTCGCCGGTCAGCACATAGTCCTCGCCGTCGCCTCTGATACCGGTGGCGCGGAAGGTCATCTCCGGGTACTTTTCGACGTCGAAGAAGTCAGCGCCGCGGACGTGGGCGTCGCGGTTGGCGTCGCCGGAGTCGAAGCTGGCGGTCTTGATGTTGGCATGGAGGCTGGAGTCGGCGAGGGAATCGCCGACCCGGGCTTCCGCCGCGGCCTCGTTGAAGCGGCCGCGGACCTTGCTGATGCCGGCGTGGCGGACGCTGAAGCCGACTTCGCTGTGGGACATGTCCAGCGTCCAGACGCCGGGGGTCAAACCTTCGGGCAGGGTCACAACGGTCTCCTTCGCGGGTGGCGGGCGGGGCCCGCCGGGTCATCGGGGTACTCCCCCAAGGAGCCATGCTAGCCACGGCGCCGCGGCCCGGCTAGCCTTCCGCGGAAACCTGCGACGCGCCCAGCGCGGCGTCCGAGTTACGCCGCTGGCTTCGGCGCCCAGCCGATCGCTGGAGCGATATGCCGGACCACGGTGCCCAGCAGCTTGGCGTTGAAGTCCACACCCAGTTGGTTGGGGACGGTGAGCAGCAGGGTGTCGGCGTCCCGGACGGCCGCGTCGGCGGCCAGTTCCTCGGCGATGGCGTCGGGGGCGCCGACGTAGCTCCGGCCGAAGCGGGCCACCAGTCCGTCGATCACCCCGACCTGGTCGCGTTTCTCCCGCAGGGCGCTGAGACCGAAGAACCGGCGGTCCTCCTCGTCGACGATCGGCAGGACGCTGCGGCTCACCGAGACGCGCGGTTCGCGCTGATGGCCGGCGCCGGCCCAGGCCTTCCGGAACATGGAAATTTGCTCGGCCTGAAGCTGGTCGAACGGCACCCCGGTGTCCTCGGTGAGCAGCGTGGAGCTCATCAGGTTCATGCCCTGTTCCGCGGTCCACACGGCGGTGGCGCGCGAACCGGCGCCCCACCAGATCCGCCCGCCGAGGTCCGGTGAATGCGGCTGCACGGGCAGCAGCCCCGATCCTCCGCCCGCGTACCGCGGCTCCGCCTCCGCCATCCCGGCCCCCGAGATCGCGCGGCGGAACACCGCGGTGTGCCGCCGGGCCATGTCCGCGGCGGTCTCGCCATCCGCCGGCACGTGGCCGAAGGCGGCAGCGCCGTCACGGGCGGGTTCGGGTGAACCGCGGCTGATCCCGAGCTGCAGCCGACCGCCGCTGATCAGGTCCGTCGCGGCGGCCTCCTCGGCCATGTACAGCGGGTTTTCGTAGCGCATGTCGATCACGCCGGTGCCCATTTCGATCCGGCTGGTCCGGGCGGCGATGGCGGCCAGCAACGGGAACGGGGAGGCCTGCTGCCGAGCGAAGTGGTGCACGCGGAAGTACGCGCCGTCCACGCCCAGTTCCTCGGCGGCGACGGCAAGTTCGATGCCCTGCAGCAGGGCGTCGCGGGCGGTCCGGGTGCGGGAACCCTCGCCGGGCCCCCAATGCCCGAAAGACAAGAATCCGATGCGCTTCATGTCGGGGCCAACACGGGAGGGACCGGCGGCATTCCTGCAGGGGTGTTCAGGGTTTCGCGGCCGGGTCCTTCGCCGCCGCCACGAAGTCCCGGATTTTGGCCAGGTCCTTCACCCCGCGGGAG
This sequence comes from Pseudarthrobacter ribosi, assembly GCF_055412865.1. NCBI lineage: Bacteria > Bacillati > Actinomycetota > Actinomycetes > Micrococcales > Micrococcaceae > Pseudarthrobacter > Pseudarthrobacter ribosi. Next base: position 5,083 of record NZ_JBVAYZ010000032.1, on the reverse strand, counting down.
GACTCCACGCCGGAGGAGACGTCCACGCCCCAGGCCCCTGCCTGCGAGGCGGCGCCGGCGACATTGGCCGGATCGAGCCCGCCGGCCAGCAGCCAATTGCGCCCCTCCAGCCCCTTCGCGCGGACCGAGGCGTAGTCCCAGGCCTCGCCGGAGCCGGGGACGGCGGCGTCGATCAGGAGCATCTCCTCGCCCCAGTCCGCGAACGCCTCGGGTGCGGCGGACATGGTGACGGCCCGGATGAGCTTGAGTCCGGCGTCGTGCACGGTGCGCACGTCCGCCGGGGTGCGGTCGCCGTGCAGCTGGACCCAGTCCAGCCCGGCCTCGCGTGCCCGCGCCGCGGCGTCCGCCGCGGCCTCGTGCCGGAAGACGCCGACGGCGGGGAGGCCGGCCGGGATGTGGGCCAGGAGTTCCCGCGCCTGCGCCGGCGTCACTTCGCGGGGGCTGCGGGTCAGGACGAAGCCGACGGCGTCCGCCCCGGCCTCCGCCGCGGCCCGGACCGACTCGTGGGTGCTGAGCCCGCATACCTTGACGAACATTCCGCTCCTTCTCCGGTGTTTACCCTTGTTCCTGCCTCCGACGTTAGCAAGGACCGCGGCAGCCCGGCGCCCCACCCGCCCCCGAGGTGAGATTTCGCGCCCATGGTTGTCCGGAACATGGGCGCGAAGTAGGACCTCGGCGCTGGTGGCAGCGGCCGGCGCCCCGGATTCCATTCCCGGCCGGCCGATAGGGTGGAGGGATGGAGATCATCCGCTATGCCGAGCTGAAAGACCACCCCTGGCGCAACGGCGGCGGGGTGACCCGCGAACTGGCCAGCCATCCCGCGGCCGCCTCCGCACAGGCCGCCCCCGCGCAGGACGGCCCCGGGGCCGCCGGCTGGGACTGGCGGGTGAGCATCGCCGAGGTGTCCAAGGCCGGCGACTTCTCGGCCTACCCCGGCATGGACCGGGTCCTCACCGTGGTGGAGGGCGAACTGCTGCTGCTGAGCGTCGACGGCGCCGAGCACCCGCTAGAGAAGAACCGCCCGTTCCGGTTCTCCGGCGACGCCGCCGCGGCCGGGGCGCTGCCGACGGGCAACATCCGCGACCTGAACGTCATCACCCGCCGCGGCGTGTTCAAGGGATACACCTCCATCATCGAACTCTCTAAGAAGCGGGCGCATCCCGTGTTCGAGGGCCAGCTCGGGATCCTGCTCCAGGGCCAGGCGGTGGTAACTCCCGGCACCGCCGGCGCCGGGCCGGGTACGCCGTCCGGCGGTGAGCCGGCCGCGGGCACCGCCGCGGGCGCCCCTGGGACGCAGGCGGCCGAGCCGACGACGCTCGCCCGCTATGACGCCGTCGTTGGTTCCGATACCGACACCCCCGAGATTCTGGGCCGCGGCTTCCTGGCCGTCGTGTCGATCGACCGCGCCGCGGATTAGCCCTCCGTCACCTTCACCCGGGTGGCGCCGATCCCCACCGAGTCCTGGGACAGCCGCTGCGCGAGCCAGATCGGCATGATCGAGACGACGATCAGGACGACGGCGACGACGTTGACCACCGGCGCCTGGTTGGGCCGGAAGAGGTTCTGCAGGATCCAGATCGGCAAGGTGGTAATCACGGCGGTTTCGCCGTACCCCGGGGATTCCAGCCCGACCGGCGCCCCCAGCCACTCCAGCAGCCCGCCGTCGGCGAGCACGCTCCGCCAGGCGTAGGCCTTGACGAGGTAGCTGGCCCACAGCGGGATGGACGTCACCGTGCAGCGGCTGGAGCGCGGCGCCATGCCTGCCCTGCGCCGGATCGGGGAACTGGCCACCCTGGTCACCCCGGACGGCCGCGCCATCGTCTCGGCCGCCCCGGACATCGCCGCCGGGGACCTCGCCACCGCGGCGGAGGGCTGCAGCGTCCATCCTGTGGGCAGAACGTTCCGACTCTGGAGCGGAGCCACGGCGCTCTGACCCGGCGCCGTCCCATCGAGTGCTCCAGCACTGCCGTTATGAACCCTCAAAACGGCGGTTGTGGAGCAGCCGATGGTGGGTCCTGCGCCGACGGTGCCGCCGGTTCGCCCCTCCGCGGGGTGTTGCTAGGCTGGGATCAAGACCCCGCCTCAGGGGCCTCCGGACGACGGTTCAGTACCCGGCACGCGACAAGACTGGCCACAGGAGCTCTCATGTCGTGGTTAATTCTCATACTTTCCGGGTCGCTGGAAGCCGTCTGGGCCGCGGCCCTGCACCGGACCGGACAGACCACAGGCTGCCGCCGGATTGCACCCGCCGCCGTCTTCCTCGTCTCCGTGCTGGCCAGCACCGGCGGGCTGGCGGTCGCCATGCAGTCCATCCCGTCCGGCACCGCCTACGCCGTCTGGGTGGGCGTCGGCGTGGTGCTGACCTCCGCCTACGCCATGATCGCCAAGGTGGAGCCCACCACCGCCGCGCGGATCCTGCTGCTCGGCGGGATCGTCGCGTGCGTGGCCGGCCTGAAGCTGGCGGCGTGACCATGCCCGCGAACCGCGCATCGACACTGGCCACCAAGACGCCGGCCGCCACCCTGGCCTGGGTCATCCTGCTCGCGTCCGCGGTGCTGGAGGCGGTCTGGGCCACGGCCTTGGGCCTCTCCGATGGTCTCACCCGGCCCATGCCGACCCTCGTGTTCGCGCTGACCGCAGCCCTGAGCATGGCCGGGCTGGGCCTGGCCGTGAAAAGCATCCCGCTCGGCACGGCCTACGCCGTCTGGGTCGGGATCGGCGCGGCCCTGACGGTCGGCTGGGCGATGGCGACCGGCGTCGAACCGGCCAGCCCGCTCAAACTGCTGTTCATCGCGGGGATTGTGGGCTGCGCGGCCGGGCTGAAGCTGCTGCCCGCCGGGAAATCCGCGGCCGCCCCGGCGCTCCCGCCCAGTTAGTGCGCGCCCGGACGGGTGATCCGGAGCGACACGCCGTGGCTGCGGCCCGACTACCGGCAGTAACCGGGCGGGAGCGCAGGAATACTCAGGAGCGGCCACGGGTTGGGGGTAGAAACACCGAAAGAGAGGCCCCGATGAAGGCAGCAACAGTCATGCTCGGCGACGGTTTGATGGTCAGTCCCCTGGGGTTCGGCGGCATGGCCCTGACCCCGGTTTACGGGGAGGTGGATCCGGCCGAGGCCCTGCGGACCCTGCACCACGCGGTGGATGCCGGGGTCAGCTTCATCGACACGGCGGACATCTACGGCGGCGGCAGCAACGAGGAGCTGATCGCCCGGCTCCTCAAGGACCGCCGCGGCGAGGTGCAGCTGGCCACCAAGTTTGGCCTGGTGGGCACACCGTCCACCGGCTACTCGGATATCCGGGGTGACGCCGCGTATGTGCGGCAGGCCGTGGACCGCAGCCTGCAACGGCTGGGCACCGACACCATCGACCTGTACTACCTGCACCGCCGCGACCTCCGCGTTCCGATAGTGGAAACCGTGGAGGCCATGGCGGGGCTGGTACAGGCCGGAAAGGTGCGGCACCTTGGCCTGTCTGAGGTGACGGCCAAGGAGCTGCGTGAAGCCAGCAGCGTCCACCCGATCGCCGCGGTCCAGAGTGAGTGGTCCATCTGGAGCCGCGACGTGGAAAGCAACGTTATTCCTGCCGCGGCCGAGCTCGGGGTGGGGTTTGTGCCCTATTCGCCGCTGGGCCGGGGATTCCTCACCGGCACCGTGGACGCATCAACGCTGGGCAGCAATGACTTCCGCCGCAACATCCCGCGCTTCGCCGAGGCGGCGCTGGACGCCAACCAGTGCGTGGTCTCGGCCGTGCAGTCCGTCGCGGCTGAACTTGCCGCCGCCGGACAGGCTGCAACGCCCGCCCAGGTGGCCTTGGCCTGGCTGTTTGCGCAGGGCCGGAAGCTGGGGCTGCCCGTAGTCCCCATCCCCGGTACCCGCAAAGCGGACCGGATCGACGAGAACCTGGGAGCCTTGACGCTCGACTTCACCGCAGCGCAACTGACGAAACTCGACGCCGCTGCGGACGCCGTCGTCGGCACCCGCTCCGCGGACCCCAACTGGGTGTCCCAGGGCCGTGAATAGCGTCTTTCGTAGACTGAAGCCCATGGACTCGCTCATTCACTCGTTACGTGACATCACCATCCGCCGGATTTCAGTCAGCGAGATGGACAACAACGTGTACCTGCTCACCAGCAAAGTGTCGGGCGCGCAGCTCCTGATCGATGCGGCCGATGATCTGGCCGCCATCCAGGGGCTGCTTGCCGACGCCGCCGCGGATACCTCCGCGGCGCCGAAGCTGGCGCTGGTTGCCACCACCCACCAGCACTGGGACCATGTCCGTGCGCTGCCGGGCCTGGTGGCGGCCACCGGGGTGAAGACGGCGGCCGGGACGGATGACGCCCCGGAGCTGCCGGTGCCGGTGGATGTGCTGCTGGATCACGGGGACGTCGGCAACTTCGACGGCTTCGATGTGACGGCAGTGCACCTGCGCGGCCATACCCCGGGGTCGATCGCGCTCGTGTACCAGGACCCGGAGGGCCCGGCGCACATTTTCTCCGGCGACTCGCTGTTCCCGGGAGGCGTGGGAAACACCCAGGACGATCCGGAACGGTTCGCCCAGCTGATCAGCGATGTCAGCGAGCGGCTGTTCGGGGCGTATCCGGATGACAGCGTGGTGCATCCGGGCCACGGAAAGCCGACCACACTGGGTGCGGAACGCCCGCACCTGGAAGAGTGGCGCGCCCGCGGCTGGTAGATCTCACCTTTTATGCTGCGCTTTCGGACGGCCGCTACGGGGATCCCCATAGCGGCCGTCTGTTTGCGTAGCGGAAAACCGAGACCTTAGCGGCTGCGGCGTTCGTTCGACGCCGGGGCGGACGCGCGGCGGGGGCCGCCGCTGCGTGCCGGACGGCCTTCGCTGGAGCGGCCGTTGCCGCCGCCTGCGTAGGACCCGCCCGAGGTGCCGCCGGTGTTGGAGGACCAAACAGCCGAATTGCCACCGGCATTGCTGCCGCCGGTCTTGGCGCCGGCAGCAGCACGCTGGCCCGTTGCCGGACGCCCGCCGCGCTGGCCGCCGGTGGCGCCGCCGGTGCGGGGAGCCCCGCTGCGCGGTGCGCCGCTCCGGGGTGCGCCGGTGCGGGGAGC